>NZ_CP016076.1:5461809-5793618 GCF_001941625.1 Actinoalloteichus fjordicus
AAAGGAGATCTTTGCGTGAGATCACGACGATTACGCCGCAGCGCCCTCCCCGCGCTCGCCGCGCTGGCCTCGGTCGCGCTGGCCGCCCCGACCGCGAACGCCTATCAGCCCTCCCCGGCGGACGCCGCCCGGTCCGACACGATCACCGAGACCTCGACCGCCGCCGATCCCGAGCCGTCGCAGGCGGGGCGTCAGGTGGAGGCGCTCGACCGGGGTGTGGTGAGCGTGCGCTCCGGCAACGGCAACCTGGTGAGCTGGCGCTGGCTGGCCACCGATCCGGACTCGGTGGGCTTCAACGTCTATCGAGGCTCCACCCGGCTCAACTCCTCCCCCGTCACGAACTCGACCAACTATCTGGACGCGGGTGCGGCGGCGGGCAGCACCTACACGGTCCGGGCCGTGGTCAACGGTTCGGAGCAGCCTGCATCCCCGCCCGCGCTCCAGTTCGGCGCTGGTTATCTGGACGTGCCGATCCAGCAGCCTGCAGGCGGCAGCGGCTACACCTACGCGGCCAACGACGCCAGCGTGGGTGACCTGGACGGCGACGGACAGTACGAGATCGTGCTGAAGTGGGACCCGACCAACGCCAGGGACAACTCGCAGTCCGGGACCACCGGCAACGTCTACCTCGATGCCTACGAACTGAACGGGACGCGCCTGTGGCGCATCGACCTCGGGCGCAACATCCGAGCCGGGGCGCACTACACCCAGTTCCAGGTCTACGACTATGACGGGGACGGCCGAGCCGAGGTCGCGGCCAAGACCGCCGACGGGACCCGCGACGGCGTGGGCACCGTGATCGGCAACTCGGGTGCCGATCATCGCAACTCCTCGGGCTACGTGCTGGCGGGCCCGGAGTTCCTCACGATGTTCGAGGGCACCACGGGGCGAGCCCTGTCCACCGTGGACTATGTGCCTGCCAGAGGGAACGTCAGCAGCTGGGGCGACAACTACGGCAACCGGGTCGACCGATTCCTGGCGGGCACCGCCTACCTCGACGGTGCCCGGCCGAGCCTGATCATGGCTCGCGGCTATTACACGCGCTCGGTCGTCGTCGCCTGGGACTTCCGCAACGGCTCGCTGACCCGACGGTGGACCTTCGACAGCAACAGCTCCACCAACGGCCCGCAGTGGGAGGGCCAAGGCAATCACAGCCTGTCCATCGCCGACGTCGACGGCGACGGGCGGGACGAGATCCTCTACGGCGCGATGGCCGTCGACGACGACGGGCGCGGCCTGTGGGTCAACGGCACCGGCCACGGCGACGCAGGTCATGTCGGGGACCTCGACCCGAGCAGGCCTGGCCTGGAGTACTTCAAGGTCAACGAGGGAACGAGTCAGCCCGGCTCCTGGCTCGCCGACGCCCGCACCGGCCAGACGTTGTGGCGCACGGCGTCCGGCGGCGACAACGGGCGCGGCGTCTCCGGCGACATCTGGGCGGGCAGCCCCGGCGCGGAGTCGTGGTCGGCGCGCGACGGCCAGATCCGGAATCCGCAAGGTCAGAACGTGGGCCGCAAGCCCTCGTCGATCAACTTCCTGGCCTGGTGGGACGGCGACCCGGTGCGGGAGCTGCTCGACGGGACCCGCATCGACAAATACGGGACCTCCGGCGAGACCAGGCTGCTCACCGGCAGCGGCGTCACCTCGGTCAACGGGACCAAGTCGACGCCCGCGCTGTCGGGCGATCTACTCGGCGACTGGCGCGAGGAGGTCATCTGGCCGACGACCGACAATCGGGCGCTGCGGATCTACAGCACCCCGCACCAGACCGACCGCCGGATCACGACGCTGATGCACGACACCCAGTACCGGGTCGCGATCGCCTGGCAGAACACCGCCTATAACCAACCCCCGCACCCGAGCTTCTTCATCGGCGACGGCATGAGCAGCCCGCCGAGGCCGACGGTGTACGCACGCTGACCTGGTCGGACGGGGCGGAGCGGGCCGGCGGCCTGCTCCCCCCTCGTCTGGGGTGATCCACGTCGATCGCAGGTCCATTGTGCGTCCGGCGATCCGTGAGGCGCAGCGCCTCGAAGGCGACCGGGTCGCCGGTCGGCCGCGCTCACCGTCGTCCGGGTCGTCGGGCCGGACACAGCGGGCCGGACCTGCGAAGGCCGGATGCCGCCGACCCGGCCCGGCCGTCGCCGCAGATCGGATCGCGGCTTCTCACCGAGGCGCCGGGAGAGTCCCGTTCTGGCTCAGCCGAGGGATCTGCAGCTGAGCCCATGGACTGAGGAGGTACGGCATGCGGTCGGCGACCGTCACCAGGTCGGCCCAGTCCGCCCAGCGCCATTCACACACCTCGGCGGGTTCGGGATTCGGGTCCGAGTCAACGGTGGCGGTCCATACCGGGCAGAACTCGTTCTCGACGATCCCGCTCGCGTCGGTCGCCGTGTACCGGAAGTCTGGGAGCACGGTGCGCGGGTCGGCGATCGCGATGCCGAGCTCCTGTCGCCCGCGTCGGGCGACGGCGTCCTGTATGGACTCCCCTGGGCCGGGGTGCCCGCAGAAGGAGTTGGTCCAGACGCCGGGCCAGGTCTTCTTGCCGAGCGCCCTCCTGGTCAGCAGCACGCGGCCGTCCGGCCCGAAGACGTAGCAGGAGAACGCCAGGTGCAGCGGCGTGTCCTTGGTGTGGATGCTCGCCTTCGGTGCCGTGCCTGTCCGTGCGTACTGATCGTCGAGGAGAACGACCAGTTCCGGGTTTCCTCGGTCATCCGTCGCCGTGGTCATGTCGGTCACCTCGGCGTGCCGCCAAGACCGGCGTAGACGGTCACCACCGGATCGGCAGGCCGTTTGCAGCTCATCCAGCTGAGTCGGTGCCCGCTGGACGGGTCGGTACCCGAGATCGCGCTGACGACGTCGTCGAACAGGTCAGGTGCGATCCCCGACATCGTCAGCACGTCCACGACCCGCGTGCGCGCCTCGGCATCGTCGTCGAGATTCGGGTCAAGGGGGCAGTACAGCGTGGCCGAGGCGGGTTCCGGACCGCCTCCCTGGTAGGCGAGACAGGTGATCGGAGCCTTTGCCGCGTGCTCGACGGGGTCGTCGTAGAACCGGCCGAGGATCTTGGTGAAGGCATCCGGCTGGTAGTCCCGTGCCAGGCTCGCGGCCCGCTCGATCTCGTCCGGTCCACAATCGGAGTGCCGAAGGTAGAGCTTCACCCTGGCATCGGGCGAGTCGCCGAGATCAAGCGCGAACAACGCGATCTCCTGCTGTGGTCGGTCGAATCCATCGCGACCGAGACGCTCGCTGAGGAATTCCCATTGCGTGCTGAGTCCCAGCCTGCCCATCGCCTCGCCGACGACCTGCTGCGGCCGCAGCCCGCGAGCGGCAGGGTTCAGATACACCTTGAACAGCGGAGTGCCGCCGGTCTTCAGCGCCGCGGAGCCGAGCATCGAGTACGTGCCGCTCGTCTCGTCGAAGAGGTCGGCGATGAGGCGGAACCGGTGCACGTCGACGTTCAGGGCCTCGTCCAGTCGCTCCACGAAGCGACGTCCCTCCCGCCGAGGGGACGACGGGTCCGACGCGGAGTTCAGCGGTTCGAAGAGCGCCCGCGCCTCCGCGGCGGACCGGGTCATCGCGAGCGAGAACTCCACCGGCGAGCCATCGTTCGACGCGAACGAGTGATGGTCGTCGAACCGCTCGACGGGCTCGTCCGCCCACTCCCCCAGCAGCGAACCCGCGACAGCTGCCTGACTTGCGGCGGCCTCGATCGTCGGATCGATCGTCTCGGCCAACAGCTGCAGGTGAGCTGTGACGACATCCCGATACGTCACCGGGTGACCTAGGTCCACATTCGCCCAGGTTCTCGCACGGCCTGTTGCCACTGGTGCCACCACCTCCACGATCAGGACGACGAATTCACGGAGCATCACGGCTGCCACCGGTGTCCTCAACGCTTCGGGTCCAGCCCTTCCCTTTCCACCAGGAAGAGGTGCGCGAACGCGCTCCCCGACGCTGTGCCGATCTCGTCGCCTGTTTCCCCGCGGTGTCCAGGAGGTCACCAAGCAGGTCTTTCCCGATCGAACCTGGTCGTGACCGACCCGAGAAGCCTGGGTCCGCACGGGAGAAGCGGCTGCTTCTCTTGCGCCGCCTGCCCATCCGAGTCGGCGATCCCCGACGCCCGCCAGTGCGCTGTCTGTTCCGTGTCCGGCTCGGCCGCAGCGCGCTCACGAGGCGGCGCTCGATGCCGACGCGCACCGAGGTGGTGCGCGCCTGCCGCTCGGACTGCGAGCGGGCCTGGCTCGGTCGCGAGGCGTCGTCAAGGACAAGGACAAGGACAACGGCAGGCGAAGGCCGTGCCGGGTGCTCGCGGTGAGGGGGTCGTCATCGCCGAGCAGGCGTACTCGCCCGTCCAGCACCACCCGGAGGTGCCGTTCGGCTTCGGCGGGTCGATCCAGGCCCGCGAGCACCTGGGCCAGATTGTTCCGGACGCTCAGCGTGTGCGGGTGCAGCTCGCCGAGCACCCTTCCCCTGGTCGCCAGCGGTCGGGGCGTTCGCGGCTTCGGCGGCATCGGCTCATCACCGTCTCCCGCAGCATGGCGCGTCGCGCGCGGACCGGGATCGCACCACAGCGAACGGCGGGATGCGATCCCGGTCGCACCGACCGCCACTGCCGCCGCCACGCCGAATTCGGCCCCCGGTTCGGGGCGGGTCCGCCACTCGTTGCGGTGATCTTGGGCCGAGAAACCTGCTGTCGACGGTCCCGGCACCCCACGATTTCGATGGCAGGAGAAGCGCGGGCGGCGGCTTCGGTGCTGCCAGGGCCCTGCGCTCCTCGCCGGGACGCGCCGATCGACTCGGCGCGTCCGTTCATCGCGCGTCACGCCAGTCGAGACGCGCCGAGGCAACGGGAGTGTCAGTCATGACAAGCTCGACGACAGTAAGGCCGGGATCGACGGGCACGGTGGATGCGGTGGTCACCACCGTCGCCGGGAGCGGCATCGGCGGGTTCGGCGAGGATGCGGACGGACGAGCCGTCCACACTCGGCTTCACCACCCGACCGGTGTCACGATCGATATGGCTCGCAAGATCCTCTACATCGCCGACTCGGGCAATCATCGGGTTCGTCGCGTCCACCACGGTTCGATCACCACCGTGGCGGGTACGGGAGATCCCGGCTTCGACGGCGACGGCGGCCCCGCCGACGCAGCCCGCGTCACCACACCCACCAGCGTCGCCGTCGACCACCACGGCACCCTCTACATCGCAGACACCGGAAACCACCGCATCCGCAAAGTCGACACCGACGGAACCATCACCACCGTCGCAGGAACGGGAGATCCCGGCTTCGACGGCGACGGCGGCCCCGCCAACGCAGCCCGCGTCACCACACCCACCAGCGTCGCCGTCGACCACCACGGCACCCTCTACATCGCAGACACCGGAAACCACCGCATCCGCAAAGTCGACACCGACGGAACCATCACCACCGTCGCAGGCGCCGCAGAACCCGGTGACAGCACATCGCGCGGCGGGTTCTCGGAACCGGTCGGAGTGGCCGTGGATCGGGCGGGGTCGGTCTACGTCGCGGAGCGTGGTGCGGCCAGGGTCAGCCGGATCGGGACGACCGGGCTGGTCACCGTGATCGCCGGAGCGGGGGCGGCCTCGGATCGAGGCAGTACGAGGTTGAGCCGTCCGAACGGCGTGGCGGTGGACGGCCGGGGGGCCGTCTACATCGCCGACACCGGATGTCATCGGATCCGCAAGGTCACCTCGGGGATCGTCGACTCGATCGCGGGCACCGGATCGCCGGGACGAGGCGGGGTCGGTGGACGAGCGGTGCTGACACCCTTCGATGCGCCGAACGGTGTGGCGTTGGACGAGTACGGCAACATGTATGTCGCCGACACCGGCAGCCACCGCATTCGCAAGATCATGCTGTTCGACCGGCTGCTGGCGATCAGCGGCGACGGCCAGCGTCCCGCGCCCGCCGCCGTCTTCCCTCGGCCGCTCGTCGTGCGGGTCACGCTGCGAGAAGGACCGGTGCTCGCCGCGCCGATCACGTTCGCGATCGTCGGGGACACCACCTCCGGCGCCCGCTTCACCGAGTCGGCATCCACTCGGACGGTGGTACGCACGAACCTTCAGGGTGAGGCCGCCGTCGAACTGACGGGCGGGCCGATGCCGGGCACGGTGCGGGTGGAGGCGACGCTGGGCACCATGGTCACCACGTTCACGGCCGCGATCTCGACGCCAAAGGCGACCTCGGCATCGGCACGGTGACCGGATCGGGAGCGTTCCTCCTGCCGGGCGCGGCCGCCGGCCGCAGCCGGGCCACGACGGGACCGGCTGAGCACGACGGACTCGACGTCGACCCCTGCCCCACGCCGAGTCCTGGTTGCCGTGGCCCGTGTCAGAGTCTGTCTGTGATCCCCCTGGAGTCGTGAGCGGGGATCAGCGTGGCTGAGCTGCCAGGCGGAGGTAAGAGACATAACCGGAGTCATGTCGACTGACGACAACGCAGCAGATCGCCGCGCTGGCCCCGCGCAACAGGACAGTGGGGATCAATAGACAGGCTCTCAGACCGCGGCGGCGGGTCGCCTCCCCCACCAGGCGATCCGCCGCCGCACGGCTCAGACGTGCACCACCGGGCCGTTCGCCGTCTCGCCTCGGCTGAGAAAGAGCGCCAGGCCCGCCGCGACCAGCGCCACCGCCGCGCCGACGGTGAAGGCGAAGCCCATCCCGTCGAGGAAGGCGGCGTGACTCGCCGAGGCCGTCGCGGCGGCGACGTCGGCGCTCACGCCGTCCGGGATCACCGGAACCGCCTGGGACACCTGGCTGCGCATGCCCTCGATCTCCCCGCCGCTGGGCGCGGGAAGCCCGGCCTCGACGAAACGGTCCGGGAGGGTGGCGGCCACCCGCCCGCCCAACAGGGCACCGAGCACTGCGGTACCCAGGGAGCCGCCGAGCTGCATCGCGGCCTGCTGCATCCCGCCTGCGACACCGGAGAGCCGCATCGGCGCGTTGCCCACGATCGCATCGGTCGCGGCGACCATGACCACGCCGAGGCCCCCGCCGAGCAGCAGGAACAGCAGTCCTGTCATGACCGGACCGGTGTCGGCGTCCACCAGGGACATCCCGAACAGCGCGACGGCGGTGGCGAGCAGGCCCAGCGCGGCAGGCACCCGGATGCCGAACCGCTCGATGACGCGGCCCGCCACGGGGGGCCCGAAAGCGAGCATCACCGACAGCGGCATGATCCGCAGCCCCGTCTCCAGCGGGGTGAGTCCCTGGACGCCCTGGAAGTAGAAGGTCAGGAAGAACATCGAGCCGAACATCGCCAGCGCCATCAGCAGGATCAGGATCGTGCCGATCGACAGCGAGGCGGAGCGGAAGATGCTCAGCGGAAGCAACGGCTCGCGAACCCTGCTCTGCCACCAGACGAAGACAGCGGCCAGCACCAGGCCGGTGGCGGCCGACCCGAGCGTCATCGGATGCGTCCAGCCCTCTTCCGGCGCGCTCACCAGTGCGAAGACCACGCCGAACATCGCAAGGGACAGCAGCAGGATGCCCACGACGTCGAACCGCGAGTCCGGGTCGACGGCGTGATTGGCAGGCAGCAGGCGCAGGCCGAGAGTGACGGCGAGCACCGCGATAGGGACGTTGACAAAGAAGACGGCCTGCCAGTTCACCGCCGAGACGAGGACGCCGCCCGCGATCGGCCCGGCGGCCGTCGAGGCGCCGATCAGACCGGAGAACACGCCGATCGCCCGGTTGAGCTTCTCCTTCGGGAAGCTCATTCGCAGCAGGCCCAGGGCGGAGGGGATGATCGCGGAGCCGAAGGCGCCCTGCAGGATGCGCAGCCCGATGAGGGCCGGGATGCCCTGCGACAGTCCGATCGCCAAGGACGTGAGACCGAAACCGATCACGCCGATGAAGTAGACGCGGCGGTGACCGAAGCGGTCGCCGAACTTCCCCGAGGTGATCAGGAAGACGGCCAGCCCGAGCAGATAACCATGGGTGACCCACTGGAGCTCGGCGAGCGTCGTGCCGAGGCTGGCGCCGATGGCCGGGTTGGCCACGGCGACGATGGTGCCGTCGACAGCCACCATCATCACCCCGAAGCTGATCGCGACCAGGGTCGCCCAGGGGTTGGCCTTGGACGCCCTCGGCGGCACGTGCGCATCGGTGGTGGGCAGGCTCATGAACGTCCTCACTTTCGAGAGCCGTCAGGCGCGAAGTGGCAATCGCTGACTCTTGACACAGGATGCCACATCTTGATCGACGGGTTAGGCTCCTACCCAGGAGGCGATGTCCAATGGAGGATTCGGTCGCAGCCCTCGGCCTTCGGGAACGCAAGAAGGCGCGGACTCATGAGGCGCTGATCGACACGGCCCTGCGGCTGTTCGCGCAGCACGGCTTCGCCGCGACCACCACCGAGGAGATCGCGGCCGCGTGCGAGGTGTCCCAGCGAACCTTCTTCCGCTACTTCAACAGCAAGGAAGACGTCGTCACCGCAGTCGAGGACGCGGTGGACGACGAGTTCCTGCACCGGTTCCGGGATCGCCCGGTCGAGGAGCATCCCCTCTTCTCTCTGCGAGCCGCCGCCTTGGCGACCTGGGGAAGCCTGAACGAGTCAGCCGCCGAGCGACAGGTACTGGCGGCACGGCTCGGTGAGGAGAACCCGCCGCTGCTCGCGGCGCAGCTTCGGCGGCGGGACGACCGACAGGCGATGCTCGTCGACGAGATCGTCGAACGCACCGGCAGGCCGAGTCAGGAGGTGGAGGTGCGAGCCTGGCTGGCGGTGGGTGCCTTCACCACGGCAGTCCGGGTGGCGCACGGCATCTGGTGCGGCCGGGGCGGCACGGCTGTCACCAGCCTCTGCGAGGCGATCGAGCTCAGTCTCGACCTGCTGCCGTCGTCGCTGACCACGGCGTGGCATCTGCCCGACGCCGCCTCCTGACCGCCTGCGGCAGGACGATCCGGCCGCAGGCACCGCCGCGCTGTCGGGCTGCGGGGTCCACCGGTCGCCGCCGGTCTCGACTCTCGGAGACTCCGAGGCTGCCGACGAGCCATCGGCGCCGGTGGGCCGCGACAGCACGCGCCGTCTCGCGGGCTCCGGCCGCCACCACGCCGAACCGGCCGTCGCCCGCCCGACGGATCAGCCGCCTCCACCGCTGGAGGCGATGGCGGCCTGACGTTCCGAGAGGGCCTTGCGCAGTGCGGCAGCGGCGGGGCCGACGTGCTCCCGAAGCTCCCGAAGTCGGGCCCGGTGTCGACGACGTTCCGCGCCGGAGAACACCGTGCGAAGCTGACCCTCTGCGGCGAGCGAGGTCATCGCGGCGTCCCGGCGATCGATCCGGTCCATCGGCAGGTCGTCCTTCAGGATCGCGATCGCCTTGCGCCGCAGGTCCTCGGCGATCTCGGGATGCAGCACCTCGACCTGCCGAGCCGGGAAGACGAGCAGCGTGCGGCCCGTCGAGTGCCGGATGAGGTCGGCGTCGGCCAGCTGCTCGCCGACGGCATCGACTGCGGCCCCGCCTCGGCGGGACACCCACCACTTCCAGGCCCGAGGCTTCTCCGCCTCGACGGCGGCGAGCAGGTCGTCCTGGAGTCGGTCCGCCGTGGTCGGCCCGGACCGAGCCACGGCGGGCTTCCCGTTCTCGTCGGTCAGGAGGCCGTGCGTGAGCAGGTCGTCGAGCGCGGCCGCCCGCAGCGTCAGCCCGAGCTGGTCCCGATTCACCAGCCGATCACGCTGGAGGTCGCAGGCGAGCAGGTAGAGGCGGGGTGCGAGAGATTCTGGAGCATCCACGGCCCCGATCCTGACGTGTTTCCCGGTCAGGCGCCGAAGAACACGAGGATCAGTGCATTCCCGTGCTCAGCAGCCGCCACCGCCGCCGCCACCTGCGCCACCACTGCCCACCCGGTTCGCCACTGCTGCCGCAGCCTGCCTGCCGAGTTCGGCCTCGTGCAGTGCCGACGCGACCGGTCCGACGTGTCCACGAAGCTCCCGAAGCCGGGCGTCGTGGCGAGCACACTGCTGCTCGGAGAGCACCGACCGCAGCCGACACTCGGCGGCCAACGACACCATCGCCACGTCTCGCCAGGCGATCCGCTGCACCGGCAGGCCGTCCTGGAGAACGCCGTGCACCCTGCGCCGCAGGTCCGCCACGACCTCCGGGCGCAGCACCTGGACCCGTCGGGTGGGGAAGATCAGCAGCGCTCGGCCGGACCAGTGCCGCACCAGACCCGCGTCAGACAGGCGCTCGCCCGTGAGCCGGACGGCCGCAGGCAGGCCGCGACCGATCCACCAGCTCCACGGCCGGGGCGGCAGTCGGCCGATGGCAGTGAGAAACCGGTCCTTCGCCGCGTCGCCGGTCCGGCACGAGCGTCGCACGGCGGGCTTACCCCGTTCGTTCCTCAACAGTCCGGCGTGGAAGAGCTCGTGGAGCGTGGCGGCATGGAGTGCGTAGCCCAGCTCGGCTCGCGCAGTCAGGCGCTCGCCCGCGAGGTCGCAGGAGAGCAGATAGAACCGGGAGGCGAGAGCATCGCGCACGTCCACACCACCCATGGTGCCCCGTCCTCTCGGCTCCTCGTCTAGGAGAGCGCAGATCACCCCGGTTCGGCGTGCGGAACGGGCCGGGATCACCTAGCCCCGACCGGCCGCCACTGCGCCGTACCCCGCGCGGGGTGTCGACGGTCCGGGCGGGTCACTCACCGCCGCCACCACCACCGCCGTCACCACCACCGCTGTCACCCCAGCCGCCGTCACCGCCGTGCCCGCTGTCTCCGCCGACGCCGCCGTCGCCGCCGCCCGAGGACCGACGTCGCGCCTCGACTGCTCCGCGTAACGCCCACGCGACGGGGCCGACGCGGGCACGAAGCTTCCGGAGGAGGACGTCGTGGCTGCCGAGAGACTCGGGGTGGAACACGCCCGCCAGCCTGCCTTCGGCGGCGAGCGACACCATCGCCGCGTCCCGACGGTCGAGCTGCTGCACCCGCACGGAGCCGTGCAGAATCCGCCGCACCCGGCGGCGCAGCTCTCCGACGACCTCGGGATGCGAGACCCGGACGCGACGGACCGGGAAGAGCAGTAACGCTCGGCGGGACGACTGCCGGACCATCCCGTCATCGGCCAGACTGCGGCCGGTCTGGCCGACGGCCGCCTTCGCGCGTTCCGTCACCCAGGCTCGCCACGGGCGTGGCTTCCCGGCGGCGACGGCGCCGAGGACCTCGTCGAACAGCGGGTCGCCGGTCCGCCCGGTGCCTGCCACCGCGGGTCGCCCCCGGCTGTCGGTGGTCAGCAGTCCCCGGCGAAGGAGGTCGTCGAGCGCGGCGGCACGAAGGACGAGTCCCAGCCGGGACCGGTGCATCAACCGCTCGCGGTCGACGTCGCAGGCGAGCAGGTAGAGCCGAGCCGCGAGAGTGTGCGGAAGATCCACGAAGTCATCCTGCCTGGTCGCCCGCCGGCACAAAGGGAAACGAGCAGATCAGTCGTGATCCGACGGCCACGGCGGGAGACGGCGGGCCGGCAGCCTCGAGGAGTTCCCGCCTGGAAGCAGCGCCGTCATCCGATCGGATCAGCCTAGCGGCTCGGGTAGCCCGGACATCGCTGGTCATTACACTCGAACAGATCACACGATCACCCGATACGGTGAGCCTTCCGTCATCCCGAGCCTGCTCAGCAAGGTCGGGCGGGCGGCCCCCGTACCGACGAACGAGCGTGCCAGCCAGGAGGCCGATGATGTCCGACCAGGAAGAGCCGCTGCTCGGGATCGATCTGGACTGGCCCAATCCGGCGCGGATGTACGACTACGCGCTGGGCGGGGCACACAACTTCGCCGTCGACCGCGAGGCGTTCGACAAGCTCCTGACCATCGACGCCGACGCGGCGCTGGTCGGCCAGACGAACCGGGCGTTCCTGCGCAGGGCCGTGCGGTACTGCGTCCAGGCAGGCATCCGCCAGTTCCTCGACCTGGGCTCCGGCATCCCCACCCAGGGCCATGCCCACGAGATCGCCCGCTCGGTCGATCCGAACGTGCGAGTGGTCTACGTGGACAACGAACCGGTCGCGGTCGCGCACTCGCGTCGATTGCTGAACTCGATCGACGGCGTCGAGATGGTCGCCGCCGACATCCGGCAGCCGGAGTCGGTGCTCGGCGCCCCGGAGACCGCGATGCTCGACCTCTCCCAGCCCATCGGGCTGCTCGCGGTCGCCGTGCTGCACTACGTCTCGCCGGACGACGACCCGGCCGGGCTGCTCGCGAAGTATCTGGAGCCGCTCGCACCGGGCAGCCTCCTCGCCGTCTCCCACACCACCGTGGACGCCGTCGACCCGGTGCAGGCCGCCGAGATGCAGAAGCTCTTCGCCTCGACCTCCAGTCCGGTGACCCACCGCAGCCACGCGGACCTCACCTCGCTGCTGTCCCCGGTGGACCTGATCGAGCCGGGCATCGTGTGGACGCCCCAGTGGCGCCCGGACGGCCCGGAGGAACTGCTCAGCGAGGAGCCGGAGCGGTCGGGCACCTACGCCGCCCTCGGGCGGATTCGAGGCTGAGACCACGCAAGGCCTGCGCCGCGTCGACCGGGGCGCGGGCCTTGCGGATCGGCCTGGGCGATCAGCGAGTGTGCCGTGCTGCTTGGCGAGGCGGATGCGCGGCAGGGCGGTGTCGGCCACGACCCGACGGATCACCGCCGCGAACAGCACCGGATCGACCGGGCGCTCTGGGGCGAGCCAGCCGACCGGCGGCCGTCGGAGGCCGCGTCGACGGCAGGCAGCCTCGTTCGTGCTCGCAAGACCTCGGGACGTCGAGCGCCGACGGGACGACCCGGACGCCGGGTCGACCGGCAGCAACGCGGCCGGGCGAGGCTGAGGCGCCGGAGTGCCGAGGCGCCGGAGTGCACAAGGGACGGCCGCCCCCGGACAAGCCACGGCCCCGACACGAATGGACAGTGCCGGGGCCGGTAAGGAGGTACCCAGAAAATCGGCGCACATTCGACGTACCTGACTCCGCCGATCAGGTGACATTAGGCTGGGCGACACGGCCGAAGAACTCACTGATCGTCACTGTTCGCCCCGATCCGCCCCGGCAGGAGCCCGGACGGACGTCACCGAGGCACGCGATCCCGGTACATCAAGCAGCTGACTGCTTGTCACCCCGGGACAGGCAGGCGACGACCTGCCCCGGTCGACGTTCGCCGCGTCACGCCGCCGAGCGAACCAGGCTGAAGCGACGGAATCTCACCTGATCGAGTGATGTCTGCCGAAGCTGCTGCATCTTGTGAGCACAGTGAACAAGCTGTGTGCGGGGAGATGGATCAGCAGGGTGGAGTCATCGTGAGTCTGGAGACAGAGGCAGTCCTCTGGTCACGAGCGAAGGTGTCTGAGTCAACCGATCTCCGTCTCGCCCCGTCGGGGAGGGACCGGGCGGCGATCACCGTCGCACCGAAACCCGTCGGCGGGTCCGGCGCGACCGGGACGTCGTCGAACACCGTGCACCGGCCCGTCCCGGCCGTCGAACCGATCTCTCGGCGCTTACCCGCACCAGCCGCGAACGACGAGGCCGCCGATCCGCCCGCAGGCAGGCTGCCGCGGCTGCACCGAGGCCCGGCAGGCAGGCGCAGCCTGCCCGACGTCCTCTCGATCGCGGCCGGGGCCGAGGACGAGACGACCTCTCACCCGACGGCTGCCGGCCCCGAGCAGGACACGCGCTCGGTCGCGGAGCACCTTGAGAGCCCAGCGGGAACCGAGCGGCCCCAGACTCGGGAGAAACCCGAGCCCAAGGCCGGTCGCGAGGTCCTCGTCCGCGCGGAGGGCACCGTCGGCCCGAAGGCACCTGCCCGCTCCGAAGTGCCCGAACACTGCGTGGCGGACGGCGGCGACGCCGAGTGCGTCGCGATCGACGTCGCGATCGACGTCGCCATGGTCGGCGCCGTCGTGCCTGCGCGTCCCGCGCTCCCCGGCAGTGCCCTTGGTCGAACGGTGCCGTCGCCGCGCGGCGGCGTCGAGGCGATCGGCCCGGGCCTCGCCGCCTCGGCCCCTCGACGCACCGCCCTGGCCCGGCTTCCGCAGCCGAGGAGCAATGGCGCAGAGCCCGTCGGGCGACGCGGTCGCGGGAACCCCACCGCCGTGGCGGCCTGCGACGAACCCACGTCCTGCGGGCCGGGGGCCGCCGAGGTCCGGGCCCGCGTCGGTCGGGCCGCCGACAGAACAGCCGACTCGGCAGGCTCCGGAACCCCCGGCAGGGTCGAAGGCCGCCACTGAACGGGTCACAGCAGTTCACGCCGCCCGCGAACCCGCAATAGTCGACGCCGGCCAGAAGCCTGCGGCCGAATAAGCGGCAGCGGAATACCCGGTCGACAATCACCCGGACGCCGTAACGGGGTCGCGCAGACGGACGATGCTCGAACAGAATGTACCGTGCCGACCTAACGGCACGCAGTGAACAGGAGTCGAGTAATGGTCGACAACCGGTCGACTTTCAACCTGACCGAACAGCCCTGGATTCCGGTACGTACCGGTGGAACGGTCCGCCGTATCGGTTTACGAGAGCTGTTCGAAAAAGCCCATGAGATCGAGGATCTGGCGGTGCCCATCCCGCCCGCAGCCGCCGCGCTCTGGCGAGTCCTCTATGCGATCACGGCACAGATCACCGGGCTGAACACGGCGTTAAACAGCTCAGATCCCGACGTCGACGGCTGGATGGCCGCCAGGAACGCCGTGCTGGAGCGGGGTGCGCTGAGTGCGGAACTCGTCGCGGAGCACTTCACGAGCAATCGTTCAAAATTCTACCTCTTTCACGCGGATCGTCCCTGGATGCAGGAGCCGCGACTCATCGAGGAATGTTTAGTTGCGTCCGGCGTCAACAAGCTCGTGGCAGGCAGGCCCGCAGGCAACAATCAGGTCTGGTTCGGCCACTTCAGCGATGTCGAACCGCAACCGATACCCGCAGGCGAAGCAGTCCTGCACCTGCTGGTACAGCTTTATTACGGACCGGCTGGAAAGTGCACCGCCCGCCGGATCGCCGGGCACGCCGAATCGAACAGCACGAAAGGCGTGCTTCGCTCGACAACCTCTTTTCACCCCATCGGGGCGAATCTGTTCGAGTCGCTCGTCGCAGGCGTGCCCGGCCCCCCGGCGAATGCGGACGCGAGTATCGACCGCTGCGGGTGGGAACAGCCGCTCCTCGACCCGCTCGGTCCGCCGCCAGAGCCGACCTGGCCCGGCGGCCTGTTGACCGGACGCAGTCGCCACGCCGTCCTGCTCGTACCCGACGCGACGGGCACGCTCGTCACCGACGCCTATCTCACCTGGGCATGGCGAGCCCCCTCCGTCGAGGCCCGCGATCCCTATCTCGTCTACGACACCAGCCGAGAGGGCCGGGCCTACCCCCGCCCCGCGTCCAGTGACCGAGCGGTGTGGCGAGACCTGGACTCCCTGCTGTTGCGAGCCTCGGTCGACTCCGGTGCGGCGCCGCGCAGGCCCGCGCTGTTCGACGGGCTGGCGAGGCTGCCGAGCGAGGTGCGCGACCGACTGCGTCTCGCCGCCTACGGATTCGACCAGGACGGCCAGACCCGCGACCGGCAGTGGTTCTCCGCCTCGATACCGCCCGTTCTGCGTCATCTGGAGGAGCACGACCCGATCACGGCGATCCACATCGGTGAACTGCGCCGTGCCGCCGAGGCCGTCGGCCGCAGGCTCCAGCACTGTCTCGGGGACGCGTGGCGCGACGTCACGTCGGCGGCGTCTCGGGAGAAGGACCGTGGTGGTCCCTGGCCGGTGCGCGCCGCGCAGCACTACTGGCCGTCGGCGGAGCGCGAGTTCTGGTCCCGCCTGCGCACCGGAGACGTCGACGCCGACCCGTGGGTGTTCCAGCAGCTGGCCCATCGCGCGATCGACGCCGCGCTCAGTCCCACCGACGAGGCAGATCTGCGCATCGCGCGGGCGGTCGACCTCGCCCGGCGCCGACTGAGCCGAGTCCTCACGAAGGAGACCCGGTGATCCGAACCCAGCCCAGTCGCGAGGTACGGGAGGAGTTCGTCGCGCACGTGCTGCGACTGTGCGCCGAGTCGACGCGGGTCCGTTCCGCCCTACGTGCCTGCGCGGGCCGCAGGCCGGAACGGATGGCACCCGAGGTGCACGCCGCCGTGACCAGGAGGCTGCCCCCGCACGCCTCCCCCGGCACCGAGCAGGCGTTCTACACGATCGCGGGCCTCATCGCCGCCCGACCCTGGACGACGACTCCGGATCAGGCAGGCGGGCCCGGCAGTCCCGGTGCGATCGGCCTCGTCGCGGTCTCGGAGCGCGGCACGACCGAACCGCGCGCCCTCGACGTCCGCACCGTCGACGCGCGGGTGGCCGACGCGACGGCGACGGCTCTCCTGCCTGCCGCACGCAGGCCGGGGGCCGTCCCCGCCTCGTTCGACCACGTCCGATTCGAACCGGTCTCGTTCGCCCCGGCCATCGAGCAGTCGGCCGCACCGTACCCGGCCGCACCGCATCATCCCGACCTCGGTCACGCCCTGGCCCGAGCCACGGTGGCAGGCCGAGGCGAACGGCGACCGATGCCGGTGAGCAACGCGGAGAAGCACCTGCACCTGCTGTCCAGGCAGGGTCTCACCGGCATTCACCGCCATCTGCCCGCCGTGGTCCGGCGGCTGCACGACCTCGACCAGCAGATCGACTGGTCCCGACTGCTCGCCGACCTGCTCACCTGGGAAGACGAGCCACGCATGGTGGCGCGTCGCTGGCTCCAGTCGTTCTACCGGACCCTCCCGCGTGACATCCACCCCGCTAGCCAGGAGGCAGAGCGATGACCGCGTCCGCTCCCCGTCATCTCGACATCCACATCCTGCACACGCTGCCCTACTCCAATCTCAACCGCGACGACCTCGGCTCCCCGAAGTCGCTGCTCTTCGGCGGCACGCCGCGCACCAGGGTGTCCAGTCAGTGTTGGAAGCGCGCGGTGCGACTCGAAGTGGAGAGCGGCGTCGGTGAGGCGGCGGTCCGCACCCGTCGGCTGCCCGTCGAGGTCGCCAGGGCACTGGCCGACCGACACGACTGGCCCGTCGAGCTCGCCGAGTTCGCGGGCAGGCACGTCGCCGCGGCGGCGGGTCTCGGCGTCGACAAGGACGATCTGACGGTGCTCGTCTTCCTGCCCGCTCGAGCCGTCGACGAGCTGGTGGAGCTGTGCGTCCGTCATCGCGGCGACCTGGACGCCGCGCTCATCGCGCTCAGAGGTCGGGCGCGACCGCAGGCGAAGAAGGGCGAGAGCGTCCTGCCCGCCGCCCAGGTGAAGGAGCTGATCGGCGGGCGCAACAGCATCACCGCGCTGTTCGGTCGCATGCTCGCCGAGCTGCCGGAGTCCAAGGTCGACGGGGCGGTGCAGCTCGCACACGCCTTCACCACGCACGCCACGGAGCCGGAGATCGACTTCTTCACCGCCGTGGACGACCTCAACCCCGTGGAGGCCACCGGCGGCGGACATCTGAACACGGCCGAGTTCAGCTCCGGGGTCTTCTATCGCTATGCCAGCCTCAACCTCGCGGACCTGACCTCGAACCTCGGCGGCGACCGGGCCGAGGTCTCCGCCGTGACGGAGGCGTTCGTGACCGCCTTCCTCAGCGCGCTGCCCAACGCGAAGAAGACCAGCACCGCACCGTTCACCGTCCCGGACCTCGCCTACGTCGCGGTGCGCGGCGACCGCCCCGTTTCGCTGGCCGCCGCCTTCGAGGACGCGGTCTCCACCCGCGACGGCGCGGGTTTCGCGAAGGCCTCCCGGCGGCGGCTGGACGACTACAACGCGAAGATCGGCCTGCTGCTCGGCGACGTCGAGATCGCCTTCCATGGTCACGCCACCCTGGACGACGGGCCGTTCCACGCGCTGGGGA
The DNA here is from genome assembly GCF_001941625.1 of Actinoalloteichus fjordicus. NCBI lineage: Bacteria > Bacillati > Actinomycetota > Actinomycetes > Pseudonocardiales > Pseudonocardiaceae > Actinoalloteichus > Actinoalloteichus fjordicus. Next base: position 5,479,643 of record NZ_CP016076.1, read on the forward strand.
GCAGGCAGCGCAGCTTCCCGGAGCTGGTCGCGGGCGCTCTGAGTGCGGTGAACGGGCTGCCAGCATGAGCGGCGTACTGCTCCGACTCGCGGGGCCGCTGCAGGCCTGGGGCACCGCCGCCGCCTTCGCCGAACGCGACACCAGAAGCCATCCGACGAGATCGGCCCTGCTCGGCATGATCCTCGCCGCCGAGGGGCGGGCCCGTGGCGACGACCTCGATCCGGCCTGGGCTGCGTTGGAGTTCACCGTGCGGGTCGACCGGCCCGGCACCCGACTGGTCGACTTCCACACGGTCGGCGGCGGCTATCCACGCAGCAGGACCGTGCCGACCTCGGAGGGTCGACGACGGTCCGAGGCCACCGCGACCCTGGTGTCCCGGCGGCACTACCTCAGCGACGCGGCATTCGTCGTGGCCGCTCACGGCCCCGACGAGCTGGCCGACCGCGCCGCCGCCGCACTCCGGGTGCCGCACTGGGCGCCCTATCTCGGCAGGCGTTCGTGCCCGGCCGATCAGCCGATGCTGCTGACCAGAGAGCCGATCGAGGATGCCGAGGCCGAGCTGTATCACGTGCCGCTGGCCCGCTCCCGGCCCGACCATCCCGTCGAACGGGTCGACGTCGACTTCATCCGGTCCGCCCACGGCGACCAGACCGGCATGGAGCACGGCGAGGAGCTGGACGACATCCCGATCTCGTTCCATCCGCATCGACGGACGTACCACACCCGACGAGTCGTGGTCCGTACCGAGGCGCTGCCCGCCGAGCTGTGCGGCGGCATCGGCGCCGACTATCTCGACACCCTGGCCGTCTACCTTGGGATCTCCGCACCATGACCACATGGCTCACCCGAATCCAGCCGAACCTGAGCAATTCGCGCAGCAGGGCGGATCTGCACGACTTCGTCGGGCTGCACCGGACCGTCATGTCGTTGTTCCCGGAGGAGCTGGGCGACATGCCCCGCAGGCAGGCGGGAGCGTTGTTCCGCGTCGACTCCGGCCCGGCCGGTGATCAGCTGCTGGTGCAGAGCAGCCTGCGTCCGGAGCCCGCCCGCCTGCCGCCGGATTACGGGACGCTGCGGACCACCGAGCTGACCGCGCTGCTCGATGCGTTGGAGGACACGATGATCGTGCACTATCGACTGGTCGCCAACACCAGCAAACGACTGGCCAAGGACACCGACCGACATCGTCGAGGACAGCTCGTCTCACTCAAGGGGGACGAGATCCTGGACTGGTGGCATCGACGCAGCGCCGAGCACGGCCTGGCACTGGCGTCGGCGGAGGCGACCGCCGTGACGGCACCGCGCAGCAGAGACCGGACGGCGATACGCCATGCCCGCACCCGTTTCCAGGGCGTCGCCAGGGTGGTGGACGCGGAACTGCTCCGCAACGCGGTGCTCTCCGGCATCGGTCGGGCACGGGCCTACGGCTGCGGGCTGCTCAGTGTGGTACCGGCCAGGTCGCGTTCCTGATCCCGGTGGTGCCCGGGCACGACCGAGAGGCCGAGTCGGGCACCGGTCCGCGCTGACGTTCCCGTCCGGTCGTCTCCTCACCTCGTGGGGGTGCACCCCAGTCCGCATCGGCGACCAGCATCGGACGAGCTCTCGTTCCTCACCCTCGTGGGGGTTCTCCTGTCCAGTACCGGGTTCCTCCGCAGGGTGACGGCGGCGGGACGGAGATCGATCGAAGAAATCGGGTCGAACTCGCGTCACACCCGGCGACGCGCCGCGTCTCGTCACTGTCATCTCCATACCGGTGGAGGTGTCACGGAGGTACACAGCAAGGCCGACGGTCGGCTCGCCGCTCCCCACGTCAGTGGGGGTGTTCCGCACGGCGGGAGCGTCAGTTCCCCGGAAGGACACATCTCCTCACGCCGGTGGGGGTCTCACCGGAGGCGGCCGTCGGCGCAGGCGTGATCCGGACTGCGAGCGATGCGGACGGCTCCTCACGCCAGGAGTGAGGGTGAGCCAGAGGGCGCAGCCGAACCGCCGCAGCCGAGGCCATGTCCCCACGCTCGTGGGGGTGTCACCTGATTCGGTCGACGCCGCAGCATGACGTCCGAGACCGTTCCGCACCCGCGTGGAGTGGTGCCCCACCGGTTCGGCGCCGTCGATGCGATCGAATTCGGCGTCGTCGATTCTGCGCCGCGTCATGTCGTCGAATCACGCCGGTGTCGACGGCGATTCCGGAAACCGAGCCGAATGATTGCCGCAGGCGACCGACCGCTTTTAGCCTGGGCGCTCATCGACTCGGCCGACGCGCGGTCGTCGCCCCGGTCAGACCGCCGTGTCACGCGAGGGACAGTGCCGACGTCCGAGAATCGCCAGGCGCGTGACATCGCCGAGCACGATTCGTGAGGAGTCCAGCAGATGCTCCATCGACGTCTTCGCCCACTACTCGGCATCGTCGCCGCAGGTGCGCTGATCACCACGCTCTCGCCGGCAGGCTACGCCGAACAGGACCCATCGCCCGTCGAGGTCGCGACCTCGACGGGATCAGCCGAGACTCCCGCTCCGACGGGCTCAGCAGACGGCGCGGTCGCGGCCGATCGCGCGGACCTCGCCCAGGACTGGAATCCGCCGGGTCATCTGGTGCAGCCGCTGGCCGAGGTCTGGAATCACGTGGAGACCACCTACCCGGATCTGTACGGATTCCGCAATTACGGCTGGGATCAACTCGTGGCGAACAACGGTCAGATCAATTACTGCGTCCGCTGGGATTCCGCCGCGCCGGTGTCCGCGCAGTTACGCGACCAGATTCACACCGCGCTGCGGCGACAGGTGTCCAAGTGGATGGGCACCATGCAGCAGGGCGTGCTCGGCTGGCCCTATGCCGAGGTCGGTGTGAACATCGTCGGCTGGGCGGTCCGCGACCGGTCGACCCTGCAGTGGAACGACGACTCGGTCGACATCTACGTCAACGACATCCGCGAGAACGCCCCGCAGTGCGCCGAGGTCTGCGGACGGTTCTTCAACCAGAACGGCGACTACTCACGATGCCCCGGCGGCGCGGCGCGGCATTACGACCAGTCGCTGTGGCTGACCGCAGGCATGGGCGGCGGCGCGGGCGGCGACTGGGGGCAGCGCATCGGCAGCGAGTACATGGTCAACTCGCTCGGCCAGGACAACATCCACATCCTGTTGCACGAGATCGGCCACACCTTCGGGCTGGACGACTTCTACGACTGGACTCCCACCGGCGTGGGCGGGTTCCTGATGAAGGCGGGCACCGCCTCGCAGGTCACCGAGTTCGACGCCTGGATGTTCAAGGACTTCTGGCGACATCTGCGCAGCCGATACGGCCTCTGACCACCGGAGCCTTCAGTCACCTCGCGACGGCGGGCCGGCTACCGCGCCAGCACCCGGCCCGCCGCTGCCTGTCCTCAACCGCAGGCGGTCCGGCCGAACTCGGCCGCCACGTCAGCCGAGACGGCGGGCGACTCGCCCGCGAGCAGGCAGGCGGTACAGGGCATCCCCTCGCCGGGGGCGACGGTCTCCGCCTGAGCGCTCGGCAGCCTGGTCCCGCAGCGAGCCAGCAGCGTCGAGCCCTCGGGCACCTCGGGTGTGCAGAGATGCACCACCCGCCGAGCCATGCCGATGACGTCGGATCGGCTCGTCAACCGAGCCAACACCAGCGGCGCACCGCTGCGCTCCGACAGTTCCTCCTGCGGCGGGCCTAAGAGCACGTCCTGACACTCGAGACAGTCCCGCACGCCCACGGCAGGCACTCCCGGCTCGACCTCGAACGGCCCCGGCCGGATCGCCACGACCCGCCCGCACACCGTGGTCGCCTCGACGCCGGGCGGCGGCCTGCACCCGAGGAGGACATGCCGGTCCAGCAGCAGGCCGAACCTCGGCAGCGTGTCCTGGTGGTATCGCTCGCCCGTCGTGGGCACTCCCGCAGACCTTCGGCGGGTCTGTCGGACTCGATCTGACGGCCACCCGTCCCCCCTCGGTGATCGCACGTCGTCTCCTCTGCTCAGCGGCGCGAGCCCGAGATCGACCCGGTCGACCGGGTCGACGCCGGGAGAGCCCCGTCGATGATCGGTGCGGCCCGACGAATCGGGGTCGATCGCGGCAGCCCGACACCCGCCGAAGACCGGGGAGGCGCCGCAGGACGGGTTGCGGGCGCAGCGGGACGGTCGTGCCCCAGGTGCGAACGCGGCTTCCCGGACTGCCCGGTCGAGGATTCCCCCGCCGAGCCCCCGGGCGGGAAGCACAGCGGACACGGGGACATCGGGGTCGCCGCGTCCGCCGGACGTAATGCCGCACCACAGACCGCCACGGTCACCGAATGATAGTTGGGGTCCATCCGGTGTTCCAGGCTGCGGAAGACGCCGATCCAACGACGACCGCCTCCACCGGCCGGCTCGGAGCCGCGCCCAGAGTTCATCGCGGACCGCGCACTGCTCGACGCGACGGCCTGGTTTCACCGGGCATCGGCAGGCAGGCGACGGTCCGGGCAGCGGTGATCGTCGACGACGGCCGTGCCGAGTGGCAGGCGGATCGACATCGAGGACCCCCGCACCGGCAGGACCGATGTCGGGTTCGGTCTACCCGACGCCGGCCGGAGACTCGGGCGGCCGACACCGGGTGTCTCATGGTCGGCGAGACCCTCGGCTGCGGAGACCAGGACATCGCGATCACTCCCCTCACTGGCGCCACGCCGGACAAGCGTGGCGGTCTGGGGCTCGGGCGGGCGAGGAGTGAAGCCGATAGTCCCGACCCAACCGCGCGACCGAAGGCGCCGGTCGAGGCGGGCCTGATCCACGCCGCAGGCACGATCAGGCGGATCGGAGACGGGAGACCTGTTCGGCCAGGTCGCGGGCGTCGCCCTGCCCGGCATGCAGTTCAGCGGCCTGCTGCACCCACCCCAGGCGGTCCAGCAGCCGCGAGGATCTGACGCCGTCCATCCGCTGTAGCACCTCGGCGCCTGCCCGGACCCCGCCGGAGACCTCGCCTGCCCGAAGCCGGTTGACCGCGATCGCGATCAGATCGGACGTGCGGGACCGCGCGTCCGTCTCCGCTCTCATGTCGAAGGAGCGGGTGGCGTGCTCGAGGCCCGCCCCGGAGAACGAGCGGTCCCGAGCCGACAGTGCGGTGTAGGCCATCCCGGCGATGCCCTCGATCTCGGCCTCGCTCATGAAGGCGAGCCAGGACGGCACGTCCTGATCGGACTCCCTGGCCAGCTCCTCGGCGGCCCTGGTGAGCTGCACCCTCGTCTGCCCCGCGTTGCCGAGCTCCGCGTAGGCCCATGCCTCGTTCAGATGCAGCAGGGCGACCGCGCGCGGGGAGTTCGCGTCCTGGGCCGACATCTGCCCGAGCTGGAAGACCTTCAGTGCGTTCCCCGGCTCGCCGTCGTGCAGATACACCCGCCCCATCTGGAAGAGCACCTTCGCCGCCAGCGCGTGTTCCCGGCTCTCCTTGGCCAGCACCAGCGCGTTGGCGAAATGGCGGACCGCGTGTCTGGTCGACCCGAGGTCGAACGACACCCAGCCCGCCAGTGAATGCAGGTCCGCGAGGGTCTGTTGTAATCGAGTGCGCACCGCGTCGCTCGCGGCGGCCTCCAGCAGCCCGTCCGCCCATTCCAGGTGCGCGGTGACCGCCGAGCGGACGGAACCGCCGCCGTATCGATCGTCTTGAGCACGGAAGAAGCCGATCGTCGCCTCCAGATTCGCGACGTCCTGCATTCCGACTCGGCTCGGCCTCGGCCCCGGTTCGGGGAGCACGCGAATACTCTCCAGTTCGCTGGCGCTCAAACCCACGACGGCGGCCTTGGCTACCAGGCCGAGAAAGCCTCGACGCTCCATGTCGCTGTCTCCTTCCGTCTGTTCTCGCAGATCGACGGCCTGCACACCGTCATATGCCAGACCCATCAATCCGCGTGGCACACCGAGACCGTCGGCGATACGAGACAGCACGTCATAAGCCATCACCTGCCGACCGTTCATGATCTCGGAGATCTCCGGCTGCGCCTGGCCGGTGAGTCCCGCGATCCTGCGTTGTGAGACGCCGCGCCGCTTGAGCTGCCGATAGACCGCGCCGATATCGCGGACCGCCAAGGACGCGCGCATCTCTGGTTCGTGCCACACCGCCGGATCAACGGGTGCCTTCGGACTGTCGCCGGCTGTGTTCATGCCGCCCCCCTATACCGCTCCCCGCCGCTCAACGTATCCGATCGCAGGTAGCGGAGGAGGATTTCGGAGCAAGGTGATAGGCCAAGCAGATCACCCGCCCGGATCATGGCCGGGCAGGCACCGAAGTCCGTCAAAAGTCGATCTTCATCGGCAACGACTCGGCGGCGTCGCGCGGCATATCGGCGGTGTTCGGCGCTGAACAGCGAATCGTCGGTTCAATCGTTGATCGACTCGATTATTGTCGCCGCATCTTTCTGTCGGAAATGCGATGCGTGCGCCCGAAGAACGCCACGGGAACGGCGGAGGGGCCGCGCTGGCCGCCTCGCCTGGAGACCGCACCCTGTCCTCTCAGGCGGTCCGCCGCGCGACCCGTCAGCACGGCTCCCCCAGCAGATCCCGTACCAGCCCGCCCACCTGCTCCGTCTCCACCAGGAAGCCGTCGTGGCCGTAAGGCGATCGGATCAGCCGAAGGGCCGCGCCGGGAATGCCCTCGGCCAAGGCCCGCTGCTGAGCCACCGGGTAGAGCGCATCGGTGTCCACGCCTGCCACCAGCGTCCGGGCCGTGATCCTGCACAGTGCGGCGTCGATCCCACCCCGGTCGCGCCCCACGTCATGGGAGTTCTTCGACTCGACGAGCACCACATAGCTGCCCGCATCGAACCGTCGCAGCAGTTTGTCGGCCTGATGGTCCAGATAGGACTCGATTGCGAACCGCCCGCCCCGGCCGGGCTCCTCCCCGGCCTGCGGCCGCCTGCCGAACCGCTCGGCCAGTTCGCCCTCGCCGCGATAGGTGGTGTGCGCGATGCGCCGCGCGACGCCCAGGCCTGCGTCCGGGCTGGTGCTGTGGCGGTGATAGTCGCCGCCGTGCCAGTGCGGATCGGCGCGGATGGCGTGCAGTTGGGTCGACGCCCAGGCGATCTGCTGCGCGGAGGATGCCGCCGGGCAGGACAGCGCCAGCAGCGCGTCGACGCGATCCGGCAGGCCGACGGCCCATTCGAGGGCCCGCATCCCGCCCATCGAACCGCCGAGGACAGCTGCCCAGACGTCGATGCCGAGCGCGTCGGCGAGGCGCGACTCGGCGGCGACCTGGTCGCGCACGGTGATCCGGGGGAAGCGGGCCCCCCACGGTTTGCCGTCCGGGCCGGGAGAGGACGGTCCCGTGCTGCCCTGACAGCCGCCGAGGGCGTTGGGGGCGACGATGAATCGTCGATCGGTGTCGAGCGGCCTCCCGGGACCGACGAGGCCCTCCCACCAGCCCGGCGTGGGGTGACCCGTGCCAGCCGGGCCGACGACGTGGCTGTCCCCGGTGAGGCCGTGCAGGACGAGCACGGCGTTGGAGCGGTCGGCATTCAGCGTGCCCCAGGTCTCGTAGGCGAGCCGCACGCCGGGCAGCAGCACCCCGGACTCCAACCGCAGTGCCGTGTCGAGCGCCGCCCACCGCCGGCCGCCGGGATCGTCGCCGTCTCGCCAGAACCGGCCGACCGGGGTGGGCGATCCAGCTGGGGCACGGGTCACAGGTGCGCCTCGGCCGCCCGGAAGCCTGCCTCCAGGTCCGTTCGCAGGTCGTCGACGCCCTCCAGCCCGACGGCCAGCCGGACCAGGCCGGGCGTCACGCCGGAGGAGCGCTGTTCGACCTCGGACAGCTGGCTGTGCGTCGTGCTGGCCGGGTGGACGATGAGGCTGCGGACGTCGCCGATGTTGACGAGCTGGCTGAACAGCTCGGTGCCGTCGACGAACGCGCGACCGGCCTCGACGCCGCCCCGCAGCTCGAAGGAGACGACCGCGCCCGCGCCGCGCGGCAGGTACGTCTGCGCCGCGTCGTGGAACGGGCTGCTCGACAGGCCTGCGTAGTAGACCGTCGCGACCTCGTCCCGCGACTCCAGCCATTCGGCCAGCGCCTGGGCGTTCGCGACGTGCCGCTCCAGGCGCAGTGACAGCGTCTCGATCCCCTGGAGGATGAGGAAGGCGTTCAGCGGGGCGATGGCCGCCCCGGTGTCGCGGAGCACCTGCACGCGCAGCTTGGCGGCGAAGGCACCGGGTCCGAGGGCCTCCCAGTACTTCAGGCCGTGGTAGCTCGGGTCGGGCTCGACGAAGCCGGGGAACCGCTCGCCCGCGCCGAAGTCGAAGGTGCCGCCGTCGACGACCACGCCCGCGATGGTCGTCCCGTGCCCGCCGAGGTACTTGGTCGCCGAGTGCACCACGATGTCGGCGCCGTGCTCGATGGGCCGCAGCAGGTAGGGGGTGGGCACGGTGTTGTCGACCACCAGCGGCACCCCCACCTCATGGGCGAGGTCGGCGACCGCGCGGATGTCGAGCACGTTGCTGCCGGGATTGGCCAGCGACTCGGCGAAGAAGAGCTTCGTGTTCGGCCGGGCGGCGGCCCGCCACGCGGCCAGGTCGTCCTGGTCGTCGACGAAGGTGACCTCGATGCCGAGCTTGGGCAGCGTGTAGTGGAAGAGGTTGTAGGTGCCGCCGTAGAGCGACGGGCTGGAGACGAGGTGATCGCCCGCGCTCACCAGATTCAGGATCGCGCCCGTGGTCGCCGCGGAGCCGGAGGCGAAGGCCACCGCCGCGACGCCGCCCTCCAACGCGGCGATGCGCTGTTCGAGGACGTCCTGGGTCGGGTTCATGATGCGCGAGTAGATGTTGCCGGGCTCGGCGAGGCTGAACAGGTCGGCGCCGTGCTGGGTGTCGCGGAAGACGAACGACGTGGTCTGGTAGATCGGCGTCGCCCGCGCCCCGGTGGCCGGGTCCGGCGCCGCGCCCGCGTGCACCTGTTTGGTCTCGAAGGACCAGCCTGCGGTGTCCGGTGCCGACGGCTCGGGGACGGGGGTCGTGTCGGGTGCCTCGACGGTCATCGGTGGACTCCTCCTGGGGACGCGGCCGCCACGACGTCAGGCCGGGTCGGACGCCGGATCGACCGGTGTCCGCACCGCCTCGGCGCGCGGCCGGGATCGACGGTGGCGGCCGAACGCCACCGGTCGTGACGTCGTCGCCATCCTGTCGGCGAGGCTAGGTTGCTCCCAACAGCCGGTCCACCATGTCCACCATGTGGGCTGATCTCTACTCGTTCGAGTGAAATCAGGACCCGGAACGACGAGCGGGCCGCCCCATCCCCACCGGGATCGGACGGCCCGCCTTCTCGGTCACCTCCGCCGGATCAGCGTCCGCCGAGGCCCTTGTCCAGACCTGCGCGGCGCAGGGCGTCGGCCATCGCGCCGCCGCCGGAACCCGCGCGATCCCGGTCGCGGCCGTTCCCGCCACGCCCGCCGCCGGAGTTCCCGTTGCCGCCCCGAGCCGTGTGGCCGCCGGAGCCCGACCGGCCACGGCCGGCGCCGCGCCTGCCGTCGCCGCCGTTCTGGTTCCCGCCGTCCCGATCGCGTCGGCCGTTGCCGCCCGATCCGTTGCCGCCGCGCGCGTCGACCTCGTCCTGAAGGCGCAGGGTCAGCGAGATCCGCTGGCGCGGCACGTCCACCGAGAGGACCTTCACCCGGACCACGTCCCCGGACTTGACCACCTCGCGGGGATCGCTGACGAAGTCGTTCGACATCGCCGAGACGTGGACCAGTCCGTCCTGATGGACGCCGACGTCGACGAACGCGCCGAAGGCCGCGACGTTGGTGACCACGCCCTCCAGCAGCATCCCCGGCACGAGGTCGCCGATCTTGTCCACGCCCTCCTTGAAGGTGGCCGTGACGAAGGCGGGCCGGGGGTCGCGGCCGGGCTTCTCCAGTTCCTTGAGGACGTCGGTGACCGTCGGCAGACCGAACTTCTCGTCGACGAACTGCTCCGGGGAGACGGCGGCGAGCGCCCGGCCGTTGCCCAGGACGGCGCCGATCTCGGTCTTTCCCGCGTCCAGGATGCGGCGGACCAGCGGGTACGCCTCCGGGTGCACGCTGGTCGTGTCGAGGGGGTCCTCCCCGCCGGGAATGCGCAGGAAGCCCGCGCACTGCTCGAAGGCCTTCGGGCCGAGGCGGGCGACGTCCTTCAACGCCTTGCGCGACCGGAACGGCCCGTTGCCGTCGCGATGGGCCACGATGTTCTCCGCCAGGCCCTCCCCGATGCCCGACACCCTGGTCAACAGCGGCGCCGACGCGGTGTTGACGTCGACGCCCACGGCGTTCACGCAGTCCTCGACCACCGCGTCCAACGAGCGGGAGAGCCGAGCCTCGGCCAGATCGTGCTGATACTGCCCGACGCCGATGGACTTCGGATCGATCTTGACCAGCTCCGCGAGCGGGTCCTGGAGGCGCCGCGCGATGGACACCGCGCCCCGCAGGGACACGTCCATGCCGGGCAGCTCCTGCGTGGCGTAGGCCGAGGCCGAGTACACCGAGGCGCCCGCCTCGGACACGACGGCCTTGGTCAGCTTCAGCTCCGGATGCCGCGTGATCAGCTCGGCGGCGAGCTTGTCGGTCTCCCGCGAGGCCGTGCCGTTGCCGATCGCGATGAGGTCGACCCCGTGCCGCTGGGCGAGGCGGGCCAGGACGGCCAGCGACTCGTCCCACTTCCTCGCGGGCACGTGCGGGTAGATGGTCTCGGTCGCGACGACCTTGCCGGTGCCGTCGACCACGGCGACCTTCACTCCGGTCCGGAAACCGGGGTCCAGTCCCATCGTCGCCCGGCTGCCCGCCGGGGCGGCGAGCAGCAGATCACGCAGGTTGGCGGCGAACACTCGCACCGCCTCCTCCTCGGCCGCCTGGCGCAGCCGCATCCGCAGGTCGATGCCGAGGTGGGTCAGGATGCGGGTCCGCCAAGCCCAGCGCACGGCGTCGTTCAGCCAGCGGTCGGCAGGCCGTCCCTTGTCCGCGATGCCGAACCGGGCCGCGATCCGCGTCTCGTACTCGGTCGGTCCCGGTCGGGTCCCGGCCTGCTCTTCGGCCGGGTCCGTCGGGGAGGGATCGACGACCAGGTCGAGCATCTCCTCCTTCTCGCCTCGGAACATCGCCAGGATGCGGTGCGAGGGCAGCCGGGTGAGCGGCTCGGAGAAGTCGAAGTAGTCGGAGAATTTCGCGCCCGCGTCCTCCTTGCCCTCGCGGACCCGGGCGGACAGTCGGCCCTGGGTCCACATGTGCTCGCGCAGTCCGCCGATCAGATCGGCGTCCTCGGCGAAGCGCTCGACGAGGATCGAGCGGGCACCCTCCAGCGCGGCCTGGACGTCCGCAACGCCCTTGTCCGCGTCGATGAAGCCCGCCGCCTCGGCCTGGGGATCGTGCGACGGATCGTCGAGCAGGCGCTCGGCGAGCGGTTCGAGCCCGGCCTCGCGAGCGATCTGCGCCTTGGTGCGCCGCTTGGGCTTGTACGGGAGATAGACGTCCTCCAGCCGTGCCTTGGAGTCCGCCGCCATGATGCTGGCCTCGAGCGCCTCGTCGAGCTTGCCCTGCGATCGGATCGAGTCCAGGATCGCGGTCCGGCGCTCCTCCAACTCGCGCAGATAGCGGAGTCGCTCCTCCAGGTTGCGCAGCTGCACGTCGTCGAGGGTGCCGGTCACCTCCTTGCGGTATCGGGCGATGAAGGGCACCGTCGCCCCGCCGTCAAGCAGCTCGACCGCCGAGCGCACCTGGGTCTCCCGCACACCCAGCTCGTCGGCGATCTTGGAATGAATGGACGTCGTCACTGTTAGAGCCCGCCTCCATTGCGTCACGGTCGCCGTGCATTCTGCCGCGCTGCGGCCCGCGACCGGTGCGCCGCCCGCCGTCGGCGCGTCCCGGTCGCGAGGCCTCCTGTCGATCAGTGCGCCGCGCCGCCGAACAGCCAGCGGGTCGCCTCCACCTCGACGAGCACGGTCGTGTCCACGCCGTAACCGGGCTCGGTGAGATCCCAGCCGTCGTACTTCTCCGCGAAGGCCGCGACGATCTCCGGGTGGAGCACCCGGTGCACGACGGCCCGTCCCTCGGCCACCACCGGGGCCTCGCCGTCCGGCAGGGCCAGCGACACTCGCGGCTCGGCGATCAGGTTGCGCGCCTTGCGGCTGCCCTCCCCGGTGCTGACCCACCAGGTGCCGTCCCGGTAGACGAACCAGACGGGCGCGACATGCGGCGATCCGTCCGGACGCACCGTGCACAGCATTGTGGTGCGCTCGGTGTTCAGTCGCTTCGACGCCTCGACACTCAGTTCAGCCATCGACCCATCCCACCAGCTCGGCGTGCGCGGCCCGCACTCGGCTCTCCGCTCGGCACCGGCCGTGCTCGGTTCGGGGTGGGCACGGCGGCTCAGCCCCATTGTCCAGAAAGGACGCAGACGGGGCGGGTCGGTCCATCGTGGTGGGAGCCGTCGCGGCGCACGGCGGTCGGGTGACTGGTCCCCGTGTGGCAGGCCACCGGGCAGCGTTCGAGGTCCCCCGCCTGCCCACCAAGGAGGCGATGCCGTAGATGCCGGACGGAGTCGCGGGCACGGCAGACGACGATCCGACCGGCGCCCGCACGACCCGCAGGCGGGCGGCCTGGCATGCCTGATGCGGTCGTGTTTCGCTGCGACGACAGGGCGCGAGCCGTACGCGGAGTATCGACTGACGGTCTGGCCGAACCGCTGCGGACCACCAGCGACGCCCACGTCGTGACAGGCGGTCCGCCCGAGCGGCCCGGCGGCAGGCGCCTAGTCGTCATTCCACCAGAAGTGCCGCCTGAATGCGTGTCAGCACCGCAGGCACGTCCACCTCGGTGACCACCCGGACCGCCGGGCGGTTCGGGCCCGGGTCGACCTCGGTGGTATAGCCGCGCCGGTCGATCAGGGTCGCGCCCCGAGTCCGGCTGCCCGCCTGCTCCACGACGACCGGATGCTCCTCGTATTCGGCGAGGTCCGGTTCCAGCAGCAGCACGGCGGCCAGCGGGTCGTGCATGACGGTGCCCAGTTCGCCCTTGCCCTCGTACACCGCGTAGGCCTCGCGATAGCGGCGGGCCCACGCCGTCATGGCGCGGGCGCGCACACCGGGCGCGGCGGCGACGGTCTCCCACCACGGCGCGCCCGCCCACACCTGGAGCGTGACGTCCACCGGCACGATCATCAGCGGGAAGCCGGCGCTCAACACCTGGTCGGCGGCCTGCGCGTCGTGGGCGGCGTTGGCCTCCGAGTGGGCCGTGATGTTGCCAGGCCGATGGAAGGCGCCGCCCATCCAGATCACCGAGCGGACCAGGCGCGGCAGGGCCGGTTCGAGGTGCAGGGCGAGTGCGAGGTTGGTCAGCGGCCCGAGCGCGAGGATCGACAGCTCGCCGGGGTTCTCGCGGCAGAGCCGGGCCAGTCGGACGGCCGCGTGCTCGTCGACCGGCCGCGCCGAGGCGGCGGGTCCGGCGGCGCCGGACAGGCCGTCGTCGCCGTGCACGAACCCGCCGCCGGACAGGGCCGACCGATCCAGCGGCAGTTCGGCGCCGACGGCGACCGGCACCGCGCCGAGTCCGCCGACTTCCAGGATGCGCAGGGCGTTCTCCGCAGCGGGCCGAGCGGCGAGATTGCCGTGCACGCTGCCGACCGAGACGATCTCCACCCGGTCGCGCTGGGCGGCCAGATAGAGCAGTGCGACGGCGTCGTCCACCCCCGGATCGGTGTCGACGATCACTCGAATCGGTGCCATCGGGCGTGCTCCCTCCATCGTGCCGCCGTGCTTCGCAATAGTCCGGCCCGCAGTAGATCACGTTGGGGGGCGGCGGCCGGGCGGTCACCGCGCACCCGTGGAATCAGGCCGCCGCGTCCCCCGCGCTGATCAGTCTCGGTGATCGTCAGGTCGATTCTCGTTCGCCGACACTGAGCCTGACTGCGCCCCGAGTCGGCGACCATCCAGCGTGGGTTGTGACCCGGGTTTCCCCGCCCACGCCGCGGCCGAGGCGGTGCCCGCCGACGAGAGTCAGCCCGGCACCTCGGCAGGCACCACGTCGCGGTACCGCCGATAGGCCGCCTTCTCCCACCCACTCGTTCCCTCGATCTCCTCTGGCGACAGCGGATCGGGCAGCGGTCCCGCGTGGAACGCCTCGCGCGCCGCATCGTCGACCCACTGCGAGTAGGCGAGTGCTCTGGTGCCGTCCACACTGCGATGCAGGTAGAGCGCCGTCCGTCCCGGCACCGGTCTGGCGGCCGCGTCGGTCCACGCGTCGAGCAGCCGCGCCTGTGCCTCGACGTCCTCGGTCCGCATCGTGGTGATCTCGATGCTGCCCGCCGCACGGTGGTCGACGCCTGCCGTCGTCGCACCCGCGCCGATGGCGCGGTGCAGCCGGTAGCGAACCACGCCCGGCCGCTCTATGCCGGGAACGTCCTCATCGATGCTCCGGACCATCGCCGGACGCCGGGTTCGCATGAAGGCCAGATGATCCGGGTCGCTCCGCCACTGCGCGTAGTTGAGCACCGTGGTGCCGTCCAGGCTCAGCAGGCAGGTGAGAGCAAGGAACCCGGCAGGCCAGGGCGGCTGCTCCCATTCGCCGATCAGCGAGTCGGATGCGGCGCGCTGCCGCTGTGGCGATCCGACGATCCACGGACTGATCAGGATCGTTCCTACGTCAGATCGGCTCGCCACGCGTCGTGACTGGCGTCCTGTGGTCATGTCAAAAGCTCCGCTCATCACGTCGGGGGGGGAACACGATCATCCTGCAAGCCGAACCAAGGTTCAGGTCAATGGCCGGCACCGATCGGCGAGGAGTGGTTGCCGATCCGAATCGATGCCGGGACGGCTGCCGGGAAGACTGCCGGGAAGACTGTCGTGCCGACCCCAACGGCGCGAGGTACTCGTTCGTCGGGCTGCCGACCAGCGTCCGCGAAGGACTTTCACGGCTCACGCGCCGGATGGGGCGCACCGATACCGGAGCCGACTTCATCGTCCGCCCGGACGGCGAACGGGTGTTCCTGGAAGCCGATTCCGGACCGCAGTTCGACTGGTTGGAATCAGCGACCGGCACCGACGTGGTCGGCGCGATGGCGCGACGACTGGCGAAGGGGCTCACGTGACGGTCACCGCATGGCCGGGTCTTGCCGACGACCCGGTGAACGAACCCGTCGCAACGGGCAAGGTCTCCTCGGGCGCGGCGAGGCGGCGGGTCCGCAGTAGACCACGGGTCGACGGGAGTCCGGCGGGTGGTCGGGTCGGCTGCGATATCCGGATGCGGGCGGGCGGTCGCGCGGCTACCTTTCCGGCGGAGTCGATCGCCGACGACGAGGGGAGCCAGGATGCGGGCCGACGACGGGACGACGCGGGTCGTCATCGAGGAGTTCCCGGTCTCGACGTCGGCGGCGGGCCCGTACGGCGTCGCCGCCGGGCCGGACGGCGCGTTGTGGACCACCCTCGTCCACGCGGGCGCCATCGCGAGGGTGGCGACCGACGGCGAGGTCCGGGTACATCCGCTGTCCTCGGCGACGGGCGGCCCCACCGTCATCGTCCCCGGCCCGGACGGCGCCCTGTGGTTCAGCGAGTATCGAGGCCACCGGCTCGGCCGGATCACCACCACAGGCGAGGTCGCCGAGTTCGACCTGCCGACGCCGGAGGCGGGTCCGTACGGCGTGGCCGCCGGGGCCGACGGGGCGCTGTGGTTCACGGAACTGGCGGCGAACCGCATCGGTCGCTGCACCGTCGACGGCGAGGTCACCGAGTTCCCGCTGCCCGTCCCGGACGCCATGCCCTCGGCGATCACGGCCGGTCCCGACGACGCGCTGTGGTTCACGCTGAACCAGGCGAACGCGATCGGCCGCATCGACCTGCGCGGCGCCGTCACGCTTCGACCGCTGCCGACGCCCGCCGCCGCGCCGGTCGGCATCACCCTCGGCGGCGACGGTGCCCTGTGGTTCGTCGAGATCGGGGTGAGCGCCGTCGGCCGGATCAGCGTCGACGGCGAGATCACCGAGTTCCCGCTGCCCGACTCGAACGCCCGTCCCCATGCCGTCGTCGCGGGCCCGGACGACGCCTGCTGGTTCACCGAGTGGGGTGGCAACGGGATCGGGCGCATCGAGTATGGCGGCCGGACCGAGCGGTTCCCGCTGCCGACTCCGGCCTCCGAGCCGCACGGCATCGCCCTCGGCCCGGACGGCGCGCTCTGGGCGGCGTTGGAGTCCGGGGCGCTTGCCCGGGTCTCCCTCGGTCCGGGCGGCTGATCGGCGGGGTCCGGCGTCCGGCGTGCTGCCGCCGTCCGCGACCGGCTGCTGTGCGGCGGCCTGCTGGAACGAATCCCACGTGCCGTCACCACCGTAACGGCGGTGCCGTTTCCACCACGTCTGCCACGCCCCCGAACTCGACCGGCACATCGCGACAGGCCAGCCCGCACCAGAACCGGTAGATGATCCCCTCGGCCACCCGGCGGTGATCAGCGAACGGCCGACCCGGTAGGCCATCCGACGAAGGCAGCAGCCGTTCCAGCCGGCGCAGGACCGCACCGGTCGACACGAATCAGCCTGCCGAATCCACACATCCCAGCGGAATCCGCCTGGCCGGACGCAGTTCTTCTACCGGTAGCCGAGCGACACCCGAGTGCAGGCAGGGCCCCTCTGACCGGACCCGGCGCCTACGGCAACGACGCCCAGAACGACTGCAGAGCCGTGACCGTCGCGTCCGGCCCTTCCATCATCCACCAGTGGTTGAGCCCCGCCAGCTCCGCCGTACGAGCGCCGAGCCCGAGGGCCATCTCCCTGGATCGGGCCGGGTCGTCGGAGTCGTCGGCGGTCGCCCGCAGCACGAGGCCGGGCGCCGACGTGGGCCGGGACATCTCGGCACCCCAGTCGGCGAAGATGTTGGGCGTCGCCGACCGGTAGAGCGCGAGGATGCTCTCGCCCATCGTGTCGTCGATGTCCTTCTCGATCTGTGCCGCGTCCGTCGGTGTCGGGCAGGACGCCAGCAGCGCGGTCTTCATCCAGCCGGGTTCACCGGGGCGACCGCCTGCGTCGGCGGACGCGGCCACGAACGCCGCCATCCAGTCCTCGCCGCGACCGGGAGTGCGCCAGATCTGCGCCATGTCGTGCCAGACGACGTCGCGGTGCGTCACCGAGGCACAGTCCACCGCCCAGCTGCGCACCGGGACGTCAAACGCGGTGACCACCCGCAGCACGATGCCTGCTCCCCAGTCGTGCCCGACGACGTCGACCGGGCCGTCGATCCCCCGCAGCTCCGTGGCCAGCCACTGCGCGTACTCGTCCTTCGTGGCGCCGAAACCGGCGGGCCTCGGCGCACCGAAACCGGGCAGGTCGAGGGCCACGCTCGGCACCCCGGCGTCCGCTAACCGCGCACGCACGCCGTTCCAGATCACGCCCGTCTCCGGGACCCCGTGCAGGAACACTGCAGTCACATCCGGCTCCTCATCTGTAGTTCGCGACTGTTGATCACGCTACCTACAGGGCTGCGGCGGGGCGGCCACCGGCGGTCGACCGCATCGACCACCGTGGCCCTCACCTCGTCGAACGCGGATTCTGCAGCGCCCCACAGTGGCGCGGCCTCACGACCCGCTACGACGAACTCGCGCTGACCTGTCGCGGCGGGGTTGTCCTGACGGCGATCATCACCGGGCTACGAGCATGAGGACACACAGCCCGGGCAACCGTTCGACCGGGCCGGACATCGGTGTCGGCCACAGGATCGCCGCCGCCTGCAGCGGGCACGAACCCCCGTGCCTGCCATCGATCGCGCCAGTCCCGGCCCGTCGGCATCCGCGACACCAGGCTGGGGATCGATCGTGTTCATGAGCCGTTCCTCTCGGACGGTTCTCGATTCCGATCACTCCAACGTGGAACCGAGGGGACGTCCTCCTCACACGACATCGGTCCGTCGACTGGAGCACCGAACCGGCGGTGTGTCGGTCTCACCCCACCGTCTCGACGCCGCCCAGGAATCGGTACTGGCCCACCTCGATCAGCCAGGCGCCGGGAAACCGGGCCAGCATCCGCAGCTGTTCCCGGTTCGCGGTCATGCCGACGAACTCGTCATAGGCACCGTGCTCGGCCCACTCCATGTACTGGAACACCCGGTGCCCGTCGAGGCTGGCGTGCATGTACACGGCGAGCAGGCCCGCAGGCCTGCTCTCCTCGAACACACCGATCACGATGTCGCAGAACTCGTGCTGTTGATCAGGTCCTGCCGTCTCGTAGACGGTGATGCTGATCCGTTCGAAGTGCGGCCTCGGGTCGCGCAGCACAGCGGACCGGTACACCCGGTACGGAACCGCCCCCGGCCGTTCGATCCCCTGGACCACCCGATCGACGAAGCGCAGCATCGACGGTCGCTCCACGGCGATGAAATGACGCAGTGACTTCTCGTCCACCCATTGGGAGTACGTGAGCATCCCTCGGCCGTCCAGGCTCGCGTAGCAGCTGATGGAGATCAGGCCGTCCAGCCACCCCCAGCCGGACCGCTCGGCGAGCAGCGCTTCCGCCGCGCGGGTCTGCTTCTCCGGTCCGTCGACGATCCAGCGGCCCATCAGGGCCAGGTCGGCGTCGGCACGGTCGATGGCGGGCGGATGCTCCCGACGACCGGACACCGGCCTCCCCCTTTCTGCTGGCCCCACGCCTGGCGTGGTCGACGCGGTCTTGCAGGCAGCCTGACATGGCACGCAGCGGGCCGCCCGTCGCGAAGGACCGTCCCGTGCGCGGTCGGGGGTCGAAGCGGAACCCCGTCGGGTGTCGCCCACTCGGTCGAGGATCGGCCGAGGCACCGAGGACGGGCCGCAGAGCCGCCGGGCGCTCGGACTCCCGGCGTCAGGCGCGAGGCCGGTCCGCCGAGGTCAGGAGCCGTCCCGGCTCCTGCTCGACGGCGGCGGATCGCACAGGCAGCCCGCACCCGGCGGCGACGGGCTCAGGCGAGGGCGGCCAGCCGGGCGTCGAGCGCGTCGAGATCGGGGAGGAACCACACGTGACGACCCCGATTCGACTCCTCGACCAGGGCTCGCAGCGCCGAACTCGACGCCAGGTGCGCGGCGATGTCGCCGATGACGGCCAGCCGCACGTTGTAGTTGACGAACTTCTGCATGACCTCGCCCGCGAACCCGGTGCGCAGGCGGTAGAAGCTCTCGTCCAGCCGCCCGGCGGGGACGGCCACCGCCTTGGCGCCGAGGAAGGCGGCGCCGACCAGGTCCAGGGCGTCCTGAATCGTGGTCACCGTCGGCCCCGCCGGATCGCACACCAGGACCGAGACGCCTGCGCGCTGCTCCAGCACGTCAGTCACCGTCCACCTCCGAGGTCAGCAGCCCGTTGTCGCCGTCGAGGACGCTGTCGAGCAGGCGCAGCACCTCGGCGCTCTCGGCGAGGCAACCTAATATCACGATCTTCATACGGTGTCGCTCCTGGTCGTAGACGGTCTGGAGGCGCAGCGGGCGCGCCGGGTCGCGGGCGGTGTTCACCGAGGCCAGGACGAGCGTGCCCAGCCGATCGGCCGAGGCGGGCGAGACCCCGTCGATCTGCACGATGCTGGAGACCTCCGGGGCGGCGACTCGGGCGGGCCGGGGCTCGGGACGCCCCAGCAGAGCCTGCAGGTCGGCGGGCGCGATCCGGTACTGCTTGCCGATCCGCACCGCGGGCAGCCTGCCGGAGCGGATGTAGCCGCGCACGGTGCGGACGTGCAGACCGAGCCGATCCGCCACCTGTTCCACCGAGAGCATATCCTCACTCATCAGTCCCTCAATGACGCAGAATAGGTATAGATAGGGAAGTTTAGCGCACATCGATCCCGACGGGCCGCTCCGGCGCGGCTCCCGCCGTACGGCCGACGCCGAAGATCGCCGAGCATCGGAGCGCGGGTTCTAGACTCCGGCGCATGGCAGTCGTCGGCGGGAGACGCCGCGGACAACGGAGCGGTCGGCACGACGACGGGCTGATCGCCCTCGCGGTCACGATCATCGTCGTCACCGGGACCCTGTTCGACGATCACGACCCCGGTCACCCCGACGCCCTCAATGTCTGGGGGTGGCTGCTGATCCTGCTGGCCTGTGCGGCCCTGCTGGTGCGCAGCCGTTTCCCCGTCACGGTCGCGCTGCTCGCCCTCGCCTCCTGCTGCGTGTATTACCCGGTGTTCGCCGTGGACGGGCCGTTGATGGTGACCTTCGCCGTGGGCCTCTACACCGTGGCCGCGCGCGGCCACCTGACGGTGGCGGTGCTCATGGCCGTCGGCACCATGCTCGCGGTCGGCTACGGCGAGGCGGGGGCCGAGTACCGCAACGTCGACGACGCCACGATGTTCCTGCTCGCAGGCTGGCTGGTGGCCGTGATCTCGATCGGCGCCGTGCAGCGCAATCGACTCGCCTACCTCCACGAGGTCGAGCAGCGGGCCGCCGTCGCCGAACGCGGTCGAGTCGAGGAGTCCAGAAGGCAGGCCAGCGAGGAACGGTTACGGATCGCCAGGGAGCTGCATGACGCTCTCGGGCACAACATCTCGCTGATCAACGTCCAGGCCAGCGCGGCGCTGCATCGCTTCGACGAGGACCCGGCCCAGGCCAGAGCCGCCCTCGACGCCGTCAAGAAGGCCAGCGGCTCGGCGTTACGGGAGCTGCGCGCGACCCTCGGGATGCTGCGGCAGGTCGACGAGGCCGCCCCCGCGATCCTTTCGCCCAGCCTGGACCGCGTCGACGAACTCGCCGCCCAGGCTCGGTCGACAGGGCTGGCGGTGACCGTCGAGGTGACCGGTGCCGCGCGCGAACTGCCCGCCGAGGTCGATCGCGCCGCCTACCGGATCATCCAGGAGGCACTGACCAACGTGGCCCGGCACGCGAATGCGGGGACGGCTCACGTGACGATCGGGTACGAGCGCGAAGATGTGCGCGTGACGGTCGACGACGATGGACGAGGCGGTGTCCCGGTGCCGGGGAACGGCCTGCGGGGCATGGACGAGCGAGCGCGGGCGCTCGGCGGAGAACTCGCCGTGGGCAGCAGGCGCGAGGGCGGCCTCCGGGTGACCGTCCGGCTTCCGACGGGTGCAGGCCGGTGATCCGCGTCCTGCTGGTCGACGACCAGAATCTGGTCCGGGCGGGCTTCCGCTCCATCCTCGACGGCGAACCCGACATCGAGGTGGTGGCCGAAGCCGCCGACGGCCACGGTGCGCTGCGGCTGGCCGCCGAGCACCGGCCCGACGTGGTGCTCATGGACGTCCGGATGCCCGAGCTGGACGGGCTGGAGGCGACCAGACGGCTGGCGGCCGATCCGCGACTCGCCGAGGTCCGAGTGGTCATCCTCACCACCTTCGACCTCGACGACTACGTCTACGACGCGCTGCGGTCGGGCGCGGCGGGCTTCCTCGTCAAGGACACCGAGCCGATGGAGCTGATTCACGCGGTGCGGGTGGTCGCGCGCGGCGACGCGCTCCTGGCCCCGGCGGTCACCAGGAGGCTCATCGCCGAGATCGCAGGACGCAGGCGGGCCCCCGAGCCGAGTCCGGTGCTGAACGGACTGACCGACCGCGAGCGGGAGGTGCTCGCCCTGGTCGCGGAGGGGCTCTCCAACGACGAGATCGCGGCCAGGCTGGTGCTGAGCCCGGCCACCGCCAAGACGCACGTCAGCCGGATCATGACCAAGCTGCGCTCGCGGGACCGCGCCCAGCTCGTCGTGATGGCCTACGAGTCCGGGATGATCACCCCGCGCTGGCTGGCCTGATCTCCCCGTCCGGCGGGCCAGGCGGCAGACCGAGGGCGCACCGCGCCGCCCGCGTCCGGCCGCCCGCGCCGCGCAAGGACCCGCCCTCCCGGCCGACTCCGGCGGCGGTCGAAGCCGACTCGAGGCGAGCCCCGACCCTGACTCGAGCCTCCGGGACGGCCATCCCTCGGTGTCAGGGTCGTCGGGGTCGTACATCCACGGAGGTACCTCGATCACCCGCCTGCGGGTGACGACAGCGACCGAACGCCACGACGATCCTCATCGGGTGAATGCCGAGACCCTCGAACTCGCGCGCCTGCAATTCGCGATCACGGCGGGTGCGCACTTCCTGTTCGTCGCGCTGACCCTCGGTCTCGCGACGATCGTCGCGTGTCTCCAGACCAGGGCGACGTTCTCGCGCAGCGAGGTGCACGCCAGGATGACGCGGTTCTGGGGGCAGCTCTACGTCATCAACTACGCGGTCGGCATCGTCACCGGGCTGGTGATGGAGTTCCAGTTCGGCCTGAGTTGGAGCGGCCTCACCCACTTCGCGGGCAACGTCTTCGGCGCGAGCCTGGCCATGGAGACGCTGGTGGCGTTCTTCATCGAGTCCACCTTCCTCGGCCTGTGGATCTTCGGCTGGCATCGGCTCAACCGCTGGGCGCATCTGGCGTTGATCTGGGTCGTCACCCTGACCGCCTACGCCTCGGCCTATTGGATCCTGGTCTCCAACGGTTTCCTGCAGAACCCGGTCGGCTATCGCGTCGAGGGCGACAGCCTGGTCCTGACCGATCTCGGGGCGCTGCTGACCAACCACAGCACGATCCTGCCCTTCTGGCACATCCTCGGCGGCGCGCTGGTGACCGCGGCCTTCTTCATGGCCGGGATCAGCGCGTTCCACCTGTTCCGCCGCACCCCCGAGCAGGAGTTCTTCCGTCGGTCGCTGCGAATCGGAGTGGCCGTCGGTCTGCCTGCGCTGATGTTCACGGCGACGATCGGCGGCATCCAGTTCGCCCCCACCGGCGAGTCGCAGCCGATGAAGATGGCCGCCTACGCCGGGGATCAGGCCGAACTGGACCGCTTGCAGGCCGAGATGGTCGCGCAGTACGGCCCCGGCGATTATCTGCCGCCCGTGGGATGGGTGCAGGCGGGTGCCACCACGATGCTCGCGATGTTCGGACTCATGCTGATGCTGTCGGCGGCGAGCTTCCTGCTCATGTGGTTCCGCCCCGTCGTGCTGCGCTTCCGGCTGTGGCATCTGCTGCTGATCGCGGCGATCCCGATGCCCTTCATCGCGATGATCGCGGGCTGGGTGTTCCGGGAGATGGGCAGGCAGCCCTGGGTGGTCAACGGTCTGCTGCGCGTCGAGGACGCCGTCTCCCCGGTGTCCTCTGGGGCGATGCTCGGGTCGCTGATCACCTTCTCGGTGCTGTTCGGCGTGCTGATCCTCGTCAACTACTGGCTGTTGGCGCGGCAGGCGGCCCGAGGACCGGACGAGGTCGCACTCGGCAGGCCCGAGGCCGAGCACCGTCCAGAGCCCGCCCCGACGGCGACCTTCTAGAAGCGGAGCTGACCATGGAGATCATCGCCATCGCGGCCCTCGGCTTCTTCGCCGTCGGCTACTTCATCCTCGGCGGCGCCGACATCGGCGTGGGCATGCTGCTGCCCTTCCTGGGGCGCGACGCCGCCGAACGCCGGGTGGGGATCGCCGCCATCGCACCGTTCTTCCTCGGCAACGAGGTCTGGCTGGTGGCCACGGCGGGCATCCTGATCGGCGGCTTCCCCGTGTTGGAAGGCGCCCTGCTGAGCAGTCTCTTCCCCGTCGTGATCATGCTGCTCGCGGGCTGGGTGATCCGCGACATGGGCCTGTGGCTGCGGGGCAGGGAGACCGGGCGCATCTGGTGGGGGCTGTGTGACGGGGCGATCGTCCTCGGCAGCTGGGCGGTCGCACTGAGCTGGGGCTGGATGTTCGCGGGCCTGTTGGCCGGGATCATCGACCGGCCCGTGACCGGCCCCGGCGCGGGGCTGGCCGCCGTCGGCATCGCCGCGTTGTTCGCCGTACACGGACTCGCCTTCGCCGCCCTCCGGCTGGCGGGCACTCAGCGGGAACGAGCCCGCAGACTGTCCGGCGAGTCCGGCGAGGTGCGAACCTTCATCCTGACCTCGGCGGCGATGGCGGTGCCGGTGCTGGCCGTCGGAGCGCGGCTTCCGCTGGCGGAGTCCGCCGCCGACGCGGCCACCCTCGCGTTTCTGGTGCCGGTGCTGGTGGTGCTGACTCCGCTGCTGGTCGCCGCGCAGGGCTGGGTGTGGTGGTTGTTCCGTCACCGGGTGGACAGGCCGTCCTACCTGTGAGGACACGACAGGACGACCTGATGCCGCGTCGCGAGCGCGGCAGGTGGGCGCTGTACGCCCTCGCCCAGGCCCTGCTGATCATCGCGCAGGCCGAACTGCTGGCCAGGACGATCGCCGGGCTGGACTCGGGAATGCTGCCCTGGCTGGCCGGGGTCGTCGCGCTGCGAGCGGTGGTGACGCGCGCCTTCGGCGCGGCCGCCCGACGGGCGAGCATCGCGGTCCGCCAGGATCTGGGCGGCAGGCTGGTACGCCGCGCGGACTCCCGGCGTCGAGGCGGCGAGTTCAGCACCCTGCTCACTCAGGGCCTCGCCGCCCTGGACCCGTATCTGAGCGGCTATCTCCCGCAGGTCGTGACGGCGGTCGTCGTGCCGCCGCTGGTGCTGATCCGGATCGGCATGGCCGACTGGATCTCGGCGGTGATCGTGGTGGCGGCACTGCCGTTGATCCCGGTGTTCGGCGCGTTGATCGGTCTGCGCACCCGTGAGCTGACCGACCATCGCTGGCAGGAGCTTCAGCGGCTCGGCGGCCACTTCCGCGACGTCCTCGTCGGACTGTCCACCCTGCGGGTCTTCGGACGCACCGACCACCAGGCGCTGGTGATCCGCGACATCGCCGAGGGACATCGCCGCGCGACGATGGGCGCGCTGCGGGTGGCGTTCCTGTCCTCCCTGGTCCTGGAGCTGGTCTGTTCGATCACGGTGGCGCTGGTGGCCGTGCCGATCGGGCTGCGCCTCATCGCGGGCGACGTCGATCTGGCTCCTGCGCTGGTGGTCCTGCTGCTCACCCCGGAGGCCCTGCTGCCGGTGCGGGCGCTCGGCACCCGGTTCCACGCGGCGGCGGAGGGGATGACGGTGGCCGATGAGGTGCGGGCCGTCCTCGCGGACCAGTCTGCCGGGGCGGACGAGCCTGCCACGGCGGTCTCGGTCTCGGCAGGCTCGGCAGGCAGTGGGCGGCTCTCACCGCGCGAGGACGGCGCGGCGGCCGGTGCCGCCGGTCGGGTCGGCGTCGGCGACCCGGTCCGCTTCGACGACATCGATCCGCCGCCTGCCGACCCGCCGCAACCGGCCGATCGCCTGCGGATCACCGCGTCGGATCGCCGCCGCCCCGACGAGCGCCGGGAGTCGGACCGCGACGATCCGCCGGAGATCCGGTTGGAGGAGGTCACCGTCCGGTTTCCCGGCCGGGATCGGCCCGCCCTGGACCGGGTGTCGCTGACGATCGCGCCGGGCGAACGGCTGGCGGTGGTCGGGCCCAGCGGCGCGGGCAAGTCCACGCTGCTCCACCTACTGCTCGGCTTCGTGACCCCGGACGAAGGGCGGGTCCTGATCGACGGGGTCGACCTCGCCGACCAGGACATCGCCCGGTGGCGCGGTCGGATCGCCTGGACGCCGCAGCAGCCGCATCTGTTCGCCACCTCCGTCGCCGACAACATCCGACTCGGCAGCCCCGAGGCCGGTGCTGACCAGGTCCGGGCGGCCGCCGCCACCGCGGAGGCCGCAGGCTTCATCGAGGCCCTGCCCGACGGATACGACACTGTGCTCGGCGAGCGGGGTGCGGGCGTCTCGGCGGGTCAACGTCAGCGGATCGCCCTGGCACGGGCGTTCCTGCGTGCCGCGCCGGTCGTGCTGCTCGACGAGCCGACGGCCCGACTCGACCTGCGCAGCGAGGCGGCGGTGGTCACGGCGGCGGCCCGGCTGCTCGCCGACCGCACGGCACTGCTCGTCGCGCATCGACCGGCCCTGGCGGGCATCGCCGACCGGGTCGTCACCCTGACGAACGGCCGGGCGGCCGACGGAGCGGCAACTCCCCGCGCGGAGGCCGCCACGCCACGACCAGGCGAGACGGCGCAGGCCGCCGGAGCAGGCGCCGAGACCAGGCGAGTCGAGACGACCGGCCGAGAACCCGCCCCAGACAGCTCTGATCCGGATGCGACCGGCCGGGACGATCGTTCACCTGCACGAATCGGCGGAGCGGAGGCGGGCCCGTGATCGAGATCCTGCGCACCGCGCGCACCTGGCGGCTGCTGTTCGCCGCCCTCGCCGGAATCGCCGCCGAGGTCTGCGCGGTGGCCCTGACCGCGACGGCGGCCTGGCTCATCACCAGAGCCGCCGAGCAGCCGCCGCTCGCCGCACTGGGCTCGGCCGTCGTGGCGGTCCGCGCGTTCGCGATCTTCCGGGGCGGGTTCCGTTATGTGGAGCGGCTCGCCGGTCACGACGTGGCGCTGCGGGCCGTGGCCCGCCTGCGCTCGCGCGTCTACCAGGCGGTGGTGCGCGGCGCCGTTCGCCGGGACGGCGACGCGCTGACCAGCATGGTCGCCGATGTGGACGGCGTGCAAGACCTGCTCCTGCGGGTGCTGCTCCCGGCGGTCTCCGCGGCGGCGGTCGGCGGCGGCTCGGTCGTGGTGTTCCTCGTCTTGCTGCCCGAGGCCGCGGTTCCGCTGGTGGCGGGGCTGCTGCTGGCAGGCATGGTGATCCCGGTCTGCGCCGCGCTGGCCCTGCGCCGGGCCGGTGCCAAAGTGGCGAGGGCCCGCGCGGCGCTGGCCGAACATGCCCTGGACCTCGTCGACGGCGCGCGGGAGCTCGCGGCCTTCGGCGCAACCGCCAGGGCGGGTGCCGAGGCCGACCGGCGGCTGGCCCGGGTGTCCGCCCTGGAGCGGCGGGCCGCAGCGGTGACGACGACGGCCACCGCCGCCTGCCTGATCGTCCAGGGCGGCTCGGCGGTGCTGGTGGCGTTGGCGGCACTGCGATCGGGGGCCGACGAGGTGCTGGTGGCGGTGCTCGCCCTCACCGCACTGGCCGCCTTCGAGACGGTCGGGCCGCTGGTCGAGGCGGCACATCGGTTCGTGGAGCTGCTGCCGTCGACACGGCGGGTCGCCGCGTTGTTGCGGACCCCCGCCGCGTCGCCGCCGCGCGGCGCCGCGCCGCCCACGGCGGGCGTCACGGTCACCGATCTATGGGCGAGGTACCCCGACGCCGCGCGGCCCGCGCTGGCCGGGGTGAGTCTGCACGTCGAGCCGGGCCGTTCCACGGCCGTGGTCGGGGCCAGCGGCGCGGGCAAGAGCACCCTGCTCGACGTCCTCGCGGGCCAGGTCGAACCGGCCGCTGGCGTCGTCACTACCCCGGAGTCGCGTTCGATGACCCAGGACGCACATGTCTTCCACACGACGGTGCGAGCGAACCTGCTGCTCGCGCGCCCCGACGCCGACGAAGAGGCGTTGCGGACGGCCGCGGCGCGGACCGGGCTGCTTCCGGTGATCGAGGCACTGCCGCAGGGCTGGGACACCGTGGTGGGCGAGGGCGGCCACGGGCTGTCCGGCGGACAACGGCAGCGGCTGCTGCTGGCGCGCGCGCTCCTGGCGGACCCGCCGCTGCTGCTGCTCGACGAGCCGACGGAGGGACTCGACGGTGCGGCGGCCGACACCGTGCTGGCGGCCGTCCTCGCGGCCAGAACAGGCCGGCTGACGATCGTGGTGACCCATCGCGCCGAGTGTCTCGACATGTTCGACGCCGTGGCGGTCCTCGACGAGGGCCTGCTCGTCGCGCACGGCCCGCATGAGGAGTTGGTCGGACGGGATGCGGCCTACCGCGAGGTGTTCGCCGCGTTCGGGCCGGCGGTCGCCACCGGCTGACTGAGGTCCGTCGCCATTCGGCACACGACGACGCGGCGCCGTGGTCGTCGTCAGAAGGGGAGGCACGCTCGTGAGAACGGCCCTGACCGTCCTGATCGGTCTGTTTCTCGGCTTCCTCGTCGGCCTGCTGCTGGCCGAGGTCGTCGACCTCGCGGTGCGCTCGGCCACCGGCGCGGCGATCGATCCGTACGTCCTTCGATTCCTGCCGCTGACCCTGGCCCCGGTGGGGGCGGCGACCGGCACGGCCGTCCTGTACCTGCGCACGCGCGCCGAACTCGACCGGGCACCGGAGGTCCGGGTCCGCGAGTCGACGCCAAGCGGCTACGCGACCGAGCCCCGGTCCGACACAGGCGTCCCGCACGAGGGCCTCGGCGGCGGCCCCGTTCTCGGCCCCGTCGGCGGCCCCGCCGACCGCGACGGCTTCCTCCTGCCGAGCACGAACGCCGGTCGCGCCCGCCAGGCCGTGCCCGCACCTCGACCGGCGGAGTCGACGACGACGCAGCTGATCCCGGCGTGCGATCTTCCGAGCTGCCTGCTGCCCGGCTGTCCCCAGGCGGCGGGCCCGCCGCCTGGGGAGACTCAGACGAGGTCGCGAGGCACCACGTGCTGCCAGTTCCGCGAGAAGACCCGCTCGTCGCCCTCATAGCCGTCGAGCCTGGCGTGCAGCAGGAAGTCGTCCGGCGTGCAGGTGAGGATCGTGCGCGTGACGATCTTCACCCGCCAGTCGCCCCGACTGAACTCCATGACCCATTCCGTCTCGCCGCGCACCGAGGAGAAGTCGTCGGCGATCCAGCCGTAGCGCTCGAAGGCACGACGGCCCACGTCGAGATCGACTCCCTCGAAATGAACCAGCCCGATGTCCTTCAGCACCTCCAGCGCGGAGCGATAGGTGACGAGGTCTCGCGAGACGGTCCATCGCTGATCCGGCGGTCGCAGACTCGTGGTGGCGATCGGCGGGGCGCCCTCCGGCGGGTCGAAGGGCCGCAGCGAGACGCCGTCCGGCTCGGTGATCGGCCGCACCGGCAGCAGCAGCCCGCTTGACCCGGTGTGCAGGCGAAGCAGCGCGGGCCGAGGCGGCGGCCAGGCCAGCGGCCAGTACGAGGTGGACAGCGAGAGGCGGATGCGGTGTCCC
Organism: Actinoalloteichus fjordicus; assembly: GCF_001941625.1. Lineage (NCBI taxonomy): Bacteria > Bacillati > Actinomycetota > Actinomycetes > Pseudonocardiales > Pseudonocardiaceae > Actinoalloteichus > Actinoalloteichus fjordicus. The sequence continues at coordinate 5,508,402 of NZ_CP016076.1, forward strand.
GGCGGGAACGACTGCGCGACACCGTTGAGCGACACGGACACCCGGTAGCGTCTGCCCGGCTCCATCGGCGTCGGCTCGTCGTGGCCGTCGCGGTGCGTCAGGTTGAGCAGCCCGTAGGTGACGCGCGTGGCGCTGCCGTCCGGAGCCACGTCCGAGAGTCGGGCCGCGATCATGGCCACCGGCTGCGTCGCCGTGACGTCCAGCTCCGCGACCGGGGCGCCGAGTATCTCGCACGACTCCTCGAGGATCTCGCTGTCGAACACCAGCGAACCGCCGTCCTCCTCCCGCTGGTCGTAGGGCAGGTCGGGCGGCGCGTTGTAGGAGCACCACTTGCCTGCGAACTGGCCGACCGACAACGGTGACTGCACCGTCAGCTCGTGCTCCTCGGCCTCCTCGTCCACCGGGAGGATGCGATGGGGCGCCAGCAGGTACCGCTCCTGCCGGATGTGCGGCGAGGGCCACGACGGTTCGCCGACCCACCGGCCGGGGCGCTCCTCATAGGACGTCGACGGCGGCACGCTGTCCTGCATCCAGGTCCGCAGCATCGGCTCGCCGGGCATGGAGACGCAGTCGAGTTCGTCATCCCGCGAGGCGTCGGTCTTCATCCAGTGGTCCCACCAGCACACCACCTCCTGAAGAAATCCGATGGCCGGTCCCGGCTCGCCCAGGTGCGGATACTTGTGCGACCAGGGACCGATGAGCCCCTTGCGTGGCACGTCGAGGTTCTCCAGCAGCCGGAACACCGCATCGGAGTAGCCGTCCGCCCAGCCGCACACCGCGAACACCGGACATTCCACGGCCTGATAGTCGCCACAGATCGACGCATGCCGCCAGTAGTCGTCCCGGCGTTGGTGCTCCAACCACTGCGCGACCCACGGGCCGCTGCTGTCCATGCGTTCGTGCCACATGTCCCGCCAGCGGTCGCCCACCACGGCCGGGTCGGGTGGACAGGTGGCGTAGGCGAACATCGTCGAGGACTCGGCGAGGTTGTCCGAGAGCATGCATCCGCCCATGTAGTGCATGTCGTCGCCGTAGCGGTCGTCGGTGAAGCTGGCGATGACCACCGCGCGGAGGCTGGGCGGCCGCCTCGCGGCGACCTGGAGGGCCGCGAACCCGCCCCAGGAGATGCCCATCATCCCGGTCTGTCCGTCGCACCACGGCTGTGCTGCCAGCCAGGCGAGCACGTCCTCGGCGTCGATCTGCTCCTGTTCCAGGTACTCGTCCACGAGCACGCCGTCGGAGTCGCCGGTGCCTCGGATGTCGACCCGGACGCAGGCGTAGCCGTGGCCTGCGATGTAGGGATGGTTGATCGAGTCGCGCAACGCCGTCAGGTCGCGATGGCGATACGGGATATATTCCAGGATCGCGGGGACCGGCCTGCCGTCCGAGGACGTCGGCCGCCAGACTCGGCCCGAGAGCCGCGTCCCGTCGGACATTGGAATCCAGACGTGGTCATCGGTCATGACCGTGGCCGGTAGTGAGGTCACCGTCCGCATCAGCGTTCATCCTTCTCTTCGGCCCGGCCTGCCGCTCGGACCTGCTCCGTCACGTGGACCACGTCGGTCGTGCAGACCCCGTCGGTCCCCTGAATCCGGGCCGTCTCAACGGCCTCGTCCTCGAACTCGAAGGTCAGCGCCGCGACACAGCGCTCGTACTTGTCGATCAGCTCCGCCTCGTCCCGGGCGCCGACGAAGACCTCGGCCAGCGTGAAGCTGTAGCTGTCCTGCCCGATCTGTTCGGAGAGGCGACCGCCCTCCATGGCCGTCGGATACACCACGACGCCGGGGATCTCGCGTTCGATGCGGTCCAGTTCGTCCCGGGTGGGGCATCGGCGAAGCACCCCGTCCGCGAATCTGCGGTGGTACCACCTCGCGGCGATGCCGTGTTCGCCGAGTCGATGCGGCAGGGCCGGGTCCTCACCGAGGGCCAGCGCCAGCATGCAGTGATGGTTGGGCACCCCGTCCACGTGGGCGAACAGCTCGGCGTGCGACTGCGAATGTCGACTGTTGATCTCCAGAAGCCCGATCTCGTCGGTCTCGGGGTCGTAGAAGTACTCGATGCTGAAGGTGGCGCCGGTCAGGCCGATGTGCTCGATCACCCGCGTGGAGACGTCCGCCAGCCGTCGCTGCACCGAGTCCGGCAGCTGCGACGGGTACTGGTGCCGCAGGAAGCACGAGCTGTCGGGATAGTCGACGGAGTCCAGCGTCCCGTAGACCTCGACCTTCCCGTCCCACCCGTAGCCCTCCACCGCCACCTGCACCCCGCGCAGCGCCTCCTCGGCCAGGATCGCCTGGCCGCCCACCGCCGCGATCTCCGGCGGCAGCGTCACCTGCGCGAGGACGTGCTCGAAAGGCCCGCCCACTCGCCCGATGCCCTTGGCGATCTGGTCGACGGCCGTCCGGAACTCCGCGTCGTCCTCGACCTTGAACGCGAGCTCGGAGGAGAAGGACTTCACCGGCTTCAACCACATCGGGTACCGCAGTTCGGCGGGCGGACGATCGTCCGCAGGAGAGACGAGGGCGAAGCGAGGATGCTCGTCGATGACCTTCTGCTGCTCGAGCCTGCTCCAGTACTTGTGCTCACACTTGAGTACGGAGGTGAGGTCGGCACCCCTGGTGCCGAAACGCCTGGCCAGGATGGGGACCATGGTGCTGACGGGAAAGTCCCAGAATCCGACGATCGCGTCGATCGAGCCGTCGAAGTCGGTGAGCCTGCGCTCGGCCTCCGCGAGCAGGTCGGCGATGGGAATCTCGCCGTGTTGCAGCTCCGCGATGCTCAGCAACGGGTGAAACCGGTATCGCTCGGCGGACGGGACGCAGCGAAGTACGTCGTGGTTGGGCTCGTCGAGTCCGATGACGAAGATGTTCAACATGTCCGCAGGCACCTGCCTCTCAGGGTTCGCTCCCTGGAGAGTCCTCACCCGATGCGGTGGCTAAACCTGCCGGCCGTGTTCCGCCGCGAGTTTCCTCCTCGGCGCCGATCAGGGCGCAGGCGTGCGGGCCGTCGTCACCCGACCGGGAGGACGGCCTCGACCGGCCACCAGGTCCACCGCGCTGGCCCGCGACCGACTCACCTGCCGAACAGCGACGTGACCAGGTCGAACGCAGCGCAATACCCCTGCCGGGCGTGGAGCGGGCCTAAGCAGGGAATCCCGCCGCCGTGCAGACCTTCCTGCCGTGCGTGGACTTCGACGACTGCGCCGCCGTGCTGGACACGCGACGGCTCGGCAGGCAACGGGTCGAGGTGCTACAGATCCTGCGTGCCCTGACCTGGCCGGACTACGGCTGGAAGAACCATCCGGCGGTCGGGATGTGGCGTGGTTTCACCAGGGCGCTGGTCTGCTATGGCGTCACGATCTGTGAGCACTGGCGGTCTCTCGGCGGTCAGGACACCGTCCTTCCTCAGCTGTTGAAGTTCACCGGCGGCGTTCGCGACGAGCAGTGGGCGCTGGCCGAGTTCGGGATGCTGCCGCCCTGGCTCGGCATGCCCGCGCTGCACGTCTCCCATCGCTCCGCGCTGGTCGGCAAGGACCCGGAGCACTACCGCCCGGTGTTCCCGGACGCGCAGACCGGACTGCCCTATGTGTGGCCGCGCCCGCTGTTCCCGCACTGGCCGCTGCGGCGGCGCCACGCCGACGGAGCGACCCGCCGTGAGGCCGCGGTCCTGCTCGACGAGCCCGTGCTGCCGTTGGAGACGGACTGGATCGTCGCCCGGCTCGGCGCGGGTCGGGATGCGGAGTTCGTCGGTTCTCCCGAGGCCTGCGACCTGCTCGCGCTGTACGCCGGACTGCGCACGGCGGGCCGGACGCTGTGGCTGGCCAGGCAGACCGGCGAGCCGGACTCGGTGGTGCCCGCGATCCGACCGCGCCGCACGCTGGCAGGCGGCTCCACCACACCCTCCCCCGCCCGGATCGGACGGCAGCCCGGCGCGGTCGAGCAGGCCGCCGAGGCCGCCGAGTGGCGGGAACAGGTCGAGTTCCTCTTCCACTCCCTGCCCTCGTGGCATCCGCAGGCCGAGCCGGCGCCCGGCGAGCTGACCCCCGTCGAGACGACCGCCTCGCTGATCGGCCCGGTGCCGCCGGACGTCGGACTCATCGTGCTGGCCGATCCGCCGCATCCGGCCACGGGCGGCCTGCCACCGGCGGCCGAGCAGCATCGGGGGCCGCGCCGCACCGCCGACACGCGACCTCGGGTTCACCGACGGACCGAGCACGGCGGCGCGGCCAGTCCCCTCGGCCCCGTCCACGACACCAGCGGCCCCGGCCCTCTCCGCCTCCTCACCTCGGTCGATGATCATCGGCCGCTCGGCACCCGCGAACCCGGCCACCGAGGCCCGGCACCCTCCCCCGCCCAGCGGACCACAGCCCACCGCGACGACGCGAGACCGTCGACGGCGGGCCGTCTGCCCGTCGACCTCCCGGTGCTCCGACTCCGTCCCGCGCCCACCGACTGACGCGACGGCGGGCGGACACGACGGCCGGCGGACACGGATGGCTGGGCCGACGCGACGGCGGGCGGACGTCCCGGAGCTGCCCGCTCACCGATGCCGTAACCGGCCCGACGGCAGAAGCGACGCGGCGGGCGGCATAAACATCTGTGGCGGAGACGACGGCGGTGAAGGCGACTGCGACGGGACAGGATGCGAGGTCATGCCGCAGATCATTTCGGACGACCAACGCCGCAGGTAGTGCCAACTGTCACGAGTTCGCCATGACAGTTGTCACCAATCCCTATGACAACTGTCATGAACCCTGCGCGTCGAGCCGCATCGCCGTCGATGCGCGGCTGTCGTGCGCGCCGGGATCGCCGAGAGTCCGGTAAGGACGGACGCCGAGTGACGAGCCGGGGCGGCGAGCGCTGCGTCTCGGCGTCGGTCTCCCCCGCAGCCGGTTCCCCGCGCACCCGCTCGCTGCCCGACCGGCGCAGGCCCGACCGGTGCCGGCCGGAAGCGGCCGCCGACGGTGACACGTCCTGTGCGGCCCTGCCAGGGTTGCAGACGCCTCACCGCGCGTCGCAGCGTCGGACGGCCGACGCCGGACGTGCCTTCTCCGGACAAAGGAGCCCTTCATGCGGCGCGCACGAAGAACCGCCCTGACGCTCGGTCTCGGCATCGCCCTCGTCGTGCCGATCGGCGGGCTCGGCGTCGCCTCGGCGGAGCCGACGGTCACTGCGGAGCCGACGGTCACTGCGGAATCCGCACCATCGACGACGGCGAAGCACCGCAGGCAGGCGGAACGACTGGATCGAGGCCTCCTCGCCGTGCCGACCGACGACGGCGTGCTGGTGAGCTGGCGGCTGCTGGGCACCGATCGTGCCGACCTCGGCTTCGACGTCTACCGCGACGGCCGCAAGCTCAACCGCGGTCCGATCCGTGATCGCACGAACCTGCTGGACGCCGAGGGCACCACCACCTCGGAGTACCGCCTCGTGCCGAGAGGGGCGCACGGCGGCCCCCGGCACGCCGAGACGACGACGCCGTGGGAGCAGGCACACCTGGACGTGCCGCTGAACCGCCCCGAGGGCGGGACCACCCCCGACGGGGTGGCCTACGAGTACCGGGCCAACGACGCGAGCATCGGCGACCTCGACGGCGACGGCAGCTACGAGATCGTCCTGAAGTGGGACCCCACGAACTCCAAGGACAACTCCCAGGCCGGTCACACCGGCGAGGTGTTCCTCGACGCCTACACCCTGACCGGCGAGAACCTGTGGCGGATCGGGCTGGGTCCGAACATCCGCGCGGGCGCCCACTACACCCAGCTCATGGTGTATGACCTGGACGGCGACGGCAGGTCCGAAGTCGTGGTGAAGACCGGTGACGGTTCGGTCGACGCGGCGGGGACGGTCGTCGGCGACGCCGAGGCCGACCACCGCACCGAGAACGGCTATGTGCTGACCGGGCCGGAGTACCTGACCGTGTTCGACGGGTCCACCGGGACCGAACTGGCCACCACCGACTTCTCGCCTGCTCGCGGCGACATCTGCCAGTGGGGCGACTGCTACGGCAATCGCGGTGACCGCTTTCTCGCGGCGGTGGCCTATCTGGACGGGGTGCGCCCCAGCGTGATCTTCTCGCGCGGCTACTACGAGAAGACCATGCTCGTCGCCTACGACTGGCGGGACGGCGAGCTGACCGAGCGCTGGACCTTCGACAGCGACACACCGGGCAATGAGGGCTACGCCCAGCAGGGCAATCACAATCTCTCGGTCGGCGACGTCGACGGCGACGGCCGCGACGAGATCGTCTTCGGCGCGATGGCCGTCGACGACGACGGCACGGGGCTCTACACGACCCGCCTCGGCCACGGGGACGCGATGCACCTCGGCGACCTCGATCCGCACCGTCCGGGCCTCGAGGTGTTCTCCGTGCACGAGAGCGCCAGTTCCCCGCTCGGCGTCGAGTTCCGCGACGCGGGCTCCGGCGAGGCGATCTGGGGCGTCCACACCGGTCGGGACACCGGCCGGGGGCTCGCCGCCGACATCGATCCTCGGCATCCCGGCGCGGAGAGCTGGGCGATCGACGGCGAGTGGAACAGCACCACCGGCTGGCTGCACAGCTCAGCCGGCGAGCTGATCTCCCAAACCATCCCGGCGGCCAACGCGGCGGTGTGGTGGGACGGCGACCTCGGCCGGGAAATCCTCGACCACGACTTCACCGAGGAAGGCCGCACGGGAGTCGGCCGGATCGACAAGTGGGACCCGGCGACGGAGACGACGACGAACCTGCTGATGCCGACGGGCACGCGGTCGAACAACGACACCAAGGGCAATCCGACGCTCCAGGCCGACATCCTCGGCGACTGGCGGGAAGAGGTGATCTGGCCGACCACCGACAGCACGGCGCTGCGGATCTTCGCGACCCCGTATCCGACCGAGCACCGGTTGACCACGCTGATGCACGACCCGGTCTACCGCCTCGGCATCGCATGGCAGAACGTCGCCTACAACCAGCCGCCGCACACGAGCTACTTCCTGGGCTACGGCATGGAGCGCCCGAAGCAGCCGAAGATCTACTACCCCTGAGCTGCGGAGCCGGGGCGGAGCGGTCGCACGGACTGCTCCGCCCCGTTCGGGCTCGCTTGATCGATACCCGGATGGTCGCCGTCCGTCTCCACGGCAGGCAGGCGGGAATGACGGGGCGGCCCGGCTCCGTGATCGTCGGTCTCCGGGAGTACGGCAGGCGTCCCCCGGAGCGTGGCCTGCCTTGATCTCGGTCAGTCGCCGGTTGTCCTGCTGGGCGTACGCCGAGTGCACCTCGGCGCCGCGTCCTCGCCGGTCGCGAAGCTTCAGCGGCATGCGGCCGGTGCACCACGGCGTGACCGCGTCGAGGATGCAGGTGCGAGGGGCGGATCTGCCGAGATATCGGCGTGGTCCGCCGGGAGATCAAGCCGAGAATTGCAACGGTGTCGAACCGATCCCCAAAGAATGCGAAATTTCACCTATTTCTCGGCATCGCCGGTGCGATCGACCGCTTTTTCCCGGCGACCCGCCAGTCTGTATGCTGCCGAATCTGTTCTTCTGCTGCTGCCGGGCCGAGAGGGCGCTCGAATGAATCGGATCGACACACTGCTCGATGCCGCCGAGACCCGCTCGGCCGATATCGTGGCGGCGACGATTTCCGCCATCGGGTTCGAATCCGTCGCGGATCTGCTGTTCCAGGAGATCCTGTTCCGGGCGCGCATCGACGAGGTCGCCGGTCATGGTCACGCGGCCACCACGCTGATCCTCGTCCACGCGGGCCACAAGGCGGAGTTCACCGTGCAGGCGGAGCCCAGAGGTGGCGACCTGCCCGCCGTGGTCATCACCCAGGACGCGGCCGAGACGATCCTCGCTCTCTACGGCCCGCGTGAATCGGTCTCGGCCGACACCCGCACCGTGTGCTGGCCAGGCACCGAGCTGGCGCAGCGAGCGTGGGCGAAGAAGCCGCTGCCGGGCCGGTGGGCGGGGTCACCCCAGCGAATCCTCGACGTGCTCGACCGCCGCGACCAGGAGAATCTCGGCAGGCTCGCGGTCTATTACGGCACCGACAAGTGGGGGGCTGCGCATCGGTACACGCCTCGCTACGAGCAGCACCTCGGACCGTTGCGGGACCGGCGACTCACGATCCTGGAGATCGGCGTCGGCGGCTATGACGACCCTCAGAGCGGCGGCGAGTCGCTGCGGATGTGGAAGCACTACTTCCCCAGGGCCGTCGTGTGCGGCCTGGACATCGTGGACAAGCGCGCGCTGGCCGAGCCTCGGATCTCGATCTTCCAGGCGGACCAGTCCGATCGGGACTCGCTGCTGGCCGTCATCGACGAGATCGGACGGCCGGACGTCATCATCGATGACGGCAGCCACGTGAGTGCACACATCATCGCGTCGTTCCAGGCGCTGTTCCCCTCGCTGCGGCAGGACGGCCTGTACTTCATCGAGGATCTGCAGGCCGCGTTGTGGGCCCCCGTGTTCGGCGGCAGCGAGGACGATCTCACCCGGCCCGATCACGCATTCGGCTTTCTCAAGCAGTTCATCGACGGGCTGCATCACGAGGAGTTTCTCGGGGACTCCCGCACCGCCGTGCCGACCGATCAAGAAGTGACGGCACTGCACGTCTACCACAACCTGGCGGTGATCGAGAAGGGCCGGAATGCCGACGGCAGTCCGAGTGCGGATCTGATGCGCGCATTCATGCCGCGAAACGGGTAGGAGACGCCGCAGCATTCAGGAGCCGAGTGACGAAGACCGGTTCCTTGGTCCTCGCCCATGCGCCTGCCGTCCTCCCGCCTCGCCCCGCAACGGCCACGCCTTCCTTTCGCCCGCCCCGCCTAGGACGCCGGACACCTGGTTCACCGGGGCCGGGCCTGAGGGTCACCGAGGCGGGCGACGGCGGAGCGTTCGTCAGCGTGACGGGCGCGGGCCGTAGCCCAGGGCGCGGTCGGCACCGACGTGGAAGAACCAGCATCCTGCGATGAAGATCAGCGGCGCCGCCGGGATGCCGTTGACGATCAGGATTCCGTAGACCGAGACCAGCATCGCGGGTGCGGCGAAATTGTGGACGAGGTTGTAGGAGAACGCTCCTACCCGATTACTGACGGCGTACCCGAGGAACGACAGGTCGAAGACCAGGAACAACGCAGGCAGCCACCACCAGTCGAACCCGGCAAGGACGAAGAACACGGCCGCCGTCGCCGCGATCAGCCCGCCTTCGACCCGGTGAACGAGGCCCAGCGGCGCGAAGGGGACCGGCGGCTGCCGGGTCGGGGTCGCGGTCACCGCACGGGTCATGACCTGCTCCAGCCGGACAGCGAGGTCGCGACGTGTTCGACGAGCCGTTGGTAGCTGTGCTCGAGGTCGACCGGCAGCGCGAACGCGCCACGGGTCTCGAGGTCGACGAACCCGTGCAGGGACGAGCGGAGGAAACGTGTCGCGTCGACGGCCTCGGCGTCCCGGATGCCGAAGCCGTCCAGGACGGTGAAGATCACGACTGCGATCGAGGAGGACGCCTGCTGATCGGCCTCGTCGCCGGGGGCGGGGGGACGCACCGTGAGCGGGTACTGCCCCGGATGCGCCAGCGCCCAGCGTCGGTAGGCGTGCGCAATCCGCTTGATCGCCTCCGTCCCGGACCGTCCGATCGCAGCCTGGCCGATCGCCTGAGCCAGGCCCGACTTGGCGCGGATCATGATGCCGCGTTCGAGTCCCGCCATGCCGTCGACGTGCTTGTACAACGACGGCGGCTTGACGCCGAGACGCTCCGCAAGGGCAGCGAGGCTGAGCCCTTCCGGTGCGCGGTCATCGAGCATCCGCGCCGCCGCCTCGATGACCGCAGCGGCGTCCAGCCCGGCCCTAGGCACGACTGTCCAAGCCGGCAAGGAAGGGGATGACGACGTCTGCGGTGTGTGCAGGCTGTTGTGCGTGCGGGTAGTGCCCGGCGTCCGGGATCACGGCGGCCGTCCCGCGCAGCTCTCGAGCAATCCAGTCGGCTTCGGCCTCGGGGCTCGGGAAGTCCGGGTCCCGCTCGCCCATCACCACGAGGGACGGCGCGGTCACCCGAGCGAGACTCGACGCCGCCGCTGCGTGGTCGGTGCGCGTGGTGATGCTGAACGCACGCCGATGAGCAGGCCGCTTCATACTCGCGATCACCTGCGCCCGGTAGTCGGCGAAGTCGGCGGGCTTGGCTCCGGTGTAGAGCGTGGGCAGAAAGGCCTTCCACGCGGCCACGGCCCACGGGCGTGCCATCAGCACTCGGAACAGCAGCTTCTTGACGAAGCCTGCGGCAGGGTCACGCACGAACGGACCGACCAGTACCAGCCCCCTGACGAGTTCCGGATGCTCAGCGGCGACGATCACCGCAGCGCCTGCGGCCATCGAGTTCCCCACGATCACCGCAGGAGACCCGAGTTCACGCAGCAGCGCTTCGACATCTCCCGCCGTGTCGACGTCGCCGTAGCCTGCGAACGAGGCGTCGCTCTCGCCGTGGCCGCGCAGATCGCAGGTCGCCACGGTGTACCCGGCGTCCACCAGGACCGGGACGAGGAAGCGATAGGTCGATCGGAGCTCCCCCATTCCGGGAACGAGGAGGACCAGCGGCCCCGACCCATGGACATCGAAAGCCAACCGCCCCTGACCGGGGCGCTCCAGGTACTGCACGTCTGACGAACTGACCATGCGGCTACTCTACATAGCTTAAAAACTAATCGCAATAGCCAGACGATGCCTCTGGGTCGAGCGGGCCTGCGGGCGGGATGTTGTGATTGAGCCGGAACGTGTTCCCCGGGTCGTAGACCGCCTTGATCTCGGTCAGTCGCCGGTAGTCCGCCGGGTCGTACGCCGAGCGCACCTGGGCGCCTGCGTCCTCGCCGTTCATGAAGTTCAGCAGCCGGCCGCCGGTGCGCCACGGCGCGACCGCGTCGAGGATGCGTCGGTGCGCGGGGCGGATCTCCGCGATGTCAGCGCGTTCCCGCCGGGAGACGACGTTGAACAGGAACCGTGCGTCGCGGTGGCCGACCGCGTTTGCCACCGCAGGCGGGTGCGCGAGCCGCCCGCCGAGGTGGCGTAGCTCGAAGAGGTGCGGCAGCACCGTCTGTGGCGGTACCTCAGCGCAGATCACCCGCACGGCGTCGGCGTCGAGTTCGCCGAGCAGGGCGGTCCCCGCCTCGATGGAGCCGGGGAAGGGCGGGTCGTTGTAGATGGACCCGGCCTCGGTGTAGGGCAGTTCGCGGAGGGTGTCGTCCGTCGGGCCGAGCGCCCGCAGCGGCGCCACCAGCCGATCGGCGTCGGCCAGGACGTCTGCCGAGTAGGCGATGCGGATGTGGAGGGCCTCGCGGCCACGCAGCTCCGGCGGGAACACCGGGGCGTCCGGGTAGGACATCTGCGCGATCGACGAGCTCAGTCCGTCCGGCACGGTGGCGGTCCAGTCCAGGTAGGCCGCCAGGACCTCGGCGGCCCGTTCTCCCGGGAATTGCAGGCCTCCGCAGTAGAGCGTGCCGACCGGCATGAGGTCGATCTCGATCCCGATCACGACGCCGAAGTTGTCCCGGCCGCCACGCAGAGCCCAGAACAGGTCCGGGTCGGAGTCCACCGTGACGTGTCGAAGCCTGCCGTCCGAGGTGACGACGTCGAGGCTGCGCACATGGTCGGCGGCGTAGCCGTAACGCCGAGACAGCAGGCTGAGCCCGCCCGCGAGCGTGTAGCCGACCACACCGAGGCCGGGATAGGAGCCAGAAAGCGGCGCGAGCCCCGCGGGCGCCGCCTCGTGGATCACCTGGTCCCAGCGCGTCCCCGCTGCCACCCAGGCGGTGCCCGCCTCGGCGTTCACCCGGACGCCTGCGATCCGGGAGGTGTTGATCAGCACGCCGCCCGAGCCCGCGATGCCTGCCGATGCGTGCCCGGTGCCCTGCACCGCCATCGGAAGCCCGTGGCCGGTCGCGAACGCCACCGCCGCCTGCACGTCGGCGGCTCCGGTCGCGCCCACCACCAGGTCGGGCCGATGTCGGCGGGCCAGCTGGTACCCGGTGCGTTCCGCGTCGTAGTCCTCATCCGCCGAGGTGAGCACGGGGCCCTTCACCCGCGCGGCGAGGGCGGCGATCTCGGCGGCGTCGATGTCTGCGACCTCGACGGGTGGTTTGACACTGCTCATGATCTCTCCCCTACCGAGCACTTATTAGTAAGGTCACTTTACTAGCAAATGGCTACTTTCATCAAGCCACCTGACTAAAATGAGAGAGTGTCCAGGGATGACGCGAGTCGGAGCAGGGAGGGCGTCGGCGGCGGTGTGCCGACGCCCTCCCCCGCCGACGACGCGGGCACACCACGATCACGCAGCTCCACAGACACCCACGCGAGCGGGCCGCGACCGATCTTCGGGCCCGAACACTCCTGCTGAGCGCGGGGAGCGACCGATTACCTGATGCGATCAGCGGGCCTTCACCACAGCCACGACCGCCACCCAGTCGCGACACCGCGCGCCCGCGATCTCGCCGGGCACGCCTTACTCGCCGACGATCTCCTGTAGGACGTGCCTCAGCGCGATGACCCGATCCTCGCCGAAGCGGGCCGCCCAGTCCCGCTCGATCTCACCGAGGATGCGGGCGGCGGCGAGCTGAGCCCGCCTTCCCCGGGCGGTGAGTCGGATGATCTTCGCGCGCCGGTCGTCCGGGGCGGGCACGCGCTCGACGTAACCGAACTGCTCGAGCTCGCCGATCGTCTCGCCGATGCCCTGCTTGGTGACTCCGGATCGATCGGCGAGATCGGTCAGCCTGGAGCCCTCCTCGTCGATGAGCCGGAAGACCTCGCCGTGCTTGTACCGCAGTTCGCCGAAGCCCTCTTCGGCCAGCCGCTCATGCAGGAGTCGAAGTGTCCGATCCTTCGCGCCGGCGAGCAGCAACGGCATCGGCGGTCGCCGCGCCGCGCTCGCCTCCGGTGCGCTCATATCGTCGACCTTCCTCGCCACCGATTTCTCGGAACATCATATCAGGAAATAATCAGGCGACTTGATAAAAAGATTAATGTTATTTTAGTAAACCGCCTTGATAATGTTGCTCTCTTCGGCGCCGACTCGGGGGCTGCCGAATCGAGCCTGACCGGAGCCCCGTCTCGATCGCCGTCGAGCAGGACGACGAGACCGACTTGACGCCTGCACGCGGATCGGACGCGCCCGGACAGCCGAACCACGCGCCTCGGGCAGCCCTCGGCGACACGGGCAGAGGCCGTGGCCATGCCCGCGACCTGGTCCTTGACAGCCCGGCATCGCAGGCTACGATTAAACAGATACTTAATTAAGGAGTGGGTTCATTGACTGCGAAGGATGCACTGAGCCTGATCTTCGCCGCGCTCGCCGACCCGACGCGTCGGGAGATACTGACGCGCCTGTCCCGCGGGCCTGCGACCGTCGGCGAGGTCGCCGAACCCTTTGCGATGAGCGCACCGGCGATCTCTCAGCACTTGAAAGTGCTCGAGGGTGCCGGGCTCGTCGAACGGACTACGAGTGCTCAGTGGCGCACACTGACGTTTCGCCGCCAACAGCTCGACACGGCGTCGGAATGGGTGGAGCGGCATCGACGCGAATGGGGCGAGCGGTTCACCCTGCTCGATGAGCACCTGGCCGTCATGAAAGAGGAGAAGAACAATGGATAGCACCGGGACCGTTCCCGAGTTCACCATCGTCCGCACCCTGGACGCACCGCGAGAACTGGTATGGCAGGCCTGGGTGGATCCAGCGCACCTCACACACTGGTTCCATCCGAACGGCTTGCACACGCCGCAGGAGTCGATCTCTTTCGACGCGCGCGAGGGCGAGCGTTATCGATACACGATGGTCGATTCCGACAGTGGCGAGGCGCATACCGTCGGCGGTGTGTTCCTCGAAGTCGTGCCTTTCGAACGACTCGTGTTCACGTGGGCACAGCCGGATGACCTCCCCGAGGCGTCGCCGGTGGCGACGGTGACTTTCGCTGCCCAGGATCAGCGCACCGAGATGACCTTTCACCTGCGAGGCATCGCCGGGCACCGAGGCGACGGCGACGTCCACGACGGCTGGGACGAAGCGCTCACCAACCTTGCGGAACACGTGACCGCCCAGCAGGCCGACGCGACGGACGACAGCTGAAACGGAGGACGTCATGGGACGTCTGATCATCGAGCAGATCGTGTCGGCCGACGGTTCCGCGCAGGACGCCGACGGCGGCATGAATCATGTCCCTTCGACCGTGGACGACGGCGGCTGCGACGTCGACCAGCGCGCACGACTGGCCGATGTCGAGGCAGTCGTCCTCGGTGCGAATACCTATCGTCTCTTCTCCGGTCATTGGCCGCAGGTCACCGAAGACCAGGATCTCCTCGCCTCGATTCTCAACACGCGACCGAAACACGTCGTGTCGAACAGTCTCACCGAGGCGCCCTGGGGTGCTTTCGCACCTGCGACGGTGGAAAGAGGCGATGGTGTCGCCACGATCCGAAGGCTGAAGGCCCACTATTCGGGCGAGATCGTGCTGTGGGGCAGTCTCACCCTGGCGGCAGGCCTCTTCGACGCCGGAGAAGTCGACGTCCTCCGCCTGCGAATCGTGCCGACCCTGGCAGGCGGGCGCCGTACCTTCACCACACCCGACCTGGGTGTGCGGCGTCTTGAGCTCGTCGAGTCCCGCGCCTACAGCGGCGGACAGATCGTGGTCAAGTACGCACTACCGCAGTGACCGTCCGGCCCAGTCGGCTCCGCCGGGAGCAGGCTGGGCCGTCACAGCAGGCCGCCGCCGTGTGCGGTCATGGTTCGCCTCCACCGCTCGCGCGTCCGGCCGAGTGGCATGACGCGCTTTCGCTCCTCAACCCTCGCCGGTTCGCGCCCGCCGCATCGTCGCCTCGATTCCGTCGAGCAGGACGGCGAGGCCGACCGCGACACTCGTGCGCGCCTCGCCCTCCAGGTAGGGCTCGTCCCCCGCCTGGGGGCGGGCTGCCGATCCGGACTGCTGCGCCACACGCGCACTCGCGGCCTGGAACCGGGCGACGAAGGGGAAGCGCTCCGCGAAGTCGGGGGCGAACTCGGGCAGCAGCGTCGATCGAGCCTGCCACCACTCCTCGTCGGTCACCCCGGTCGCTGTCGGTGCCTGCCGGGCCTCCGCGATCGTCTTCGCCGCGCCCCGGACGAAGTGGAACAGCGTCGCCACGATGGCCTGCACCTCGCGGGCGCCCAGGCCGGTCGTGGCGAGGATGCGCAGCAGCGTCTCCAGGACGAGGTACTCGTTCGGCCCGAGCACCGGCCGCGCCTGCGACACCTGCAACACCCAGGGATGGCGGACGAAGCACGTGAGGACGTCGTCGACCCACCCGGTGACCGCCGATCGCCAGCCGACCTCCGACGCAGCCGGGCTCGGCCCGACGAACAACCCGGCCAGCACCCGGTCGTACATGAGGTCGATCAGCTCGCTCTTGCTGGGCACGTAGGTGTAGAGCGCCATGGCCGTCCGACCCAGCCGGTTCCCGACCGCGCGCATCGACAGCGCCGTCATCCCCTCCGCGTCGGCGACGACGATCGCCGCGTCCACGATGGCGTCGACACTCAGCGCCGGTCTCGGCCCCGGACCGGTACGCGGCGGCGGCTCGTCGTCGGTCCGCCACAGCAGGGCCATCGAGCGTCGCGCGTCGCCCTGCCCGGCAAAGACCACCACTTGCATCTCCTTACGGCATAAAGTAATCTCGCCCGACATCTCCTTACAGCCTAAAGCTATCAGCCGGGCCCGTGTGAATTCGCTGCGACCAGCAGCGTCAGGCACCCGTTCATCGGGTGGAGCAGCCGAGGCGTCCTCGCCACGACCCACGCCCGGCGGGCCCTGCGGCGCCCGCAGGCTTCCTGCACTGTTTCGCCCTCTCCCGAACCCTCGCTGGAGGCACCACGTGGCAGCACTGCCGATCCGATTCATCCACGTCACCGACGTGCAGCAGATCACCCCGAGGACGGCCCGTGTCACCTTCGGCGGCGACGACCTCGCCGACCTCGCTTATGACGAGCCCGATCAACAGGTGAAGCTCTACTTCCCGAAGCCGGGCCAGACCGTGCCACGACTGCCCGACTCGAGCGCCGAGGGCGACTTCTACCGCTGGTATCAGGAGTTCACCGCGATCCCCGAGGACGAACAGCCCTGGCAGCGCAGCTACACGCTCCGCGCGCACCACCCCGATCGACGGCTCGTCGACGTCGACTTCGTCCTGCACGAGCACGCGGGCCCCGCCACCCGGTGGGCGCAGGCCGCCCGGCCGGGAGACGCCCTGGCCATGTTCGGTCCCTCGGCCGACTTCGCCCGGCCGATCCCGCTGCGCACGGCCGTCGCCGAGGCCGACTTCGTACTGCTGGCGGGCGACGAGACGGCGCTGCCCGCGATCGGATCGCTGCTCGAATCACTCCCCGGCGGCAGCCGCGCCGTCGCGTATCTCGAAGTCGCCGACGCGGCCGAGGAACAGCGGTTCGACACCCTCGGCGAGGTGGCCGTGCACTGGCTGCACCGGGGCGAGGCCCCACCGGGACGCAGCGGGCTGCTGCTCGACGCCGTCCGAGGCGCCGAGCTGCCCAGCGGTCGACTGCTCGCCTGGCTCGCCTGCGAGGCGAGCGAGGTGCGCGCACTACGCAGGCACCTCATCGGTGAGCGCGGGCTGCCGAGGCACTCCGTCGAGTTCACCGGGCACTGGCGGCTCGCCCGCACCCAGGACGACGCCCCGACCGAGGACGACCTCGCCGAGGCACGGGAGCGCCTGGCCGACGCGCAGGCCACGCCGAAGCCCGAATAGCCGACCGCCAAATCTTCGGTGTCGCCGCCGCCGACGATGCGGGCCACGGGACGGCGGAGCCCGTGGCCGAGCGGACTGGAGGGCGAGACCGGGCGGCACGGCGGTCGGCCGCGCCTGCGGTCGGCCGCAGGCCCCCGGCGCGATCGACAAGACCAGGGCCGTCAAAATATATTGACCGTATGGACCTCGACCGGATCACGTCGCTGTTGCGCCAGGCAGGTGAGGACGATCCCATCGAGGCGCTGGCCGCGACGTCGAAGGCCAGGCAGGAGCTGGAACGGCTGGAGGCCGTCGAGGTACGGCGGGCCAGGGTCGCCGGGCGGACGTGGGCGGAGATCGCGGCCGCGCTCGGCGTCAGCAAGCAGGCAGTGCACAAGAAGTATCGGGGCGGGCTCTTCTGAGCTGAGGGAATGAACGTCGCCCGCCGGTCGTCATGACGAGGCGATGGCGACGACTACGACCCGACCCACACCCGACTCCTCCTCGGCTGCGCAGCGTGCGACGAGGACCGAGGGTATGCCGAGAGCCCGCTGCCGGTACACGCACGGAATCAGCGAGGAGTGCTGCTAAAATCTCTTCCCGGCCGCACACAGAGGCGTAACGAGAGCCAAAGAGTAATTTCGATCGTAGTAAGGGATGGACCCGTTGTCAAATTCTTCGCATGGTCCGAACGATGGCTCGCAGTGCGAAGACATCCGTCGCGAACAGGACTACGTGTCGATGCTCTACGGCCGCGTCGACGAACTGCGCAAGGAGACGACCGCCCGTCATGCCGCCGTGCTCGGCCAGGAACACGCGGGGACGCCGCAGGCCTGGCTGGAACGCGACATAGCCGCCGCCATGTACGCCGAGGAGCTGACCCGGCTGCGCGACGTCGAAGAGGGCCTCTACTTCGGCAGGCTGGACCTGGCGAGCGGCGGACGGCGGCACATCGGGAGGCTGGGGCTCTCGGACGACAGCGAGGACCCCTCCGACGGCAACGACTACGAGCCGCTGCTGATGGACTGGCGTGCCCCGGCGGCACGCCCCTTCTACACGGCCACCGCCGCGTCACCGGAGGACGTGCGGATGCGGCGCCACGTCCGGACTCGGGCTCGCAAGGTCCTCACGATCGACGACGAGGTGCTCGATCTCGCCGCCGCGGAGAGCGCCGGGTCGGGCTCCCTCACCGGGGAGGCGGCCCTGCTCGCGGCGATGAGCCGCAGCCGGACCGGCCGGATGACCGACATCGTCGCGACCATCCAGCAGGAGCAGGACCGGATCATCCGCTCGCCCCGCAGCGGCGTCCTGGTCGTCCAGGGCGGGCCGGGCACCGGAAAGACGGCCGTCGCACTGCACCGCACCGCCTATCTGCTTTACACCCACCGTGATCAGCTCGCCAAGCGCGGCACCCTGGTGATCGGGCCGAACCCGACGTTCCTGCGCTACATCAGTCAGGTCCTGCCCTCGCTCGGCGAGACGGGCGTGGTGTTGTCGACCGTCGCAGAGCTGTATCCCGGCATCACCGCGACCCGGCAGGAGTCGGCCGCCGTCGCCGCGCTCAAGGGCGACGCGGCGATGATCAAACTCATGGCCGCCGCCGTGAAGGACCGCCAGACCGTGCCGAGGAAGCCGATCGAGATTCAGGTCGATCGGGAGGCGGTCGTCATCGATCGCGCGATGGTCACTCAGGCCCGAGGCCGGGCCAGACGCTCCCGACGCCCGCACAACGACGCCAAGGAGATCTTCCTCCGCGAGATGTTCTCCGCGATGACGTTGCAGATCGCGGACCGGCTCGGCAGGCACCTGTTGGACCGTGCCGACCTCGACGACATCAAGGAGGAGCTGTCCTCGGACGACGGGGTGCGCGCCACCCTCGACGAGCTGTGGCCCACGCTCACGCCGCAGCGACTACTGCGTGAACTGTTCGGCTCGCCCAAGCGGCTGGCCACGGCGGCCCGACGGCTGTACACCGAGGAGCAGTGCGCGGCGATGCTGCGTGCGGACGGCGACGGCTGGACCGCCGCCGACATCCCGCTGCTCGACGAGGCCGACGAACTGCTCGGCGAGGACTCCAGGACGGCCCGCAAGCAGGAGGAGCAGGCCCGTCGCGCCGAGATCGCCTACGCGCAGGGCGTGCTGGACATCCTCGACATGGAGGAAGACCTCGACCCCGAGCTGCTGCGCGCGGTGGACATCGTCGACGCCGCCCAGCTGGCCTCCCGCCAAGAGGAACGGCGATACGAGACCACGGCCGCGCGGGCCGCCGCCGACCGGACCTGGACCTACGGTCACGTCGTCGTCGACGAGGCGCAGGAGCTGTCGGCGATGGCGTGGCGGGTGCTGATGCGCCGCTGTCCCAGCAAGTCGATGACGCTGGTCGGCGACGTCGCCCAGACCGGCGCCGAGGGCGGTGCCGACTCCTGGTCGCAGGTCCTTGGCCCCTATGTCGCCGAGCGTTGGCGACTGGAGGAGCTGACGGTGAACTACCGGACGCCCACCGAGATCATGGCCGTCGCCGCCGACGTCGCCGCCGCGATCGACCCCGACCTCCGCGCACCGCAGTCGGTCCGGGACACCGGAGTCCCGCCGTGGTCGCTCCGAGTACCGCCGGGCACGGCGCCCCAGGCACTCACCAGGCTGGTGGCCGACGAGGTCGACGAGGTCGACGACGGGCGGATCGCCGTGCTCGTCCCGGCGGCACACCTTAACGAGCTCACGGCCGCACTCGCGGACGAGCCGTCGGCGGTGTCGACTCCGGGAGCGTCCGGCGATCTGACGGCGCAGACCACGGTGCTCACGGTCGAACAGGCCAAGGGCCTCGAGTTCGACTCGGTCCTGGTCGTCGAACCGCAGGCGATCCTCGACGAGTCGCCGCGCGGCCTCAACGACCTCTATGTCGCCATCACCAGGACGACCCGACGGCTCGGCGTCCTGCACACCGGCGACCTGCCCGCCGTGCTGTCCGGCCTGCACACCCGGGTCGACTCGGACAGTGCCGTGTGAGGGAGGACCGTGGTGCGGCGGCGCTCGTCTGAGGCGGAGCGGCACCACGTCGGCTCGGCCGCAGGACGGTGTCGCGGCGAACGGATCCCGCTCGCGGTCCGCCCGGGCCGACACGATCAACGGCGATGGGCGACCAGGTCTCCCTCCGCTGCGCTTAGAGGCCGAGACGGCGCCTGATCCAGTCGATGACTCCCCGTTTCGCCGCCGCGGGCGGCGGCTCGATCGAGCCGCCAGGCTGAGGTTGCGACGCATGCCAAGGAGGGCTCGTGTCGGCTGACGCGGACGACACCGGTCGGCCCGGTACCTCGAGGGACAGCTCACCCGCGCGTCGTCGGTAGACACCGCTCTGCGCGGCGGGCGGCGCAGGCGAGGCGGCGGTCGACGGCACGTCTGCGGCGGCGCCGCTGCTCTGCGGAGCGACCGTCTCCGACGACACTGGATTGGAGCGGGCCGGTCGAGGCGAGGTCCTGGCGCCCGGGGCGGCCTCGGACCGCCGGGAGCCCGGCGACGCGGATGCCGCCGGGGTCGGCGACGCGGCGACCCTCGGTGCGTTCTTCGCGACGCCACTCGACCCGTAGAGCCTGCTCAGCCGCTCGTCGCTGTCGTCGCCGGGCCTCCTGCTGGGTGCACTGCTCGACGAGGTGCCCGGCGCCGAGGCAGCGGACGTGGGAACAGCGGGGGCGGGTGGTCTCGCAGCAGCCGACGGTGCACGAACCGCCTGCCCTTCGGCCGCGACCGCCGGGGCGGTCCGGTCGGGAACCTCGGCGGGAGGTGCCGCGGTGATGGACGGCCCTGCCGCCGGCGGCAGGCGGCCGGGAGCCGCGGAACCGGTATCTCCTGCCGCCCTCAACTCGGCGAGCCGTGCATCGGTCAGGACGTGCAGCGTTTTGGCCGTCGGCAACTGGATCTGTGGCGTCATGGCCGGACGCCCCTTCCCCCGGTAAAGCTGGATCACTCCGGTGATCGAGACCCAGCTCCCCACGAGTCCGGCCAGGTCCTCGCCGTACATCCGACGCAGTCCGTCGCCGGTCGGACCAAAGCAGATGATCGCGAAGCCAGCATGCTGCCATCGCCCAAGATTGACGATGGTGAAGGTCGGGGACATCCACTTGAAGTCCTTGACGCGCCCGAAGACGGTGATCTCCTCGCCCTGGCGACGACGAAGTTCCGCAGCGTTCGCAGCAGGCAGGACATGTGGCCCGCTGCGGGGCTCGTACCGAACGGGGACTGCAGATCGATGCACGACATCGACGCTGTGCAGCACGGCAGGGGCGTCGGCGAAGGCTGTCTCACAGGCCGTCATCAGACGGCGGGTGTCGGCGGCAGTCTCCCGGATGTCGAGCAGCCTCGCGAACAGCGACGACTGTCTGGGGCTGGTGAAGTCCACAGCGGAGAAGATCAGATTCTCACCGGTGTTGAACTCGTCCCACAGTTCCGGATGCCACCGCAACGCCAGCAGTGAGAGATCCACGACGGCGGCGGCGAAGACGTCGAGGGACTCGTCGAAATGCTCGGCTCGCCCAGGGTGCTGGTAATTGCGGTGACCTAGTTCAGGCGAGCCGAACGTCCGCAGCGAAGGCAGATACATCCCGTCGTAATCAACCAGCCGCACCTCACCTCGATCGCCGACCAGGATGTTGCCGTGTTGCAGGTCGCCGTGCGCAACCCCGCGTCGCCGCAGCGCCCGCACCACCTCCGCCAATCGCTGCCGAACCGCCTCGATCGCAGTGGGATCACGGAGGTTGTCCTCAAGCCAGAAGTGCAGTGGACTGCCGGTAACCCAGGGCATCCGCACGATCGGGAAGGTCTCTCCGCCGATCCGCATGCCCCGAGCCAGGTACTCCACACTGACCAGGAAGTCCGCCTCGCTCGCCCCGGCGACGAATCCCGCGATCTGTTCATAGCGTTCTCGCAGGTGCTGCTTATGCTTGTGGAAGCAGCGGACCGCGTAGCGCTGCGCCCCCGAGGTGATGTCGAAGGTGACGGCGAAGCCGCCCGTGGCCGCAGTCGGGCCCTGCTGCGGATTCAACCTCGCGCGCCCCCGCCTCAGCGTTGGATCGAGGAAGGAGGTCGCGGGATTCTGGACGGCCTCGGAGTAGTCGAGCAAACTGGGCAGGTTCATGTCCTGATCACGCACGCGGTAGTGTCGTCGTTGGCGAGACCCTCGTCTCGATAACCCGCGATGATCGCAGCAAAGGCCTGTTGATCTCCCGTCCAGTCGGCCTTGGCGAAGCGGGGCAGTCTGATCTTCGGACCGCTCCGTTCCAGCCGCCGCATCAGGAATGCCGCCAACGCATCGGTCACCAGCAAAAACCGGTCGCCCGTGCGGTACTCACCGCGCTGGTCGATTGATCGGGGCCCGCCGTCGGTGCGCACCAGGCTCGGGAACCGGGTGAACTCCGCCGCCGAGGCAACGGGCCCGAACCTGACGACTCGGTTATTCCGCAGATGGAGGTAGCAGGCATCGCCGACGGCAATCACCTGGTAGCCACCGTCGCGGAGGCTCAGGCCGACGAACGCCGCTGCACTGCCCTGCCGGAGCTTCTCCTGCGCGACCCAGGACGTGGCTTGCGCAGCGGTCTCCGTTTCCCACCTCTTCCGAAGCAGCGGCAGCACGTTCGTCGCAGACGGGTCCGTCCCATCCGAGAGAAACGACTCGACGAGGATGCGCGCCCAGACCTCGGATCGGGCGGCCGTGGATGCCCCGTCCGCGACGGCAAAGCGGCCCGCTGCCTCGTCGTAGCCCACCTGATCCTCGTTCTCCGACTCCTCCCTGCCGTTCTTGGGCACAGAGTAGGAGAACGCTCGATGCACCGACTTCATCGAGATCAGCCCGCTGCCGACGTGCCGTCGGTGAGTTCCCGCAGTCCGGTCGGCGTCGCCGCCCGCGTGCCGATGTCCAAGAACTCCGTGACGACGGCCGCTTGCGCGTTGTATAGAAATCCTCGTGACTCTGGAGCGATCGAGTATCCGAAGCTTGCAGCAGCGTCCTTCATGCCTGCGGGCAGGACGCTGGACATGTCGAAGAGCTTCACGGCGTACCGATCAGGCAGCCCGGCAGCAGAGTCAGGAAACAGAACCTGGTGGTTCGACAGAGCAGAGATGTGCACGTTGAACAGCAGCACGGGGCCGTCATCCGTCATCACCGTCCGCAACCGTGCTGCGGCCTCAGCGGGGTCGCCGTCTGTGCTCACCCCATCGGTGAGATTAATGACGATCGGCGGAAGGCTCGCCGGATGGGCAGCACACCACTGAGTCACGACGGATTCCGCAGCTGCCAGTGCCGCGACCATGGGAGTGGCGCCGTTGGTCTCCGGATCGATCCAGACAGGACTCGAGATCGTCTGCTCGACAACACCGCCAGCCCCGTCTGGAATCTTCTTCAGGATCTGGTCAATGCGCCGTGGGTTGTTCGCCACCTCGCTGATCGGCAGCAGTGGACGATCGAAGTCCGCACCGTGCAACAGGGAGTCGACGGTTCCGCCATATCCGATGACGCCGACGTCGAAGTAGTCGTGGAACCTGTCGTCCCCCTTGCTGCACAACAGCGAGGCGGAGCCGAGAACCCGGTTGACGATCAGCGCCAGGTATTCGGCCTTCGACCCCCCGACGTCCGGCCAGGTCTCACCCATTGAGTACGACTGGTCGATGAGCAGCAGAAGGCAGGCCGGATGCTTCCGGCTGATCTCGGCGGTGTACATCAACGTCCCCTGTCTCCTGGGCCCCGCACCAGTAGGCGCGGGTAGCGAACTCGCACCGCGAACGCACTCCCCCGAACGCGAACACGATTTCCGATGTGACGGACGTCTCGACGCTATCAAGTCGATGCTCCTCGACCTTCCAGAGGGCGCAGTTGAAACCCGAGAAGGCGCGAGATCGTCGAAGACAAGCTGCAACCCAGCCGTCCTCCCGCATCTCCCTGGTTCCGAACAAACGAATCGCACTCCGCAGGTAACATCTGGCCTCCGCAGATCGTCACCTCGGAGGAAGTGCATGACCAGGCCGCCCGACGTCCGCCCGATCACCGAGGCGGATCTGCCTCGTGCGGTGGAGACCCTCGGCGCCGCCTTCCGCGACTACCCGTACCTGCGACATGTCGTCGACGCCAGGGACCACCTGCGCCGGGTGACACGCTTTCAGGAGCTGTTCCTGGTCGAGCTCGGAATGCCGCACGGCCGGGTGTGGGTGGCCGATGGCGGGGATGCGGTGGCGGCATGGACCGTCCCGGACGCACCCGATGCAGGCGAGGTCCTCGCCGGGCTCGGCCCGGAGCTCGCCGAGCTGGCAGGCGAGCGCGCGACTGCCGCGTCGTCGGCCGAGGCCGCCCTGGCCCCGCATCGGCCGACGGAGCCGGTGTGGTTCCTCGGCACCGTGGGGGTTCATCCCGACCGGCAGGGCCGAGGACTGGGGAGGGCGGTGCTCCGGCCGGGGATCGACGCTGCCGAGGCCGCAGGCGTCACCGCCTTCCTGGAGACCTCCACGGAGCGCAACGTGGCCTTCTACCAACAACTCGGCTTCGTCGTCACGGCCGACGTCGAGCTGCCCGACGGCGGCCCCCGCACCTGGTGCATGACACGCAGGCCGACCGGCTGACTCGACAGCTCTGCTCTCTCCGGGCCCGTCGACGACGCAGCGTGAGCCGGCGGCCCGCGCGGCAGCCCGATCTCGGCGTCCGACGCGACTCGGTCGCGCCTACGGCAGCAGGCCGGTCGCCGGGGCCCGGCCGAACCGGGCGTCGTCCTACCGGTGTCGCAGCCCAGGCCTGCGGCGTCGAGGCGATTTCTCGGGCCTTCGATCGCCGCCCGGCCACGACTGTGGACCGATCTTTTCGGCGGCTGCCTCGGATCATGCCGAACCGGCGGTTCGGCTGCGCAGGCAATGGGCACCCTGCCATCGGCGAGAACGATCACAGGCGAATCTCGGTAGTTCGATGGAACGTCGAGCAGTTTCCCGGCAGACGTCTCGTCGGACACCGCCGCACCATCGGGAACGACGACCGCCGTTCCTGCTGCGCCGAATGGCCGATCGCATTGCGCCGTCGGCAGCATCGACGTCCGGACGCCTGCCGATCCCGCTCATCAGCCGCGCCGCCGATCGACCGACGTGACCCAGGCCATCGACCACGATGTCACCGGCAATCTCTGCTGCGCAGATCACGGCCTGATCAGGAACACCCGAGGACCGATTCCGGGATCGAGGGCTGTTCGACGCCGGAATCCTCGGCCGCGCGCATTGCCGAACGAAGATCGGGTGCTTTAGGGTCGGCGCGAAGTCGCCATTCTCGGCCTCCTCGGAAATACCGAAACCCGGCGACGGCTGGCGCAGGAATTCCGTGCAGCGCGGACCAGGGGCGTCGGGCAGGCTCGTCGCCCGGCCGCGACATCACCGACGCGGTGTCGCCGACGGGCCGCAGGAGAGGACGATCATGATCAAATCCGTGAGCCTGCGACGTGGAGCGCTGCGCTCCCTGCTCGCCGTCGCCGTCGTCGGACTCGTCCCGTTGGGCACCGCACAGGCGGGCACCGCCACGACGCCCGGCGCCGCGCTCCCCGCAGGACACGAGAACGGCACGGCCCAGACTCCCGTGTTGTTCGACGACTTCGACTACACCTCCCACACCGACTCGCGGCTGGGCCAACGCGGCTGGACGGTCCGCTCCTACGGCGGCGGGCCCGGCATGGGCGGCGACACCTGGGCGCCGGAGAACGTCGGCTTCACCGACGGCGAGGGCGGCCGCGTCCTGCGGCTGTCGGCCACCACCGACGGCACCCAGGCGGGCACCGCACAGGCGGAGATCCTGCACCAGCGCAAGTTCCACCACGGCACCTACGCGGCCAGGGTGCGGTTCTCCGACACGCCGGTGGCCGGTCCGGACGGTGACGAGCTGGTCCAGGCCTTCTTCACGATCACACCGCTGCGCTTTCCGTACGACCCCGAATACGGGGAACTCGACTTCGAGTACCTGCCCAACGGCGGCTGGGGGCAGTCCGGCTCGGCACTGTTCCTCACCAGCTGGGAGACCTACGACCCGGCGGGTGGTTCGCTCAACGAGTCGACCGCGGTCCCCGGCAGCGAGGCGGGCTGGCACGACCTCGTCGTACAGGCCGACGGGACGAGCCTGCGGTACTACCTCGACGGTCGACTGGTGGCCGAGCACAACGGTGCCGTGTATCCGGACACTCCGATGGCGATCCACTTCAACCAGTGGTTCATCGAGACCGGTCTCCTCGACAGCTCCGAGTCCCGTACCTGGGAGCAGCAGGTCGACTGGGTGTATCACGCGAAGGACGAGATCGTGAGCCCCGACCAGGTCCTCGCCGAGGTCGCTGGCTACCGGAGTTCCGGTGTCGACCACGTGGACACCGTCCCCGCAGGCTGATCGACACCGCGTCACCGGGACCCGATCAGCGGAGCAGGCACGCGCTCTCATCCACTGGACGACACGACGACTGTCGGACTCGCCACAGGAGTGATTCGCAGTCAACCGACTACTGTCAGTGGGGATATCTCGATCTGGCCAGGCGAGGAGGCACGAGTGTGCGTTCCCCGAACAGGGGGGCCGTGGCGTCGTCCGCGCAGTCGAGTCCTGGACCCCGGTCTGGACAGATCTGGAGGACCCACTCGGAGCTGACGACGGCGATCGATCCGCTGGGGCGAGCAAAGGAGAGGTCATGAGCGTGTCGACATCCGAGCCGCTGACCGAGACAGACCTGCGGTCGCTGTTCTGCAGGCCTCCCGATGCGGCCGAGCTGATCGGCGTCGAGATCGAGACCGCCGTCGTCGACCCGGCCACGGGCCGGGCGGTCCCCTATCTCGGCGAGTACGGCATGGAACGTCTCCTGGAGGTCCTGCTCGCCGAGATCGGCGGCGAGCCGATTCGCGATCGAGGCCACCTCACCGGATTCACCCAGCCCTCGGGCCTCTCGATCACCCTGGAGCACGGCGGAGCGCTGGAGTACTCCTCGGCTCCTGGCAGTGATCTGGCAGCCGTGGTCGGGCGGATGCGCGAGTCGCTGACCTGGGTCTCCGAGGTCGCCGCACAGCTCGGCATGGCGGTCATGCCGGGCGGCAATCTGCCGTTCGACCTCGTCCACCAGATCAGGAGAGTGCCCAAGACCAGGGGCGATCGGATGGCCGAGTACTTCGACTCGCTCGGCGAGGTCGGCAGGTGGGGCCCGACGGTGATGACCATGACGCTGTCCACCCAGGTGACGCTGGACTATCTCGACGAGGACGACCTGCGGGAGAAGATCCGGATGCAGGTGGCGGCGTCCCCGGTCGTCGCGGCGATGTTCGTGAACTCGCCGATCGAGGGCGGGGCGCCCACCGGCGTGCTGTCGCGTCGGGGGCAGTGCTGGCAGAAGACCGATCCGACCCGCTGCGGCGTGCTGACGCCCGCCCTCCGGGACGACATGCGGGTTCAGGACTTCGTCGACTGGGCGGCGGCCCTGCCGATGATGTACCACCGGGTCACCGACGACGACTACCAGCGGGGCTCCGACCGGCCGTTCCGGGAGCTGCTCGTGGCCGGGTTCGCCGATGGAACGCTGCCCGACCTCGCGGACTGGCAGGCCCACCTGTCACAGATCTGGACCGACGTGCGCCTGCGCGAGACCCTGGAGATGCGCGCGGCCGACGGCCCTGCCTGGCCGAACTCCCCGGCGATCCCCGCGCTGTGGACCGGACTGAGCTACCACCGTCCCTCCAGAGACGCCGCCTGGAGCCTGTTGAAGGCCTATCGGCCCGCCGATCTGCGCGCAGCGTCCGAAGACCTGATCAAGCACGGCCTGTCGGCGCGCATCGCGGGCGACTCGGTCCGCGAACTCGGCGCGGAGCTGCTCCGGCTGGCCTCGGACGGTCTGGCGGCGCGGGTGCGCGCCGGGCTGGAACGCCCCGAGGTGGTGGCCTATCTCGATCCGCTCGTCGAGGTGATCGAGAGCGGCCGGACCTTCGCGGAGGAGACCTTGGCCCGCTGGGAGGGCGATCTCGCGGGCGACCCGGCCCGCTATGTCGCCGCCCATCGAATCTGAGCACTCGTCTCGCCTACTGTGGCGCAGGGCAGGCCCGACTGAGGTGGGCCTGCACTGCCCCCGGACACCGGCGTCCCCGGTCTCCGGCGAACCCGTCGGCGTCGTAGGCGGATGGGAACCGACGGGCATCGCCGTTCCCACCGGAGTCCCGCGTGCCACTAGGTTCCAGGAGCGAGATGCCTCGACATGGGTGCGGCGGCGATGTCGCCAGGTTACTGAGGAGATGAACCGTGACAGAGCCAGAGACCGTCGCAAGAACGGCGTCCGCAGGCCTGGTCGAGGTGCAGGTGGGCGCCGTGGCCGCCCAGGTGCCGATCCTGCGGACCGTGGCGGCGGACATCGCGATGCGCGAAGACCTGGAGCTCGACGCGATCGACGACCTGCGGATGGCGGTTGACGAGGCCTGCTCGCTGCTCGTCTCGATCGCCACACCCGAGGCTCGGCTGACCTGCGTCTTCCTGCCGAGTGAGCAGGAGATCACCATCACCGCGGAGGTTCGGTCCCGCCGGGACCGGGCCGACTTCAAGGAGGCGATGGGTTGGCAGGTGCTGTCGGCGCTGACGGACGAGGTGACCGATCACGTCGAGGAGGCGGGCGAGGATGATCTCGTTCGGATCGAGCTGGTCCGCCGTAGAGGCGAGCAGGCGAACCGATGACGACGCAGCAGACCGAACCGACCGCAGGCACGGACGAGCCGGCCAACGAGGAGCTGTTCGCCAGGCTGGCCGCGCTCGACCAAGACGACGACCGACGCAAGGCGGTCCGGGACGAACTCGTCAGCAGGCACCTTCGGCTCGCCACGAACCTCGCACGCAAGTTCGATCGTCGCGGCGAACCGCTGGACGACCTCGTGCAGGTCGCGACGGTGGGCCTCATCAACGCCGTCGACCGTTTCGACGCGGATCGGGGTGCCGCCTTCCTGCCCTTCGCGGTGCCCACGATCATGGGCGAGCTGCGCCGTCACTTCCGTGATTCGAGCTGGTCGGTCCGGGTGCCCCGCAGGCTCAAGGAGTTGAGCGCCTCCGTGATCGGGGCCCGCAACGAGCTGACCCAGTCGCTCGGCCGCACGCCGAAGCCGAGCGAGCTCGCCGAACACCTCGGCATTTCCCGCGAGGAGGTCTTCGAGGCACTCGTCGCCAGTGGCGGACGGCAGGGCTCCTCGCTGGACCGACTCTTGGAGGACTCGCCGAATGCGCCGTTAGGCTCGGCCGACCCGGAGATGGACGAGGTGGACAACCGCAGGCTGCTGCATCCGCTGCTGGCCAAGCTCCCCGAACGTGACCGCAAGATCGTCGTGCTGCGCTTCTTCGGCGGCATGAGTCAGGCCGACATCGCCCGGCGCGTCGGCGTCTCACAGATGCAGGTCTCGCGACTGCTGGCGAGCATCCTCAGCAGGCTGCGCGCGGGCATCGGCGACGTCGAGGGCGGCGGCGAATGACTTACCGCCGATCGTCCTCGTCCCCCACCAAGTGCCGATCGTCCTCGTCCCCCACCAAGTTCAGAGCGCCATCCGCAGTTCTCGGCGACGGCTCTTAAGGAGTTCCCGACGTTCGCCCTCTCCCATCGCTCCCCAGACCCCATAGGCCTCCTGGCTGGTCAGGGCGTACTCGCGGCACTGGGTGAGCACCGGGCAGGACCGGCAGATCGCCTTCGCCCGGCTCTCCCGCTTCTCCCTGGCATGGCCGCGTTCGGACTCGGGATGGAAGAACAGCCTGCTGTTGGCACCTCTGCAGGCGCCGTCGAGCTGCCAGTCCCAGTGCTCCGTCACCGGCGTGGGCAGACGTCCGGTCTCAGCCATGATGACTCCCGAGGTAGTTACAGCAGGACGCGCCGACGGGTCCGTGCGCAGGGCAGGACGTGATCTCGTCGTTCGCCGCCCTGGGCGACACGCCGTCGGCAGCGGTGAGGTACCCGACCCGCCGGGGGTGAAACGGCGGCCTGAGAGTGATCTACTCCACGTCGTCCGGGGCACATGCATCGTGATATGCAGGCTGCGTGGTAGGCGAGATGGCGGATGGTAGTTCTTTGTCGCAGGACAACTATCATGCGTGCACGACCGTTCTCCGCGGGCTCACCGTGACATGCCAGGCTCGCCACCAGGCATGACGATCCAGGCAAGGAAGGGATTGTGATGTTGCGCATCACCGCCGAAGGACACCCCTCGACACGACTCAGCGTCGCGGGCGAGGTGGACCTGAGCACCGCGCCGGAGTTGGAGCAGGAACTCGGCACGGCGATCACCGCCACGGACGCCGAGGAGGTGACCGTCGACGTCGCCGAGGTCTCGTTCATGGACTCGGCAGGCCTGCGAGTCCTGGTGGGAGGCCTCCGACAGGCCGAGGAGCACGGCGTTCGCCTGACCGTGGTGAACCCGCAGTCTCAGCTGCGCAAGATCATCGAGATCACCGGACTGGCCGAGGTCCTGGGTCTCGGTGCGTCGTCGTCAGGAGGGCGGGCAGCCGGAACGACCGGCACCCAGTCCTGATCGTCTCCTGATTGATTCGCGAAACGGCTGGGTAAACCAACCGGCGTGAGCCACCATGACGAGGCGGAGTGGAGACCAGCGAGCGCGATGCGCGGCTGGTCTCCCGCAATGCCGACGGTCGGCCGGCTCGGATGCGTCGATGAGGCAGCCGAAGGACGGATGATCCTCGACGGCGCAACGACCGGAGGCGGACACGGTTTCAGCGGTGGCGAGGCCGACGCACACGGCGCACGAGTGCTCCTGATCGAGCACTCGTCGTCGCGGCAGAGCGGCACCGGCCGCACGACGGCGAGGGTGGGCAGGCATCGGACGATGGAGACGCGTGCACTGATCAGAATGGAGACGCCGGGCGGGGTCGCCGCCGCAGGCGAGGCACGCCACACCGTGGGCACGGCGCTGGGCCGATGGGGGCTGGAGGGGGAACTGGTGGACGACGTCCTGCTGGCCACCTCGGAACTCGTCACCAACGCCGTGGAGCACGGTGCGGCACCGATCCGCCTGGAGGTCGAGCGCAGTACGACGCGGATAACGCTCCGCGTCCATGACCGAAGTCTCGATTCACCGCAGATCTCCTGGTCGGACCCGCTGGGCGAGCGCAGTCGAGGTCTGCTCATCGTCGCCGCCATCAGCTCCGACTGGGGTTTCCAGACCGACGGCGCAGGCAAGTGCGTCTGGGCCGAGTTCCAGATACCAGCACAGGCACGCCGCACGCCCGACGCCTAGGCGGCGGTCCGCATGATCGAATGACGCGCCCTTCGTCGAGGTCGGGCGGGCGCGACGGATCGACGGCGACGGCGACGGCGACGGCGACGGCAGCCGCGCACGACGAGGTCGCCGACGTTCTGGCGGGGCACGGCGGGCGAGCGGCGACGACCGGCACGGACACCGCGAGGGACGAGGACGGCCTGCTGCCGAGGCAAGGTCGTCCGACCGCCCGGACCGTTGCGGGACGTCGCCTCCTTCACACGTCGATCCGCCCGCCGCGACGACAGGCGCCGTGCTTCCACGCACCCACCGACGCCGACGCGATCCCGCCGGAACTCCGATGCGACCGCCCGCGCTCCGCCGCGCACGGGACCGACTCGGCTTCCTTGACCACTTCGGACGAACTCCGAGCGACCGGCTCAGACCCGCCCGATCAGCTCGGCCGCACCCGCCCCGATCAGCCTCCGTCCGGCGCCGTCCGACCGCCCGCCGACGTCGACGTCGGCCCGTGCCAGTCCAGGCACACCACCACCGCGTCGTCGTCGAGATCGGTGTGCTCGCGGAAGACGGCGAGGTCGGACAGGACCGCTCGGACCGACTCGCCCGCAGGCAGGCCGCGCGAGGATCGGACGATGCGGGACAACGACGTCTCCCCGTACGTGCGGGTGCCGTTGGACGAGTCGTAGACGCCGTCGCTGACCACGAACAGTCGGTCGCCCGGCAGCAGCAGCTCCTCCTGGGTCTCGTAGGAGGTCCCGTCGAACATGCCGAGCGGAAGCTGCTCCTCCAACTCGACACGCCGCACGTGATCACCCCGGATGATCCACAGCCGAGGCGATCCCGCGTCGACGATGGTCATCCGCCCGGTGGCCAGCTCGACCTGGATCAGCAGGGCCGCCAGGTGTCGATCGCCGCCGTGCTGGCCCCAGACCGCCTGATCGGCGAGGGCGGCCTGCTCGGTCAGGGGCAGGCCCGACCTCCTGCTGTTCCGCAGCGCGCTGATGCCGACGTTGGTCAGCAGCGCGGCGTCGAGTCCCTCGCCGAGGCCGTTGGTGACGGCGATGCTCAGCAGCCCCGGATCGGCGCTCCAGTCGAAATTGTCGCCGCGCACCGCGTAGGCCGGTTCGAGCTGACCCGCGATGGTGAACTCCGGGCACTCCAGGCCCCAGGAGCGCACCAGCTCCCACTGCATCTCGGCGGCCAGGGTCAGGCGCCGGTCCCGGCGAGCCCGCGCAGGCTGATCAGTGGAGGTCTCGACGATGGCGACGGCGTGCGCCACGGCGTCGGCCACCTCCGCCAGCCTGTCCAGCACCGTGGGAGTGATCTCCTCCTCGACGCGTCCCGAGAGCACCCCGAGCCGATTCCCGCGCGTGGACAACGGAACGTGCACCAGGCCTGCCGCCGCGTCGGCGATCACCGGCCGCTGATCGCGGAAGGCGGCACCGTCGAGTGAGCCGGTGACGGGGACGGCGACGGCGTCGTGGCCGCCGAGCGGCAGCAGCTGTTCGACGCGGTAATCGGCAAGGCGCACGGTGGCGTCGAGGAATCCCGCGTGCAGCGCCAGCAGTCCGGGCAGCGCTCGAAAGAGATCATGCACCGGATGTCTGCGGAGCGCCTGCTCCAGCAGGGCGATAGCAGGCCATGCCGTCATCGTTCCTCCTCAGGCGGGGGAGGACCGCCGACTCGACGGTACCCATGGCGAGGCTTTCGGTACCGAATCACCGGCTATGTCACAGTGGGGTATGGCAGCCGAGCGACAGCCTCCCGGCTCGCCCTCCGAGGGGGCGTACCCGGTGGAGACCCGCGCGACGGATGTCGCGGCCGAGTCGCTCACCCTGTTGTTGGGCAGGGCGGGCGACACGGTCCGCCCGAAGGTGTCCCCCGCTCAGCTCCGCGCCCTCCAGGTCGTGGAGTGGCACCACTCGATCAACCTGACCGGCCTTGCCGAGGTCCTCGGCGCGATGCCCTCCTCCGCAAGCAGACTCTGTGATCGACTGGAGGCGGCCGGACTGCTGGAACGACGCTCCGGAGCCCTCGATCGACGCGAGATCGAACTGGTGCTGAGCCCGGACGGCGTCCGGCTGCTGTCCCGACTGCGCGAGACCCGCCGGGCCGATCTCGGTGCGGTGCTGTCGACGATGAGCCGTCAGGGCCGGACCGCCCTGCTGCGCGGACTGCACGAGTTCGCCGCCGCGTTCGACCGCCGGGAGTCGGCAGAGGGTCGGCGAGACGGATCGATCGAGCCGCCGCCCGACGGTGGGGGTCGGTACCCGGAGCACACCCGGAACTCGGAGACCACCCAGGACTCGGGGACCACCCAGGACTCGGAGACCGCCCGGCCGTCGAGGCGCCCGGACGGCGGGTCGGAAGCCTCCGACCCGCAGGCTCCGAAGGCGGGGGCGGCCGATCGGCGGGAGCGCCTCGACCGTGATCGCGGGCTGGTCGAGCAGTGGGATCGGGGATCGAGCGGTCCGCGAGGCCGTCGCCGCCAGGACGGGCCCGGTCCGCCTCGGGACGGGTCGATCGGGGCGCGCCCCGACGCCGCGCGGCCGGACACCGAGCAGTCGGCGTGAGACGTCATCGCGCAGCAGGCCCGGCCGATCGACCGCACGGTGGCCACGGCTGATCGTCGAGGCGTCCGGACCGGTAGGCGTGGTGTGGACAGGCGCGCGACCGACCGCGCGGTCCCCAGAACCGTCGCGATGGGCAGTCGGGCCGCATCACCCAGGGTCGGCGTCGTAGACCAGCAGTCCGTCGGACTGGACGCGGGCCCCCGGTGTCGGCGGGTGTTCGACGAGCCTGCCGTCGTGCATCAGATGCCAGGCGGGAATGCCCGCGACGAGCCAGGCGTAGTCGGCGATGATGCGGCGGTGGCAGCGCCACCAGACCGTCTCGCCGCAGAGCACGCTCACCCGCCCGTCCGTGCGCTGCCGGACCTCCTCGAGCAGCTCGGCCATCGCCGTGAGGAACTCCGGGGTGCGGGTGTGTCCCGCGTAGGCCCGGAAGCTCGTGTTACGCCAGAACGTGTCCGGCGAGTGGTCGGCCAGTCGCCGGAAGCCGCCGAGCCGCTGGTCCCAGCGATAGGAGATGCCCTCGGCAGACAGCCATTCGCCCATGACGTCGCGGGCGGTGTCCGGGTTGCGGCGGCTGCCGGGGACCGTGCGCACGTCGACCAGCGCCCGTACCGCCGCTCCGTGGAGTAGACCTGCCAGCTCGGTGCGATCGAGGGTGCCGTGTCCGACGGTGACCAGGCCGGGGCGTCCGTCCGGCGGCGGGACGGCGGGATGGTCGGCGGCCGTGGCGGCGTCGGGCCGTCCCCGGTGCGCGGGCGTCGGCTGCGGTTCGGCCGAGCGGGCCGGGCCGGAACTGCCGACCGCCTCGGCCGAGGCGGTCGGCTTTGGGCCGGGTCGGACCCGGACTCCGGATCGCCACCCGACCATGCCGGTCCTGTCGGCCTGCTCGCCTGCCCGCATCATCGAGGGGGCCGCTAACGTCGCCGTCGGCGGACCCGGCGCAGCTCGTCGGCCAGGCCGCTCCGCATCCGACTCCAGTCCTGCGGCGTCAGCGCCGGTCGTTCGCCCGGACCGCCCAGCTCACTCGCCGCCGACTCCAGTTCGGCCATCGTGGTGATGATCTGGTCGACCACCTCGGGATGTCCCAGCGGCAGCGGCGCGCCCACCGCGTCTCCGGAGTGGGCCGGATCCCGTCGGATGATCCGGGTGGGGACGCCTCGCGCGGCGAGTTCCCGCACGAGCCGGTCGACGGCGCCCTCCGGGACCGGCGAGTCGAGGTCCGCCGCCTCCTGGTCGGGCTCGATCAGGAGCACGGCTCGGACCAGTCGCCACTTCACGGCACCGAGGAGCAGGGCGTCCTGCGTCGCGGTGCCGCTCGCGACCAGGTAGGCGGGCATGCCGTACTCGGCGAGCTCGTCCAGCAGCTCCGCGTTGGACTCCACGCCCGCCTCGGTGGCGGGAAGCCTGCACCACATCACGCGCACCCGTTCGGCCAGCGAGCGCCAGGTGCCCGGCAGGCCGCCATGGTTGGCCTCCCCTGCGGGGTCCAGGACCAGCACGGCGGGACCACCCGGCGGGCCGTGCTCGACGACGAGCGGGCCACCGGATCGAACGGTCTCGCTCCCAAAGTCACGCATCGACTTCCTCCTCGCCGCCGTACACCTGGTCAGGACCTCTGTTCCGACGGCCACCTGGAACCGCGAGGCCCAGATGCACCACCTTCACCACAGTCATCTCGTCCAACAGCTCGGGGCCGAAGTGGAATCCGGTGTCGCAGCCTCCTCGATGTCGCACCGCACCGCGCCCGACCTCGCCCGCCAACGAGTTCACCCGCACGGTGCCGACCGGCAGTTCCTGCCAGGCACGCTGCGCGCGACGCATCGACGCGGTGAGCACGGTGGCGGCCCGGCCGTAGCGATCCTCGGCCGCCTCGGCGAGCGCCTGGTCGAAGTCCTCGACGATCCGGATCGCCGCGACCGGACCGAACGTCTCCTCCCGCATCACCCGCATGTCGGGAACGCAGCCGGTGAGGACCGTCGCCGGGTAGAAGGCCCCCGGCCCGCGCGGCACCCGGCCGCCCGCCAGCGCCCAGGCTCCCCGGCCGATCGCCTCGCTGACCTGTGCGTGCACCTGGTCGCGCCGTCGCCGGTCCACCAGCGGACCCAGTTCGACGTCGCCAGGCAGAGCGGGCCGTGCGACCCGCCGGGCAGCCTGCGCGGCCAGGCGATGCTGGAACTGATCCGCCAGTGCCCGGTGCACGTAGATCCGCTCGATGGAGCCACGCCGCTGGCCGGTCTCGCTGAACGCGCCCACCGCCGCCTGTTCCGCAGCCCAGGCCACGTCGACGCCCGCATCGACGATCAACGCGTCGTTGCCGCCGTTCTCCAGCAGCACCGCGGCGCCCGTCCGCGCCGCCGACCGGGCGATGCTGCGGCCCGCCTCGGAACAGCCCAGGTGGGCGATCAGGTCGACGCCCGGGTCGGCCGCGAGTCGGGCACCGGTGCGATCGTCGCCGGAGATCATCATGAGCACGCCCGCAGGCAGCACCGAGGACAGCGTCTCGGTCAGGAACCGACCGACGTGCGGCGCCCGCTCGCTTGGTTTGAACACCACGGTGTTGCCGGTGACCAGCGCGGCGCCGAGCAGCCCGCAGGACACGCCGACCGGGTCGTGCCACGAGGTCAGCACGACCACGACGCCACGGGGCTGCGGCACCGTCAGGTCGACGGCGGCATCCCTGCCGAGGAGACTTCGGCCCCGATGGACCGGGCCGAGTTCCGCGTACTGTTCCAGGACGTCGGCGCCCGCAAGCGCTCCCGCTCTGGCCTCGGACACCGGACGGCCGGTCTCGGCGTTGTGCAGCGCGGCGAGTTCGTCCACCGAGGCACGCACCGCCGCCGCCGCGGTGCGGAGTCGGCGCCCCCGATCGGCGGCCGAGGTTCGGGACCAGGCGGCGAGGGCCGACCTGGCGGTGCGCACGGCATGCGTGATCTCAGGTTCGTCGGCGACGGGGAGCAGACCGACCAGCGCTCCGTCGACCGGGCTGTGGACTCGCAGATGTTCCCGCGCCGCCTGTTCGAGCAGCACCGGTCTTGTCGTCGTGATCAATGAGCCGGACAACCCGTCGAGCATCGCGCCTCCTGCTGTCGAGGTCCCCGAATACCCGCAGGCGAGCGCGGTACACCTCGACGAGAGCGCGGCACGCCGGGCGTGGCCGCGCCGGCCGACGACGCGGAGACCGCCCCCGCGACGTGCGAGGGGCGCCGGAGTCGTCTTGACGCGGCGACCTGCGGCGGACGGCGACCTGGCCCGCGACCGGCGGTGCGTGATCAGTAGGGCGGAAACCCCCCGGCAGAGTGGCCATGCCCCGGTCGCCCGAGCGCGAGGCGGCGTGCGTGCGTCGTCGACCGGGCCGGGCAGGCCACGCCGTCGGACGACTCCTGCCGTTCGTCGGAGAGCGAGCGAAGGCGATCCGACCCGAGGAACTCTCGGCCCGACAGCCGCCCCGGACGACCACAGGTGCAGTGTGAGGAGATCTCGGGTATCACCACCGGAGGGAAGCGTCGCCAGGCACTGCTCAGAGTCTGTCTTCGGTCCCGCCCCGTCGTGAGCGGGGATCAGCGTGGATGAGCTGCACGGCGACAGGAGGAAGCCATGACGGAGTTATGGTGACCGACGACAACGCCGCTGGTGGCCACGCAGGCCCCGCGCAACAGGAGAGCAGGGATCAAGGACAGGCTCACAGACCGGACACCATCACGCCGAGGCATGGCGCGCGTGCCAGGAGACAGGACCGCACTCCATGCCGGGCCCCGCCGACAGAGGAGCAGCAGGTGGCCGTCATCGACAGGTCGACGGACGTTCCCGTGTCCGCAGCAACCGCCTACCGCTGGTGGGCCAGGCCGCAACGGCTGGCCGAACTGCTTCCCGACGTCACGGAGGTCGTCTCCGACGGCGGGAGCCGAAGCACGTGGCGGCTCGCGATCGGCAGTGGAGAGCACACCGAGTGGGAGATCGAGAAGCTCGGCGGCAGGCCCGCCCGCGAACTGCGGTGGCGGTCCGGCGACGACACGCCGGAGCACGCAGGCATCGTGACCTTCGAGCCGATCGACGAGGAGAACTGCCAGGTACGGGTGCGCGTGGCCTGGCGTCCCCGCTCCGTCGGCCAGCAGGTCACGCACTATCTCGGCGTGGTCGACAACTGGGTGGCTGCCGCCCTCGCCGAGTCCGCCCACCGGCTCGCCGAACGGGCCGAGCGGGGACCGGTGAACCGCAGCGCTAGGTTCGACGAGACCGAACCGGAACCCGTCTGGCCCACCGAGGCAGACGTGCCCGCCGCCCGGCCTGCGCAGGCGGAGACCTCCTTGTACGACAACCCGGCCGATGCGGCACCGGGCACCCCCGGCACGCCGATGGGCCCGACGCCGCCTTACACCGATCCCAGGAACCGTCCGCGCTTCTAAAGGCGGGCCCGGTGCTCCGGGAGGCGGGCGTCTGCCGCAGAAGCGAGCAGCCTGCCTGTCGACGACGGAGGGTCGGCGACCGGCGTGGCGGCCTGGCGCGGAGCCGAGCCGGGACGGCGGGCCGCGCAGGCCGAGCCCACGGTTTCGCTCCCGACGGCGTCGGGACCGGTGCACCGGCGACCGCAGACAGGCAGGAAGGCCCAGGCGGCCTCAGACCGGGCCCGTCTCGGACGACACGGCCGCCGTATCCGCCTCGGCAGCGGCCGGGCCGACGCGCTCGGGAAGCCGTGCGGTGTCGGCCTCCCTGATCCAGGTCACCTCGGTGATGGTCGCCAGGCCGTCGGCCAGCAGGCTCGCGTCCGAACCGTCGCCGCCCTCGGCCTCCATCCGGGTCGTGGTCACGCGCAGCCGTCCGTCGGTCAGTGCGTCGACGTGGCCCTGCACCGCACCGAACCGGGCCAGCGTGGCGCGGTGCAGCATGACGGCGGGCCGCTCCGTCGGAGGCAGGTTGACGTTGAACACCGTGCCGCGCGGCGCCGCCAGCAGGGGCGGCAGCGCGAGTCCGGCGCCGATCGCGGCGGCACGCCACATCTCGCCGGAGACCCGCGTCGTCGCAGCGTCGAGCGCGACCGCGTCCAAGGACACCGCGAGTGCCCGCGCGCCCTGCATCGCTCCGGTGATGGCGGCGCCCAAGGTGCCGGAGTGCAGCACCGACCGGCCGACGTTCGCGCCGAGGTTGATGCCGGAGAGGACGAGGTCGGGGGCCGCGCCGAACGCGCCGCGCGAGGCGGCGAAGGCGATGAAGGCGGGCGCGGCCTGCACGGCGTAGCACTGGGCGCCCGCGAGCCCCGGCAGCCGCCGCGGGTCCGCCACCACCCGGCCGTCGTGCTGGACCGAGGTGATCGCGGCGCTGCTGCCGCTGGACTCGTGCGCGGGCGCCGCCACCAGGACGTCCCAGCCCTGCTCCAACGCCGCCGCCGCAAGGGCGTGCAGACCCGGTGACTCGACACCGTCGTCGTTCGTGATCAGCACGCGCACCTGTTCCGCTCCGTCCTGCGCCCGCAGTGGGCTGCCTCAGATCTCCCGCAGTTCCACCTTCGCCGCCAACACCTCGATGCTCTCGTCCCGGCCCGTGCCGAGCCCGCGCCGGACGACGTTCACCGCGCCTGCCGCCGCACCGAGCCGCACCGCCTCCATCAACGACTCGCCGCGCACCAGCGCCGCGGCGACTCCCGCCGCCATCGAGTCGCCGGTGCCCCGCGTCTCGGCAGCCTGCAGCACCGGAAGATGCACTTCGTAGACGACGTCGTCCAGGAGGGCCAACGCAGGCTCGGCGGCCCGCGAGACGAGCACGGCACCCGGTCCGGCCGCTCTCAGCTCCCTGGCGGCCTTGATCAGCGAGTCCCGGTCGTCGTCGCGGCTTCTGCCGTCCGCGATCAGCTCCTCGTGGCTGATCTTCACCACCGACACGCCGCCCGCCAGGGCCGCGTCGAGCTGCTCCCCCGCCAGGTCGACG
Organism: Actinoalloteichus fjordicus; assembly: GCF_001941625.1. Taxonomy (NCBI): domain Bacteria; kingdom Bacillati; phylum Actinomycetota; class Actinomycetes; order Pseudonocardiales; family Pseudonocardiaceae; genus Actinoalloteichus; species Actinoalloteichus fjordicus. The sequence goes on from NZ_CP016076.1 coordinate 5,547,847, forward strand.
AGCACCAGCCCGCCGTTGCCGGTCACATCGGCGGCCAACCTGCGGTAGGTGTCCGCCGGAATGATGCCGAGTCGCGCCGGACCGCTCAACACCGACAGCCGAGCGTCCAGTCCGTGCACCAAGGCCAGCTCGTAGAGATCGTCCAGCTCATGCCGGGACAGGGGCTCACCGGGAGCGTCCACGATCTCGCTGCGCACGCCGCCCCGCCGATCATGCACATAGCCGCCGTTGCGGGTGCTGACATCGACCGGCTTCAACTCCAGACCGTCCTCGACGATCAGATGGCGCAGCACGGCGCCGGTCTCCCCACCGAGCGCCGCGCACAGCACGACCCGGACGCCGAGCGAGGCGATCATCCTCGCCTGCCAGACGCCCTGGCCTCCCGCGTGCAGATGCAGATCCGGCTCGTCGCCTCGGTCCTCCACGGTCACCGTGAGCTGAGGCGAGGGGGCGAACACCATCACGTGATCCGTCACCGTCGGCCGCCCTCGTGGTCGCAGCGGCGCGCAGTCGAGGACGCTCGGCGGACCGCGCACCTGCCGGGTCGATGCACCGGAACGGAGTCGGGCCAGGAGACGTCGAGCGTGCGGGAGGTGCTCATCGCTGGGTTCCGCATGCGTCGCCTCCTCTCCCTGCCCTTGCGAAAGGTCGGACCGCGACGAGGTACCCGTCGTGACGATCAGTCAAACAGCGGCAGGCCGAGGCTCAGCCGAGTGAGATGCCGTGCAGCCGGGTACGCCACCCCGTACGGCCCGGACCGACCGGGCCGGAGCAGAGCACGCGCCAGAACACGACACGAGTCGAACAGAGGAGAACCCGTGGCCGAGCGACTCACGAATCAGACCGTGGCATTCCTGGTCGCGCCGGAAGGCGTCGAACAGGTCGAGCTGACCAAGCCGTGGGAAGCGGTTCGTGCCGCAGGCGGCACGCCCGAGCTGGTGTCGACCGCGAAGGGCGAGATCCAGGGCTTCCACCATCTCGACAAGGCCGACCGCTTTCCGGTGGACCGCGTCGTGAGCGAGGTCGACGCGCACCGCTACGACGCCCTGGTGCTGCCCGGCGGCGTGGCCAATCCCGACTTCCTGCGCACCGACGTGCAGGCCGTGGCCTTCGTCCGTGCGTTCGTCGAGGAGGGCAGGCCGATCGCGGCGATCTGCCACGCGCCGTGGACTCTCATCGAGGCGGATGCCGTCCGGGGCCGCACCCTGACCTCGTGGCCGAGTCTGCAGACCGACCTGCGCAACGCGGGCGCGACGTGGGTGGACGAGGAGGTCGTCGTCGATCAGCGGCTCATCACCAGCCGCAACCCCCACGATCTGCCCGTCTTCTGCTCGACGCTGGTGGCCGAGTTCGCCAAGGCAGCCGACTCCGCGCAGAACGTCGGCATCTGACGCCGATCCGCCTCGCGGACGTCCGCTCGGCGGCTGGACCGCGTCGAGATCAGGACGTCCGGCCCGCCGGGTCGGGCCCGGATTCGGCAGACCGGGCCGCCTGGCGGGCCAGGGCCGGGTCGTCGGGACCGAGTCAATCGTCAAGCGGATCTCCGGTGATGCGGGCACGATGGAACAGGCGAGGGCATCGGTCTGCCGTCGGCGCAGGCAGGTCGGCTCGTAGTCCACTGTTCACACATGCCCGTTCCGCTCGGAAATCGGGTAGACCTTGACAGGGTGATGACCATCGCCGATCGACGTACTGATCCCGACGCCGACGCGACGCGCTCCCTCCCCCGCTGGCTCCGTGTGAGCGCGGCAGGAGGCTGGCGACTCCTGGTCCTAGTGGCCGCCCTCTACGTGCTGGGCGTGGTGGTCACCCGGATCAGCATCGTGTTGATCCCACTGGCGATCGCGCTGCTGCTCGCGGCGCTGCTCGAACCCGCCATGGCAGTGCTGCACCGACGAGGAATGGCCAGAGGACCCGCCACCGCGATCGTCATGGTCAGCGGCGTGGCCGTCCTCGGCACGGCGTTGACGGTCATCGTCGCCACCTTCGTCGGCGGTCTGGCGGACCTCCAGTCCAGTCTGATCCAAGGCCTGGACTCGATCAGGGTTTGGCTCACCGACGGACCGCTCGCTTTAGAGTCCGCTCAGATCGACAACGCGATCAGCGAACTCGGCACGGCACTGCAGAACAATCAGCAACGAGTCTTCTCCGGCGCCTTGACCACGGTCACCAGCGTCGGGGGATTCGTCACCGGCCTGGTGCTGGTGGTGTTCATCCTGGTCTTCTTGCTGCGCGACGGGCCGATCATCTGGCGCTTCATGCTGCGCGCCGTCCCGAGGCGTCGCCGCGCGCTGGCCGACCAGGCAGGCCAGAACGCCTTCCGGTCGTTGACCGACTACATCCGGGCGACCGCCATCGTGGCCGTCATCGACGCGGTCGGCATCGGGCTCGGACTCCTCATCCTCGGAATCCCGCTGGCCCTGCCGTTGACCGCGCTGGTGTTCTTCGGGGCGTTCATCCCACTCATCGGCGCGCTGGCCTCCGGCGGCGCGGCGATCCTGGTCGCGCTGGCCTCCGAAGGGCTGGTGGCCGCGCTACTCGTGCTCGGCATCGTGCTGCTGGTCCAGCAGATCGAGGGCAACGTGCTGCATCCCTGGATCATGGGGCGGACGATGCGACTGCATCCGCTGGCCGTGGCACTGACGCTGACCATCGGTCTGTCGCAGGCGGGCATCATCGGCGGACTGCTCGCCGTTCCGCTGCTGACCTCGCTGCGGGCGATGGTCCGAACCTGGCAGCGACGCGGCAGACGCGATGACGATCCCGCCGATCACGAGGGAGATCCGGACGGGGAGTCCTCGGCGCGCGACGCGAGGACCTCGGCGGGCAGGGCCGGGGATCGCGGCTCGACCGGCGGCGAGGACGAACCGGAGTCCTCACCCACCTGAGCGTGATCCGGGCGGCTTTCGCGCCCGGCCCCTGCCGTGCGCTTCCGCTGCTTCCGACCCCGTCGCCGCCGTCCGGTGCTCGACCCCAGCTGTTCGAAGGGAACGCGGCGCCGGACGACGTCAACGTGCCGAGGCTATGACGAGACGTCGAGGGCATGAGAAAGGGCGGGAGTACATCGCGCTCGACCGGTGTGGTCGTCGGACGCGACGCCCCCGCCCTGGGGGATCGGCCATGGTGTCGATGGAGCGGCTCAGCGCCTCAGCGGCCTGGGCGGCTCGGCGGCCTCGATGGTTCGGCGGCCTCGACGGCTCAACGCTGCGCCGTCCGGCGGGCCTTGCCAGGCCAGGTTCCGGTGACTCGGCGGTATCCCGCCGCCCCACCACGATCCACCGCCGCCTTGACCACGCCGAACACCGCTCCGTGCAGTGCGGCGGCTGCCAGGACCTCCCGCCAGCCGTACTCCTCCATCGTCGCCTCGGGAGCGTCCTGGTGGCCGGTCGACCGTTGCCAGATCCGATGGAAGATCGTGCTCGCCGCCAATCCGCCGAGCATGCCGAGCAGCGTTCCCAGCGGCCGGTAGAGCAGTCGGCCGATCATCGCTTCCGCCGCCTCGTCACCCGGCGCAGCATCAGCATCGCCACCAGCGTGGCCGCCGCTGCGGGCCCCGGATGCTCCCGCACCGAGCTCACCGCCTGGTCGAACCTGCGGGCCATCGAGGGCGGAAGCTTCTCGGACACTCGGCCTGCCCATTCGTCGGCCTGCTCCCCGAGATGCGTCGCGGAGGCACGCATCGCATCCGTGCGACCGTGGAACTCGCCCTTGAGCCGGTTGGACACGTCGAACTTCTGGGCCAGTGCCTCCACCGTGTCGCCCAGCTCCTCACGCGTCAGCTCGATGTCCAGCCGGAGATCTCCCGGTTCACTCGGGCCGTCCGGCCGGGCCTGTGTCGAGGGGACCTCCCCCGACGCCGAATAGGTACGCTCGTCGAGCGGCCTGCCGTAGTCCGGCCGCCGTTGCTGACTGCTCATCGGTGCGTCCCTTCCTTGATCGTCTGAAGGTCGTCGCGGACGCTCGCCATCGTCTGTTCCGGGACCGGCGGAGTCGCCCGACGGGTCTGGCCTCGCCCTATCGCCGCGCACATGCCTGCCGCCGCCAGCAGCACGACGCCCACGACGAGCGCCGCGATCCAGGGCGTCAGGACCAGGGCGAGAAGCATGATCAGCGTGGCGATGAGCACGCCGCCGCCGTACAGGGCGAGCACGCCCGCCGCGCCGAAGAGCCCGGCGCCTGCACCCAGCCGCCTGCCCTTGCTCCGCAGCTCGGCCGTGGCGGACTGCATCTCCTCGCGGACGAGCCGGGAGAGCTGGGTCGAGAGATCCCCCATGAGCTCCGCCGTCGAACGATCGTCATGATGTCGTGCGTAGCCCTGCTTCGTATCAGGATTCATGATCGCCGCCTTTCGTTGGCTCCCGACTCGGCTACCCCACTCGTGTGTCGAGCAACCCTCCGGGGAAACCGGGCGGGGCACGCCCGAAAGCGCGACGGTCGACCACCGCCGGTGACGGCAGGACAGGGTCTCGGGCCTGGGACGGGGTGCGAGGTCGAGCAGGCGCCGACGGCGCTTCGGGTGAGGCGGGTGCGGACGGCTCGGGTCGGCGGCAGGCGGCCCGCCCCGGGACGGCTCGACCGGCTCAGCAGGCGGGCAACGGCTCGGCGGTGCGATCGAGGAGAGCCTGCCCCCGGCCGCGCGCCGCGACGCCGATCGCGCGCAGGGTCGCCCACATCGTGACCTGATTGGCGGTGAGGACCGGCTTGCCGAGCGCGGCCTCCAGCGGGGCGATCAGCTCATAGGTCCGGACATTCGTGCAGCTCACGAAGACAGCCTCGGCATCGGGGGTGTCCACCGCCTGCACCGCTCGCACGACCTCGGAGAAGGAGACCTGCCAGATCCGATCGATGAGGCCGAGGCTCCGCTCGGCGACCACGTCGACGCGATGCTCGCCGAGGAACTCGCGCAGCCGGTCGGTGACGCCGCAGACGTAGGGCGTCGCCAACGCCACCCGTCGAATCCCGAGCAGGCCGAGTGCCTCGATCAGCGCGCCGGAGGAGGTGGTGGCGACGGGCGCCCCCGCTGCGACCATGGCCGCCCGCAGCCTGCGCTCGCCTGCCGAGCCCGCCACGAAACTGCCGGAGGTGCAGGCGTAGGTGACCGCCGACGGCTCGGGAACCAGCACATCGCGAGTCGCCCGGACCACCGCGTCGGGCTCGGCGAGGACCGAGGCCAGCTCGACGGTCATCGGCAGCGGCGTGAACGGCAGTCGAGTCAGATACAGCGAGATCTCGTCAGGCACCCACCGCCACAGCTCGCGGTCCAGGGCGAAGTCGAAGGGCGCCACCACGCCGACCCCGGGGCCGAGGGCGAGGTCGGTGGGGAACCCGGAGTGCGCAGGCGGCGCGTCGACCAGCGCGCCGGAGATCAGGAGTTCTGCCGGGTCAGGGACCGGTGTGATGAGGCTGCTCGTCATGGGACTCCCCCTTCGGCCGTGCCGTCAGGGTGACCCGGTGCTGTTGCCCGGCGTTTGAGCCGATGTGACGGGCTGGTGACAAGAACGGCGGGCAGCGCACGTGGCTGCTCCGCGCATGCCTGGCGCCTCTCGTGGCCGGTCAGCCCGCCCACCGCGCCCAGGGGCTCGGAGCCCTGGCCCGGCCGGGCTTCGGCCAGGCCAGGGCGGCAGCCTCGGACCGGCTCGGCGCGGGTCCGGCGGCGAGAGGGCTTCGAGGCCGCCGGGGCGCCCGGCTCCGGCGACGAGTCAGTGTTGCAGGAGCTGATGAACGACCGAGCGATAACGCCGCAACGTCAGCCGGAGGTCCTCGGTGGGCACCTCGCCGTCATGCTGCCACCGGGACCGCAGCTCGCGACGCTGCTCGTCGACGGCGTTGCTCAGCGAGCGCTGCACCTCGGCCAGCAGGGCGTCGGCATCGCCGACGGCGCGCCGCGGATCGTCGACGAAGGAGACCTGGAGGTCCTGCCACTGGGCATGTCGACGTCGTTCCTCCTCGTGGTCGAACAGCGGCACCGCACCGTCCACGTCTGCCGTGTCGGCCGGTTCGTTCCCCCGCACCGACGAGTCGGCCACACCGCCGGGCCGCGCGGTGTCCGAGCCGGTTCCCCGCAGGCCTGCGGCCGCGTCCGGTTCGCCGGTCGGCCGGTGCGTCGGCACAGCCTGCGGTGCAGAGTGCGGCGAGTCCGCATCCCGGCCGGAAGCGTGCTGCGGCGGGCCGCCGGGCTGCCGGATCTCGGCCGCCACGTCGTCGAGCCGATCCGGCGGGCCTGCGTGGGCCGCCGGGCCGCCGACCGGGCCGCCGATCAGCGAGGTGGAGTCCACGACGGGCTTCCCGCCGCGTACGGGCCTGCGCCCCAGGCCAGGCGGCCTGGGCTCCTCGATCCACTTCTCCGTCGACGCCTCGGCCGCAGGCGTCCCGGTCGGATTCGCCGCGATGCGACTCTCGTCCGGAATCGGGGCGGCCGACGCGGAGCCGTCGGCGCCGTCCTGGCCGACCGGCGACGAAGCTGTACTCCCGTTCGTCGACCCGGGCTGCGATTCCCTGTCATGGATTCGGCGCATCATGAGCTCCGTTCGATTCGGGTGGGGCCGTGAGAGCCTGTCTTTGATCCCCCTCAGTCGTGAGCGGGGATCAGCGTGGATGAGCTGCCAGGCGGAGGAAAGAGGCATAACGGAGTTATGTCGACTGACGACAACGCCGCAGATCGCCGCGCTGGCCCCGCGCAACAGGAAAGCGGGGATTAAAGACAGGCTCTGAGAACTCACGGCCTGGTCGCGGCGTTCGGCGTGCCATTCAGCCGAGGTGCCGCGCCCGCGCGAGCTGGACGTCCGCCGGACGCGGGCGATTCCGCTCCCGGCGACCGAGCCCCGGTCGCATCGCCGTCGACGGCACCGGCGGCCCGCTGGTCGGGCTCGGGGCCGAGGAGATCCTCGAAGAGCACGCGATAGTGCCGCATTGCGAGCCGTAGATCCTCGGTGGACGCCTCGCCCGCGACGCTGCGTTCCATCACGCGGTGCGCCTCGCGATAGTGATCAAGATTCTTGGCATGTTCGACGGAGAGGTCCGCCAACTGCTGCCGGTAGTCCTCCGTCGGATAACCCCGCTCGGCCATCAGGCTCGTGACCAATCGATCCGCATCCATGACGGTCGGTCCGGGAAAGTCGACGAAACGGCCCTGTACCTCGGTCCAGCGGGTCGCATAGCGGTGTCGTACTTCGGCGGGCACCGGGTGGATTTCCAATCCGGCGTGTCGCCGTTCCCGATCGGTCAGCTCGCGCTCGACGGCACGATGATCATGGGATTCCGACAGTTCCCGCTCGTATTCGGGGCCGAATCGGCGACGAAGTCGATCTCGCCGGAGCTTTTCGCGGATCACGAATCCCACCATGACGGCGACCAGGATCGCGATGACGACGGCGGCGACGGTCAGCACGGTTGTCACACCGGCCTCCTAGGTATCGGGATGAAGGTCTCTCGACTCGCGGTCTGGTCCCCGAACCCGATCGCGCTGAAACGTCCTGCGAGATCGATTGGGCCGAACGGCGGGCCGGATGCCACCGATCGGCCCAGCCGGCGTCAGCTGCGCAGGCAGCGGGCCTGGACGACGGCGAAGACGCCGTAGGCGGCGAAGCCTGCGGCGACCGCGAGGAGCAGTGTCGCCCCGAACGGGCTGCTCGCCAGCGTGCGCAGGGCCGCATCCAGGCCGCCCGCCTGTTCCGGGTCACGAGTGAGTGCCGCGAGGCCGATGAGGAAGCCGACCACGCCTACCGCGACGCCCTTGGCGACGTGGCCGAGCGTTCCCACCCGTCGAACCCACCGGGCGCTGCCCTGAGGGAGTGGGCCGATGTCGAGTTCGGCAAGGAATCGGCGAGTGACGCCGTTGGCGACGGATGCCACGCCGACGGCCAGCACGATCGCCGCCAGCACGGCGACCAGGATCTGGCCGGCGGGCAGGGCGAGCAGTCCCTCGGTGAGTTCCTGCTGAGACTGGTCACCGGACTGGCCGCTGCCGAGCAGTGCCCGGATCGCCACGCCCGCCAACGCCAGTCCCGCCACGCCGCGACCCGCCGCGGCGATCCGGCGCCTGGTGCGCTCTGTCGAACCGGCCGCCCAGCGAAAGCCCGTCGCCGAGGACGACAGCTGCCAGAGACCGAAGGCGATCAGCCCGACGGCCAGCGCCCCGACCAGCACCCGACCGAAGGGCCCGGCCACGATGACCTGGACGGCGCCGTCCTGATCCGCCTGATCGTCATTGCCGCCGACTGCCACCTGGACCGCCAGCCAGGCGATCACCAGGTGCACGATCCCGTGACAGACCGAGCCGATCCGGCCGAAGAGCTGTAACGCCGTGTTGCGCCGAGCCCGATCCGCCGCCTTGGCAGGCGTGTTGGAGCCGATCATGGGTCCTCCTCCGTCAGCACGCTCTGTCGCGCCGTCACGGAGCGATTTACCCGAAAGAGTGCAAGATGACGCGCAGCGCGCCGCAGGCCCCGGCGGATTCGCCGCCAATTACCCCGTGTCTGGCCGGGGACCAGCCGCCCGCCAGGCACGAGCCCCCGTACGTGAACACGGTGCGTGACGCTCAGGGACGGGGGTCATCACATCGGCGGAGAAGCCAGCTGGCGGTGGCGATTTCTCACTCGACCGATGCAGTCTGGAAAGAGCGACGATGCAGTCCTGGTATCCAGCCGCGATTCCGTCAGGAGGCAGCGATGGCCGATCGCCACTCGCAGGCTCGATCCCGGTCCGCCGACGAACTCCGTCAAGACGCGGACCGGCTGAGCGGAGAGCGTGCCTACTGCGTCGCCGAGCGGCTCGGCCTGTGCCCTTCCCAGGTCCTCCAGGTGCTGCACGACCTGGGCTATCGCGGGTCTGCGGCGTCCACTGTCCTCGAGCCTCGAGTCGTCAACGAGGTCGAGAGCGTGCTCATCGCAACCCGAGATTGAGCGGGCGATGACGGGGTAATCGGCGAAGAATCGCGACCAGGTGACCTTGGCGACCGTGACAAGGCAGGTCGCGAGTGCCACCAGAAGGGGATCGCGATGTTCGGACATGCCTCGCAGGGAGTTCCGCAGCCTCGTCCCACCGCTGAAGGCGGCGGAGCAGGCCGAGGAGGTCGGTCCTCCCCGGATTCCGCCGAAGGCGGGGAGACGAGTTTTCCGACCGACGACGACGAGATTCAACGCGCCGACCTGCCCACCGTGTACCGAGGCCTCGACTGAGGTCCGACCGCGCGCGGTCCACGCGGCGGCTGTTCTCGAGTGCCGACCCGTTCTGCGGGTACCGGACTCCGGAGCGAGGTCGTCCGCCGACCTTCTTGCATCGGCCGCGTGCGGCACTCCGGAATGGCCGGACGGACCACGCGAGGAGCCGGGTGGCTCGAGGCGCAGGCCTGCTGTGCGGGACGCCGCCACACCGCTCGCAAGCGAATTCGCCCTGGGCGGGCGGGAGGCTCGTGGCAGAGAGACGTGTCCGAAGGGCTGATCCGGTGTCCCGGATCGATCGTTGCGCCAGCTGAGCGTCCGGTGCGGCCAGGAATCCTCCCGGGCTCCGGCGGGACGGCGCTGCGCCTCGGTCACGACGCTGGGTCGATCGCCTGACCGACGGCCGCGCAGGACGACCGAACCGCTCGCGTCGATCGTGGCCTCGCCCGCGCACGCGGCCTCGGCGACCGGCTGACCGGAACTCCCGGCCGCGCCCACCCCGCCACGGCAATCCCGACACGGCATGCCCCGACGGGCCGCAGCCGTGGGATTCCCGCCGCCAGCCTGCCCGTCCAGCCGGGGATGCGGCAGTCGACCAGCACCGACGCAGACCGAGCATGAGTGACGAGGCCGCGCGACCCACGGCGTTCGGCCGGTCGAACACCGCAGCCGGTGCCGCCGAGGCGAGGTCAGTACGAGCGTTTCTCGGTCACGCGACCCGCATGCTCCGACGCCTGCCGAACGGAGACCGTCGTCATCGAACCGGTGGCCTCCATCGACTCCCGAGGGCCGCCGACGACGGTCGGCGAGACCACGGGAAGGCGGACCCCGAGCACCCTCGCGAGTTCGTCCTCCTTCGTCCACTGCTCCACCAGGTCGGGAACCAGGCGATGGGCGTCGGCGAGCCGCAGCAGGATGGCGTCCCGCAGACCCCAGGGGCAGATGTCGAGGCGGTCGCTGTCCAACAGCTCCATCGCCGTCTCGGCCACCACCGCTCCCGCCAGGATCTGCGCCGCACGTGACGACGAGACGCCGGGCAGGACGGCGCGATGCTTGGGGTCCAGCCGGGCGAGCGGCGGAATCCAGCGGCGCAGATCGGCACGCAGCAGCGGTCGCGGCTCCCGGTCGTGTCCCGCTCCCGCGGCGAGCCGGTTGAGCTGAGTGAGGATCTTGGACGCTCCGACGAACCGGGTCTGTCCCGTCAGCCTGCGGCGCGGGCCCCGCAAGGCACGTTCGAGCACCTCGCGGACATGGGCCGTCAGCAGTTCCGTCTGCGGCGCCGACGGCGAGTCGGCAAGGAACTCCCTGGTGAGCCGCGCCGCGCCCAGCGGCAGCGAGGCGGCGAGGCTCGGCTCCTCGTTCTCGCCGAGCGCCAGCTCCATCGTGCCGCCGCCGATGTCGATCAGCGTGAGCTGTTCGCAGGACCAGCCGAACCATCGATGGGCGGCGAAGTACGACAGCCGCGCCTCGTCCTCGGGACGCAGGAAGGCGAGTTCGACGCCGCTCAGTTCGCGGATCCGCCTGCTCGCCGCCTCCTGGTTCAGCGCGTCGCGCACGGCCGAGGTGGCATAGGCGAGCAGCGCGGTGACCCGGAGCTCGCGTGCCGCGAGCACACAGCGGCGCACCGCCTCGGCGACGCGATCCAGACCCGCGGGAAGGATCTCACCGTCCCGCGTGGTGGATTCGGCGAGGCGCGTGCTGACGCGGACGATCCTGGTCATCGCGGGCGGCACACCGGGGCTGCACTCGAGCATCTCCAACTTCGCCGCTACCGAGCCGACGTCGAGCACGGCGATCTTCATCGTGCCCCGGCAGCGGGGTCATAGGTCATCGTGGTCAACACACTCCTCCAGTTCGATTACCCAAGGTAGCCAATTATCGCCATATTCGCTACAGTGAGTAATTTTCACACGCGCGGCGTGCCGGTCCGGTGCAGTCGATCACCGTGAGTCTGCCCGGTCCGTCCGCACCCTGGACGGGCCTCCCATTCCGTTGACCGCCGAACTAACGATGGCCTGGTGCGGCCATCCCTCATTGACAGTGACGGATCGCACTCCTACGGTCGTAAGCGCTTTCTAACCCAAGGGCGGGTCTGCGCAGGAATCTCTCCGGCGTCGCCCGGCCTGCCAGCAGGGCCACGCGCGGGCGTGTGCCGACTAAGGGAGAATCGCGATGGCCGATGTGGCTTACAGGGGTGCTTCTCGGGTGTTCGCGGGAACGCCCCCGGTCAAGGCCGTGGACCAGCTCGACCTCGAGGTCGCCGACGGCGAGTTCCTCGTCCTGGTCGGCCCCTCCGGCTCCGGCAAGTCCACCGCCCTGCGCATGCTCGCCGGCCTGGAGGACATCGACGAAGGCGCCATCCAGATCGGCGGCCGCGACGTCACCCACACCCCACCCAAAGGCCGCGACATCGCCATGGTCTTCCAGTCCTACGCCCTCTACCCCCACATGACCGTCGCCGAGAACATGGGCTTCGCCCTCAAACTCCGCCGCATCCCCAAAGACCAGATCAAAGCCAAGGTCGACGAAGCCGCCCGCATGCTCGACCTCACCCCCTACCTCGACCGCAAACCCAAAGCCCTCTCCGGCGGACAACGCCAACGCGTCGCCATGGGACGCGCCATCGTCCGCGAACCCTCCGTCTTCCTCATGGACGAACCCCTCTCCAACCTCGACGCCAAACTCCGCGTCGAAACCCGCGCCAACATCGCCGCCCTCCAACAACGCCTCGACACCACCACCATCTACGTCACCCACGACCAGGTCGAAGCCATGACCATGGGCCACCGCGTCGCCGTCCTCAAAGACGGCCTCCTCCAACAATGCGACACCCCCCGCACCCTCTACGACGCCCCCGCCAACGCCTTCGTCGCCGGCTTCATGGGCTCCCCCGCCATGAACCTCAAAACCGCCACACTCCACCCCGACGGCGCCCACCTCGACGGCCTCACCATCCCCCTCACCACCACCACCCGCACCACCCTCGACACCGACACCGTCACCATCGGCATCCGCCCCGAAAACCTCCACCTCACCACCACCGAACCCGGCATCACCCTCACCGTCGACCTCGTCGAAGAACTCGGCGCCGACGCCTACGTCTACGGCACCACCACCGCCGACACCCCCGAACGCTTCATCGTCCGCGTCGACTCCCGCACCCCACCCACCATCGGACAACAAGTCACCGCCACCCTCACCACCCCCGACCACACCCACCTCTTCCACCCCACCACCGGACACCGCATCACCACCAAGTAACACCACACCGGCGACGACACGCGGGCACGACCAGGTCGTGGCTTGACCCATCCAGATGCGCCTGCTTACGCTTGCGAATGAAAAGCGCACCCCTGCCTGTCTGGGCTGGTGATCGGCGCAGGGTCGGCCACGGCAGGAGTCTCGATGTTCGATCAGCCATCGACCGGCATCGCAACTCTGGTCGATGTGGCGCGGGCGGCCGAGGTTTCCCTGGCCACCGCGTCGAGGGTGCTCAACGGCAGCCCGCGCAAGGTCAGGGAGGACCTGCGGGCGCGGGTGATGAAGGCGGCGGCGGCGCTGAACTACGCGCCGAACGCGCAGGCCCAGGCGATGGCCCGCGGCCACACGAACGTGGTCGGACTCGTGGTCCACGACATCGCCGACCCGTACTTCTCGTCGATCTCGGCGGGCGTGATGCGGCATGCCGAGGACAACGGCCTGATCGTCACGATGGCGAGCACGCTGCGCAGGCCGGAGCGCGAGGTGGAATACGTCGCCGCCCTGCGTGCCCAACGCGCGCAGGCTGTGGTGCTCGCGGGCAGCCGCGTGACCGATCAGGCGCTCCAGGATCGCCTCGGCGACGAGCTGGCACGCTTCCAGGCCGCAGGCGGTCGAGTCGCGATGATCAGCCAGCGACGCATCGAGGTCGACACGATCACGCTGGAGAACCACGCCGGGGCACGTGCGCTGGCTCGGGCCCTCTACGCAGGCGGCTATCGCAGGTTCGGCGTGCTCGGCGGGCCGGAGGAACTCGTCACCGCTCGCGATCGCCTGGCGGGATTCCGGGAAGGACTAGCCGATCACGGCGCCGAACTGCCCGACGAACTCGTGGTACACGGCGGCTTCACCCGCGACGGCGGTTATCACGCCCTTCGTGAGCTGCTGAGCCGACGAGACGACGTGGACTGTCTCTTCGCCGTCAACGACGTGATGGCGGTCGGGGCGATGGCGGCGCTGCGCGACCTCGGCCGCAGGCTCCCCGAGGACATGGCCGTGGCGGGCTTCGACGATATCGCCACGCTGCGCGACGTCACGCCTGCGCTGACGACGGTGCGGGTTCCGCTGGAGGAGCTGGGCGCCATGGCGGTGAGCCTGGTGCTCGATCCGGAACCCGCCGAGCCTCGCACTCGACGAGTCCGAGGCGAGGTCGTGATCCGGGCCAGCACGCCGAAGGCCGGTCCGGGCACCGACATCGAGGCGTGAGGCGCCTCGGCAGAGGACGACAGCCTGCTCACGATGGAACTCCGGCCGCACGGGCCCGGACTGCGCCGTCCAGGTCGCCTGAGGCCTTCCTGGTCTCCTTACGGGCGGCGGGTGAGGCCGGGCAGCCGGGGTCTCATCGGTTCTCGACGGACGGCGGCTGTCGGTCCACTGGCCGCAGAGCCCCCGAGGCGGTGATCCACGGGCCGCCGCGGAGCGGTCCAGTCGGCGGGGCGGAGCTCGAATGCCGCGCGATTCAGACACCGACTTCCTTCGATCGACCGCATAGGTCCACCGTCATGCCGACGGCCGGTGAACCAGCACTCCGCAGGCAGCGACGGCCACAGACGACGAAGGACTCGGTCGGCGCCACAGTCGCACGGTCTGCCTCCTCAGACCCCGACTCGACGCACGACGTCCCACCCGGTGCGAGTGGCACTCGACAGGCCGGATCGGCCGGGGCCACACCGTTCAGAGGCCGTTCGGGTCATTGCCCGCGTCCGCCGGACCGGCGATGCCGTCCTGCCTCGAACCCGGCGCCGCCGTTCAGGAGAACCGGAGTAGACGGACCGGGACGGCTACCGCTTACCCAGGTGGCGGTCGATCTCGGCCCATCGTCCGGAATGGACGGCAGTAACCGACATTGGGGCGCTACGGGACACCCTGTCCACACAAGAGTGACAAGAAGCGCACGTATCGAGTGAGAGAGTGACGGAGCGGTCACCGAGGTCTTCTCCGTCCGGAGATCAGTCTGCCTCCGAAGATGTGCGCCGGGCGGCTTGCGCCGTTCGCCACGCGTCGGGCAATACCGCACGCACTCCACACGGTCGGCTCGAGAACCCGCCGAAGGCCGTCCGACCATCATTCACGGTGCCGGAGATCACCGAGTACAGCTCTCGCGAAGTGCCGCCGGGTCGACGCCGCCGCGCCGCCTCGTGCCGGGAGGTGCGGCCTCCCGGCACGGTTCCCCACGTCAGTTGTTCGCGGAGCTGAATCGCGGGAGGGACACCGCAGGCTTGGACTCCTCCACCTGTGCGGGCTCCTGCGCAGGCTTGGCGACCTCGAGGTTCAATGCGGACACGTCCAGCGGGATCTCGCCGCGTGCCGCCGCCCGTTCCTCGGCCACCCGCCTGACCTCGGCCTCTCTGGCCGCCGCAGCCGCCTCCAGCCGAGCCCGGTGCTGCTCCTTGGAACGCTGGGCTACCGCGCGAATCTGGTCGGTGACCTTCTTGCGCTCGACTCGCTCCTGCACCGGGTCCTCTGTCTCGACGCGGTGTGAGACCGGACGACCGTGCGTGATATAGGGAGCCAACAGTTCGCGCAGCGAAGTAGCGTTGCGTTCGGAGAGGTCGATTTCGTAGTTAACCCCGTCCAAGGCGAACTGCACCGTGTGCTGGGCAGGCTCTCCGTCGAGGTCGTCAACCAGTTCGACGCAGACACGCTCGGCCATGATCACCTAGTCTTTCCCGTGGTACCACGTAGCCGCCGCTTACGACCTGCGGCGACGTCCCTGATTCTAACCTAATCGACGGGGGCGACCGAAACCGCCGCCGCCACGCTGAGCAGGGTGGAAGTATGCCGCCTCGGCGACCTATAGGCACACCCGCCCGGCGAGCGTGCGACGACCCCGATAGCGGGCTTACACAAGCGGTGAAGCGACATCAGCACCCGACCATGTTTATGATTGTCGCCAGTGGGATACCTTGACGCGCGCGGACCTCACGGTCAACGCATAGGCATCCGAATGACAGACGAACATTTAAGGAGTCCCCGTGGCGCAGAAGGTCACCGTCCAACTACTCGACGACATCGACGGCACCGTCGCCGAGCAGACGGTTAAGTTCGGACTTGACGGCATGGAGTTCGAGATCGACCTCTCGACCACCAACGCCGACAAACTCCGCGAGACTTTGACCCCGTTCATGGACAACGCTCGTCGTACCGGCGGCCGTAAGCGGCCGGGTCGCGGCCGAGTCGCGGGCGCGCCGTCCGGGCAGGCCGACCGGGAGCGCAACCAGGCTATTCGGGAGTGGGCCCGGACCCAGGGTCTCAAGGTCTCCGATCGCGGTCGCATCCCGGCGGAGGTCATCGAGGCATACGACAAGCAGAGCTGAACCAGATTCCAGCAGCGCCCGTCCCGGCACCAGTAGGACATCGCTCGGCCAGCACCAGTGCCGGGACGCGGGCGAGTAACAGGCGTCGCGCGCATCGAGTGACGATCAAACGGCTCCGCCGCATCACGCTGATCCGCTCGCCTGCGGGCAATGATCCGGCGCGGGTAGAGCAGTCGAGCGTTACTCCAAGACGAGTAGCCAAATGAGCGACAGGTAGGCACAGACAAAGCGGACGAGATAAGCCGATCTTCATTGCAGGCCGGTGTCCGCGAGTTCATAACCGGACTCGGTGACCGGTTCACCACCCCACGCGGACTTTGTGCTACATCACACAAGCCCGGTTTCGCGGCCCGCCCGATCGCTATCGGCTAGGCATTGCCTACCCACCGCGATCGGCGGCGGCGGGTGGTGATTGGGAAAATCCCGAGCCCGCCCGAGTGATCTCGTCGCGGCCGGGACCACCGGCAATACCGGGTGCAGGCCGCCGATCGGCTCCGGTTCGACGACAGGCCGATCCGTACCGGGTTCGCCGCCACGCCGGACATCTCTGGCGGCGTGCCGTCGCCGCGAGTGCCCGGCCGTTGGGTTCAGCCGCAGGAGACACGATCGCGGGCCCACGACCCGACGTCGATCGCGATCCCGCCTCGGCCGAGCGCCGGGCGCGCGGCGAGCACTGCGCCTTCGCAGGCGGTGAACATCGTGCCTTCGCAGGCGGTGAGCACTGCGCCTTGTACAGGGGTCGAGTCCCACAGGGACCTGCCGCCCGGCCGCGAAGCGCCTGCAAGACGCCTCGGGAGACACCGGGCCCGTCAGCGCGCGCAGGCTCGCGGAACCCGGCGCGGGCACCGGGTTCCGCCGCCAGGACACCGACCGACGCACGCCGTGCTCGCACCGGGACGAGACGTGTTCCCCGCCCGCACGCACCGGGACGGCCGGGGATCACCGCCACACCGCGCACGACAGTCCGCAGCCGGGCCGCGCCGTCGTGCCGCAGGGATCACGGCCGCTGTGCCGAGGAGAGTCCTCGTCCCGGCGGGCCAACCGATTCGCGGACGATCAGTTCGGAAGACAGCCACACCAGCCCGTCCGGACCCGGCATGTCGTCCGCCCCGATGGCGAGCTTGCCCGCCCGCGCCGCCGCCTCGCGCAGCGGAAGCCGCACCGTGCTCAGCGCAGGCGCCGCGTCCAGCGCGACGGGCAGATCGTCGAAGCCCGCCACCGAGACGTCCTCCGGCACGCGCACGCCCTGCTCGCGCAACGCGGCCATCACGCCGAGGGCGGTGAGATCGTTGCCCGCCACCACCGCAGTGCAGTCCACGCCCCGCCGCACGAGTTCCATGCCTGCGGCGAAACCCGAGGCGCGCGAGAAGTCGCCGCGCAGAGCCGCCCCCGCCGCCGGGTCGAGCCCGGCGGCCAGCAGCGCATCGCGGTGCCCGGCCGCCCGCGCGCTGGTGGTGGTGTTGGCCTCCGGACCGGAGACGTAAGCGATCCTGCGGTGTCCCATCGCCAGCAGATGCCGGGTGAGTGTCCGCGCCCCTCCCCTGTTGTCGAACAGGATGCTGACCGCCTCGCTGTCCGGCGGGGCCTGCCGACCGCAGAAGACGACGCGGGCGCCGCGTTCGTGACACTGACGGATCAGCTGTGCGACGCGCTCGGCATGGTCGGGGTCCTCTCGGCCGCCGCCGGTGAGGACGATGGCCCTGGCCCGCTGTCGCAGCAGAAGCTGCATGTACTTCAGTTCGTCCTCCGGCGACCCTGCGGTGTTGCAGATCACCGCGAGCAGTTCGGCCCCGCCCGCCTCCCATTGGATCCCGCTGGAGAGGATTCCGAAGAAGGGGTCCGAGACGTCGTTGACGATCACGCCGAGCATGTCCGAACTGGCCGCGGCCAAGGCCCTGGCCGGACCGTTGACCACATAGTCGAGCTCGTGCAGTGCGGCGAGCACCCGAGCCTTCGTCCCCGGCGAGACCGGGTAGTTGCCGTTGAGCACACGAGAGACGGTGGCGGTGGAAACCCCGGCTCTCGCAGCGACATCGACCAACGTCGGCGCCACGCTCGACCTCCGATCACGAACAGTGCCCGCTCGTCCACGCGGTGCGCAGGCTATTGACAGCGCGTACTGGCGCGCTTAGTTTACGGTCACAGTAAGCGCTTTCTATAGCCTTTGTCTCGGTCCTTTTCGCCAAGGAGGCCCCGGGGCGTGGTGACGACGTGGACATGGAGCGGACCCTGTGACTCTGAAGCTGCCCACCTCGACCGGCGAGTTCCTCGACTACGTCCCCAGATCGACGGGCGCCCTGGACGCCAGAGGCCCGAGTCCGACGAGCCGGGTCCTCTACGCGGCCGCGCACGTCGTGGCCGACCCGCTCGCCGACAACACTCCCGGCAGGCCGGCTCGGCCCGACTGGGAGGCGACGATGGCCTTCCGCCGACACCTGTGGGCACACGGGCTCGGCGTCGCCGACGCGATGGACACCGCACAGCGCGGCATGGGGCTGGACTGGCCCACCGCCGCCGAACTGATCCGCCGCAGTGGCGCCGAGGCCAAGGAGCTGGGCGGGCTGCTGGCCTGCGGCGTCGGCACCGATCAGGTCCGTGAGGACACCACGAGCCTCGACGACGTCATCGCGGGCTATGTCGAGCAGGCAGCGGTCGTGCAGGACGCGGGCGCCACCGTGATCCTCATGGCGAGCAGGCGGCTGGCCGCCGTCGCCCGGGGGCCGGAGGACTACCACCGGGTCTACTCGACACTGTTAGAACAGCTCGACTCCCCCGCGATCCTGCACTGGCTCGGCCCGATGTTCGACCCCGCGCTCACCGGCTACTGGGGTTCGACGGACCTGGACCTGGCCACCGAGGTCTTCCTCGACGTGATCAAGGCGCACTCCGACAAGGTCGACGGCGTCAAGATGTCGCTGCTGGACGCCGATCGGGAGATCGGAGTTCGACGCAGGCTGCCCGACGGAGTCCGCTGCTATACCGGCGACGACTTCCACTACCCCGAACTGATCAAGGGCGACGACCAGGGACACAGCGACGCGCTGCTGGGCATCTTCGATGCGATCGCCCCGGCCGCCGCCGCCGCGCTGCGCAGGCTGGACGCAGGCGACGTCGAGTCCTACGACCAGATCATGGCGCCCACCGTGCCGTTGTCCCGGCACATCTTCGGCACGCCCACGTACTACTACAAGACGGGCATCGTGTTCCTCGCCTGGCTGGCGGGACATCAGGAGCACTTCCGCATGGTCGGTGGTCTGGAGAGCGCTCGGTCGGTCCCGCACCTCGCCCGGCTGTACGTGCTGGCCGACGAGGCCGGACTGCTGCCGGACGCGGAGCTGGCGGAACGTCGGATGCGGCAGTTCCTCGATCTGGCGGGAGTGCCGCAATGAGCGACCTGAGCCGACTGAGCCTCAACCAGGCGACCATCAAGTACGCCGGAATGGAACAGGCGGTCAGCGCCTGCCTGCGCGCGGAGATCCCGGGAATCGGGCTGTGGCGCGAGCCGGTCGCCGAGTACGGACTGCGCAAGACCGGCGCGCTGCTCCGGCAGGCGGGCCTGACGCCGACCTCGATGTGTCGGGGCGGATTCTTCACCTCGCCGGATTCCGACCAGCGGATCAAGGACCTCGCCGACAACCGGGCGGCGGTGGACGAGTGCGCCGAACTGGGCGTGCCAGAACTGGTGCTGGTCTCCGGCGGACTCCCCGAGGGCAGCCGGGACGTCGACGGGGCGCGGTCGCTGGTACTGGACTCGCTGGCCGAACTGGCTCCGTACGCCGGTGAGCGCGGGGTGCGGCTGGCGATCGAGCCGCTGCACCCGATGTTCTGCTCCGACCGCTGCGTCGTGGCGACACTGGCCCAGGCTCTCGACCTCGCGAGTCACTTCCCCGCCGAGCAGGTCGGCGTCGTCGTGGACACCTATCACATCTGGTGGGACCCGACCGTCTATCAGGCGATCGAGCGGGCCGCGGGTCGGATCTCGGCGTTCCAGGTGTGCGACTGGATCACGCCGCTGCCTGCGGGTGTGCTCCTCGGTCGCGGAATGATGGGCGACGGCTGCATCGAGCTGCGTCGGATGCGCAAGGCCGTCGACGAGGCGGGCTACGCCGGACCGATCGAGGTCGAGATCTTCAATCAGGAGATCTGGGATGCCGACGCCCTCGAGATCGCGGAGCTGACGGCGGCCAGGTACATCGAGCACGTGCTCTGATCCGCCGCCTGGCCGACGACGCCCGAAAAGGGGCGCACTGGGCGGGTCCGACGGCCGCCACCGTCGGACCCGCCGCAGGTTCCGCTGCACTTCGTCAACGCCCACGGTATGGAGCCGTGATCGGGCTCGACCGGGCCCGCGGCCCGAACGAGCCGAGCGCCGGACCCGTCTGACGTCCAGATCCTCCTCAGCGCCGACGCCGAGCCCCGGGCCGTCGAGGCGATCCGCATCCGCGTTGCGCTCCCCGTGGCCCCCGATCTGGCGGACCGCCGACGCAGCCGCCGCTGCACCCCTCGCGCGGCCTGGCCTCGGCCGCCACCGACCCGGTGCCCCGCCCGTCGGTGGTCCGGGCCGGGCTCAGCCGATCAGCTCGCGCAACACTCGCGCCGACGATCGCTCCCGCCGATGAGCGTCCAACACCCCGAACGGCACGTCATAGCCCGCCAGCCACTCATAGTTGTCGATCGGCGTCCACAGATACGCGCCCGTGAGATTCATGCCGCGCGCCCGTGCCGCACGCAGCTGTGTGTCGACGGCCCGCAGGTACTCCCCTCGCGCGGCGTCGTCGTTCCCGCCGTACCCGACTTCAGCCATTACCAGCTCCCGACCTGGCAGCGCGGTGTGCAGCCGATCCAGCACGATCCCCAGCCCGTCTGCCCAGGGCACGTACCCCAGTGGCCCCGGCGCCCGATCCGCGGGCCACGGCCGCAGCGATCCGTCCCCGGCGATCGCCGCACCGTAGTAGTAGGAGAATCCGATCTGATCAAATGCGGCAGCGGCAGGCAGCCAGGACCACAGCAACGCGTCGAACCGCGCCGTCGCCGCTACGGCCGCCGCGCTGTCGTCCGCAGGCCACAACGGCGCCAACGACTGGTTAGAGGTCACCGGCAGTCCGGTCGCCTCCCGCAACATCACCGCGGCCTGCGCATCGCATCGATGCATGACCTCCAGCGCCCGCGCGAACACCTCCAGGTCCCGCACCCCGGGCGGGAACGTCCCGTTCAGGTATGCCTTCATCGCGTAGGAGCCAGGATTGTTGATCGGCATCCAGCCGTCGACCTCGCCGCCGAAGTCCGCCGCGACCAGTTCGACCCACTCCCGCCACCGAGCCGCCGCGGTCGGCCCGGCGAACCCGCCCTCCTCGGCGAACCACCTCGGTATCGCCGAGTGCAACAGCGTCAACCACATCTGCAGACCCGCCTCCCGCCCCGCGGTCAGGACCCGCCGGACGTGCTCGACCTCCGCCCGGTCCACCCGACCCGGCTCCGGAACCACTCGAGCCCACGACACCGACGTCCGATACCGCGTCACCCCCAGTGACCGGATCAATCGCAGGTCCTCGCGGTACCGCTCCCGGAACCCGGTGCCCGCCCCGGACGCCGGGGCCTTCCCTGCCTCCTCCCACCGAGACCAGTCGTCCCGAGGCGAGGCCCCCTCATCCTGCACAGACGACGAGGCCGCACCCCACCACCAGCCACGATCGCCCGCGACCTGAGTCGTCTCGCCCACCGCCATACCTGTCGCCTCTCCCGTCACCATCCCCGCGACCACCGCCGCAGCACCACCTAGCACAGTCCGTCGCCGCACCGTCACATCGTGACATCGTGCGACGACACGTCCGGCGGCCCCGCCTGGCTCCTACGGTCGTCTGCGTCGTGCAGATCGTCTTCTGCTGCCAGGCGATCCCGTTGGCTCAGTGCTGGCCAACGGACCGTCGAGAGCGAGAGCACCGAGACGACGTCGTGTTGTCCTCCGTAGCCGATCGCCGCCGACAGAGCCTCAGCGGCTCGGCCCCGTGGCCACCGAACGATCCGATCCGGGTCGTGTCCCGAACGTCTTGGAGACGAGACGAAGGAGACGACGTGGTGAACGGCGCGGTGACGACTGGACAGGACTCCACGGCACGACGCATCCGCATGCTGGTCGAGCGGCTGATCGGCACCGTGCCCCCGCTGCGCATTCGCGCCTGGGACGGCAGTGAGACCGGCCCGACCGGGACTCCGGATCGATCTCCGCCGCGCGGGCGACGACCGACGGCGACATCGCCGCACCGGCCGTCGCCCCTACCCCCGACCAGGCCGAGGCCGCGCTGGAGCAGGACCAGTACGACAAGCTGGAGCTGGCCTGTCGGAAGCTGGGGCTCGCATATCCTGCACGCCGCGCGATGGCATGGCGTGCACGTGACCGGCGTGACGCTGTCTCTGTCACAGTTCGATCACGTCGGGGGACAGATCGTCGAACTGGGCATCACCGTTCGGGTGACTGTGCGGCCCCAGGACTACCGGGAGCTTGCTGATCAGCCCTACGATTCCGTCGCCAGCATCGAGATGGGTGAACACGTCGGCGAGGACCAATACCCCGTGTACGTCACCACGCTGCATCGCCTGCTGCGGCCCGGCGGCAGGCTGCTCCTCCGACAGATGAGCCGGGGCGCGAACGCGCCGGGAGGCGGTGCCTTCATCGAGTCCTACATCACGCCGGACATGCACATTCGCCCGTCGGGCAGCACGATCGGACTGTTGGAACGGGCCGGACTGGAAGTGCGCGACGTCGAGTCGCTGCGTAAGCACTACGTCACGACGGTCGACGCCTGGGCCAGGACCTTGGAGACGGACCGGGCTCGGGCGACGCGACTGATCGGGCCGCAGAGCTGCCGAGTCTGGCGGTTGTACCTCGCAGGCGACGGCCTCGCCTTCGCCGAGAACCAGATGGGTGTCGATCAGATCCTCGCGGTGCGGCCGACCCCCGCAGGGGACGGTCTGATGCCCGCCGATCGACGCGATCAGCTGGTGCCGAGCCTGGAACGGGGATTCGCCGCATGAGTCCGGAGGCGGTGGGCCCGCTGCTCCTCACGCTCGGGGTGAACGCGGCCGTCATCGCGGCGGTGATGCTCGGCGCCTTCCTGATCGGCCTGCGGCGCGGACGCCACGACGGCATCGACGTCGTCTGGGGCGCGGGCTTCGTCGTGATCGCACTGGTGACCTTCGCATCGTCGCGGGGGCACGGCGAGGAGCTGACCCGCGTTCTGTCGACCGTGCTCACCTCCGTCTGGGGTCTGCGACTGGCGACGCACATCGCGCGGCGCTCCCGAGGCGAGCCAGAGGACCGGCGCTACGTGGAGATCCGCGAACGCGCGGCGGGCGATCCGCGCCTGCATCTGCTGCGGGTGGTCTATCTGCCACAGGGTCTGGTGCTGTGGCTGGTCTCGACGCCGGTTCAGGTCGGGCAGTTCCTGGCCGATCCGATGACGCCGTTGCTGGTCGCGGGCGTGGTGCTGTGGCTGATCGGCTTCCTCTTCGAGACGGTCGGCGACCACCAGCTCACCCGCTTCCGATCAGACCCGGCCAACGCCCACCAGGTGCTGGACACCGGTCTGTGGCGGTACACCCGACATCCGAACTACTTCGGCGACGCCACCGTCTGGTGGGGACTGTTCCTCGTCGCCTGCCAGGGCTGGCCCGCGCTGCTGACCCTGCCCGCCCCGTTGCTGATGACCTTCCTCCTGGCCGGCGGGACCGGCAAGCCGCTGCTGGAGCGACAGCTTCGCCTGCGTCGTCCCGGCTACGCCCACTACGTCACCACCACGAGCGGCTTTCTGCCGCTGCCGCCGAAGAGAAAGCGAGTCGACAGGTGAACACCGGAGACCTGGTACCTGATTTCACGCTTCCCGACGAACAGGGCACGGCACGCTCCCTGACCGAGCTGCTCGCAGACGGCCCGGTGGTGCTCTTCTTCTACCCGGCGGCGATGTCGAGCGGCTGCACGACCGAGGCCTGTCACTTTCGCGATCTGGGGGCGGAGTTCCGCGAGGTGGGTGCGGTGCGGGTGGGAATCAGCGGCGACTCGGTGAGCAGGCAGCAGGAGTTCGCCGCGAAGCACACCTTCGACTATCCGCTGCTCTCCGATGCCGACGGCGACGTGGCGCGCCTCTTCGGGGTCCGCCGCCGGTTCGGTCCGATGGACATCAAGCGGCACACGTTCGTCATCGGCGTCGACCGGCGGGTGATCGCCGTGGTGAAGAGCGAGATCCGCATGTCGGTGCATGCCGACAAGGCGCTGGCGGCTCTGCGGGCTCACGCGCAGAGCGGGAGTGCACCCGAGGAGAGCTGATCCCCGCTGTCGGGTTCACGACGGGCCGTCGACGCCGCAGGTGCGGCGGCTTTCTGTCGTCCCTATACCGCCGCAGCCGCGTCGTCCCGGCGATTCGCCCGTCGCGAACCGGACAGGAGACCCCTCGGTCACTATCGTCGATCACATGTCACTCACTATGGGCAACGGTCCGTTCGCGAAGCCCCTCGCAGGCGAGTTGAACTTCGATCTGAGTGCCGCCGCGCCGGGACACGTGCTCTACGTGCATGATTTGGATCGCCGGATCAGGGGCGAGTTCGCCGGGCAGATCGTGGTGGACACCGTCCGCGCCAGGATGCTGCACGAGACGAGGCTGCTGCCGCAGTGGTACCTGCCGATCGAGGACGTCGTTCCAGGGGTGCTGGTCGAGAGCGAGCACCGGACGCGGTGTCCGTTCAAGGGCGACGCCCGGTACTGGCACCTGCGTGTCGGCGATCGGGTGGTCCACGACGCGGTGTGGTCCTACCCCGAGCCGGTGCCGGGCTGCCCGGACCTCCGAGGGCTGGTCGCCTTCTACCATGATCGGCTCGACGCCTGGTTCGAGGAGGACGAGCGGCTCCCGGCACACCCGCGCGATCCGTTCCACCGAGTGGACGCACGGAGGTCAGGCAGACGGGTGACGGTGCGCATCCACGACGTGCCGGTGGGCGAGAGCACCGATGCCGTCGTGTTGTTCGAGACCGGACTGCCCGCTCGCTGGTATCTGCCCGCCGATGACGTGGCGACCGAACTCCTGGCCCCCTCCGAGACCGTCACGACCTGCCCGTACAAGGGAGAGGCGAGCTACTTCCACTTCCGGGCCGATGCGGGAGATGCCGACGACGTGGCGTGGAGCTATCCCGAGCCGCTCGCGGAGGCACGACCGGCTGTGGGCATGCTGAGCTTCGCCGGCCCGGCGGTGTCGGTGACGGTCGAGACGTGACCGACGCGGCCTGACCAGCGAACCGGCCCGCACCGACAGCGCCCTTCGACCGGGCCCGACACGATGTCCACCCGCGGTCTGAGCAGCTTCTCGGGCCTGCCCCCGCCGAGCCGTGGAACGACGGCCGAACATCTGGCCGCCGTCAGGCGCAGTGCATACGTCCGACACCAGCCGATTATTTACCGCCGCTTCCTAGTGTCAGGGCCTAACACGGGTTCACGCCGTGTTCGCGGACGAGGCGGGGACGAGGAGTCCTCGGACGCCGCGATTCGATGCGGCCGGGAGGCGCGGGTGTCCGAGACTGCTGTCGTCAACACGAATGCACCGATCACTGTCGTGATCATCCATGACGAGCCCGCGATCACTGCGGGTTTCGCCGCCTGGTACCAGCTCGCGAGCCCCGCGATCTCGGTGGTGGCGGGCGGGCCCGACCCGTCGGTCGCCTGGACCGGTCCGGGACTCAGCGCCGAGGTCGTGTTGTTCGGCCTGCAGCACGGCGAGCCGACGGCACGCGCGGCCGAGGTGCGGCGACTGGCACAGGCGGGACGGCGAGTCCTGCTGCACGCGGGCACCTGGCCGTGGGCCGAGACGGACTCGGCGAGCGTGCGGTGTCTGCCGCGCAGGGTGACCAGGGGCCAGCTGGTGAGTGCCACCCGGCTGGCGGCGCGCGGCGGCACGACGTCGCAGCTGCCGGTGGTCGCGATCCCGGCGCTCTCGCCTCGCGAGGTCGACGTCCTGCGTACCTGGCTGCGCTGCCGGTCGAAGTCCTCGGTGGCCACCGAACTTCAGCTCTCGGCTCGAACGGTCAGCTCCTATCTGGAGCGGATCAGGTTCAAGTACGAGCACGCGGGCAGGCCTGCCTCGACCAAGACCGACCTGCTCGCCAGGGCCCTACAGGACGGGTTGATCAGCCTCGCCGAGATCTGAAGGCAGCGGCGCCTTCGCCCGTCGGACGTCTCATCAGGTGCGTTCACCGAGGCCATGGCGCCGGAGCCCCACAGTAGATCGCGCGAATGTGCCGTCGGCTCCGGTAGCGGAGCCCGACGGCACGTTCCGGCGGTCACGACGGTGGTGGTCGGCGAGGTCGGTCGTTGCCGTCCGCTCGGTGCGTCCTCTCGCTACGTCGTCGCCGGGTCAGCCCGCTGCGAGGACGGCGGTCGAACTCGGCGCGACACTGCTGAACGCGGGCAGGTAGGCCTGGGCGTGTCCGACCGCGTTCGGGTGGAAGGACTCGTTGATCGGCCAGGCGATCGAGTTGATCCACGGAGTGCTCGCGCACACGCCGTGGCCGTCGAACTGGGTCCGCACGTCGGCGTAGGTGAAGCCCGCCGCCCCGGCGCGGGCCGCAGTGACGTCGGCGAGCAGGTCGGCCGTGTCGTTCAGCAGTGCGCGCGACGCCTGGGAGAGGATGCAGGCCCCGGTCGGGTGGAAGAGGCGCGGGTAGCCGAGCACGACCACCGAGGAGTTGGGCGCCGCGCTGCGGATCGCCGCGTAGGTGGCGTCCAACTGCGCGGGCAGCTCCGTCTGGATGTAGGCGTTCGCCTCGGCGGCCGCGTCGCGGCATCCTGCGGTGCCAAGGATCGTGCAGGTGGTGATCACCTCCACGAATCCGGCGTCGTTGCCGCCGATCGAGATGCTCACCAGGTCGGTGTCGGCGTCCAGACCGCCGAGCTGGTTGGCGACGACGTCGTCGGTGACCGCGCCGGAACAGGCCGCGAAGGTGAAGGAGGAGACCTCGTTCGCCGCGGCCCAGAGTTCGGGATAGGCGCCGGGGCTTCGCAGACACGAGCCGCTGTCCGGGTCGTAGTCGCCTATCCCCGTTCCCGAGGCATAGGAGTCGCCGAGGGCGACGTAGTCGACGGGGGCGGCAGGGGCCGTCTCTTCGGCCGACGCGGCCGGTGCCCCCAAGGAGACGGCGATCAGCGCACCGGCAAAAGCGCTGGCTATGCGAGCAAAACGCACGGTTACCTCCGAGTAGATACGTGAGATCACTACGTACCACGCACCTATTCGGGGAGGAAGTTTCCGACACCATGTCTGACCGTCTGGACCAAGGACCACCCGGCCAGGCAGAGATCAGGCGGCGAATCGACCGACAGTCGGTGACACCGCCCCGCTAGGCCTCACCCGTTGAGGGGCTACCTGGCTGGGCCATGTGTTGGCAATGTGAAGAGATTATGACAATTGCGGCGGACCCGGATCGGGAACGCCGAGCGGTTCATGCGACACCCGCCGACGGGACCACGGCGATATTCGGCAGGCGCCTGCCCTGCAGGATCGCCTGCAGCGCACCACAGCACCCCCACCGCGGACCGGACGACCTCGCCGAAGCGATCTGCATCGCCGCACGAGCCGATCACACAACAAGGCGTCGCTGAAACGGATGGATACGCAACAGACCGCGCAGGTCAACCGGGATTCGCGAACTGATATTCGCCCGTGCGGCCTCTAGCCTGAGGCGCATGACGGCCACCACCGAGAACTCGGCGATCAGTCCCTCCGCGACCGGCGCCGCCGAGACACACTCCGCAGCAGCGGGCACCGCCCAGGCAGGCCTCGCCGCCGCCGAGCACATCGCCCTCGACGAGCAGTGGAGCACGCACAACTACCACCCGCTGCCGGTGGTCATCGCCGAGGCACAGGGCGCGTGGGTGACCGACGTGCACGGCAGGCGCTACCTCGACCTCCTGGCCGGCTACTCCGCGCTGAACTTCGGCCATCGGCACCCCGACCTCGTCGCTGCGGCGGTCGAGCAGCTCGGCCGCGTCACACTCACGAGCCGCGCCTTCCACCACGACCAGCTGGGCCTGTTCTGCCGTGAGCTGGCCGAACTCACCGAGACCGAGCTGGTCCTGCCGATGAACTCCGGCGCCGAGGCCGTCGAGTCGGCCGTCAAGGTCGCCCGCAAGTGGGCTTATCAGGTCAAGGGCGTGCCGGACGGTCGGGCCGAGATCATCGTCGCCGGGTCGAACTTCCACGGCCGCACCACCACGATCGTCTCCTTCTCCACCGACCCGACGGCGCGCGCCGACTTCGGGCCGTTCACCCCGGGTTTCGTGGTCGTCGACTACGGCTCGGCGCAGGCAGTGGCCGAGGCGATCACCGAGCACACCGCCGCCGTGCTGGTGGAGCCGATCCAGGGCGAGGCGGGCGTGGTGGTCCCCCCGGCGGGCTATCTGGCCGAGCTGCGCAGGATCTGCGACGACAACGGCGTGCTGCTGATCGCCGACGAGATCCAGTCGGGGCTCGCCCGCACCGGCGAGCTGCTCGCCAGCTCCGCCGACGGGGTTCGCGCCGACCTCTACACCCTGGGCAAGGCGCTCGGCGGCGGGATCGTGCCCGTCTCCGCCGTGGTCGGGCGCCGGGAGGTCCTCGGCGTCCTGCGCCCCGGCGAGCACGGGTCCACCTTCGGCGGCAACCCCCTGGCCTGCGCCGTCGGCCGGGCGGTCATCCGCCTGCTGGCCACCGGCGAGTACCAGCAGCGGTCCCGCGAGTTGGGCGCGCACCTTCATCGGCGGCTCGGCGAGCTGGTCGGGCACGGGGTCAGCGCGGTTCGCGGCCGAGGCCTGTGGGCCGGGGTGGAGATCGCCCCGGAGGGCCCCGCCGGACGGGCGGCGACGGCGGCGCTGCTGGAGCGTGGCGTGCTGTGCAAGGAGACTCAGGACACGACCCTGCGGATCGCGCCGCCGCTGGTCATCACCGAGTCGGAGCTGGACGAGGGCGTCGACGCCGTCGGCGAGGTCCTGTCGCGCTGATCGCGGGAGTGGGGGCGGGCGGGCGAAGCCGGGTTCGGTCGAGTACTGCCGCGCTGCGGCGCAGCCGGTATGCCACTCGATCGATATCTTGCCAAGATCGAACACCTGTTCGATCATCGAATCATGACTGCTCGCCGCCTTCTTCGACTGTTCGACACCCTCCGCACCACGACTGCTGCAGCGGCGGCGCTGATCGCCAACCTGGCGGCTCGCGCGTCGCGGTGTGCGGCTGCGCACCGAGGCGCGACCGCGACAGCGCCGCCCCGCCGGAGAACGCATTCCGACGACCGTCGTCACGATCACCGCCCGCCGCCGACGGCCGAGTCGGGCGGACCGCTGCCCGCCCGACCAGCATCGCCGAGCCGAGCCGCCCTGCCTCGGCCGCGCGCCGATCAGCGGCCGCCGATCCGCCGATCAGGCAGGCCTGCTCCGCCGGGCCAGTGCGGGCGCCGCGTCCTGATCCAGATCGGTCGAGGCCCGAGACAGCGCGATCAGCCTGCTGATCGCCCGCAGGTACTTCTTGCGGTAGCCGCCGCGCAGCATCTCCTCGGTGAACAGCTCGGAGACCGGCACGCCGGAGACCACCACCGGCACCGCCCGGTCGTAGAGCCGGTCGGCGAAGGACACCAGCCGCAGCGCCACATCCTGGCCGGTGGCGGGACGCACGCCCCGCAAGTGGACGACGCTCACGTCGTCGACGAGCCTGCCGTATCGAGAAGGGTGCAGCGTGCCGAGGTGCGTGCACAGCTCGTCGAAGTCGTCGATGCTCGCACCGGCCAGGGCGTCGGCCCGCTCTCGCAGCACGGCATCGGACACCGGCGACGGGGCGTCGGGCAGGCCGCGGTGCCGATAGTCGGCGCCGTCGACCCGCACGATCTCGAAACGCTCCGCCATGGCGTGGATCTCCCGCAGGAAGTCGCCTGCGGCGAAGCGCCCCTCGCCGAGACGGTCCGGCAGCGTGTTGGAGGTCGCCGCCACGCAGACCCCGGCCGAGGTCAGCTCGGCGATCAACCTGGTGACCAGCATCGTGTCACCGGGATCGTCCAGCTCGAACTCGTCGATCGCGAGCAGGCTGTACTCCGAGAGCCTGCGCACCGTCTCGCCGAAGCCCAGCGCTCCGACCAGGTGGGTCAGCTCCACGAAGGTGCCGAAGGCCTTGGGCTCGGGCACCTCGTGCCAGATCGCCGCGAGCAGGTGCGTCTTGCCGACGCCGAAACCACCGTCGAGATACAGTCCTGGCCTGCCCGCCTGTGGCCTGTCGGCTCCGGTGAGCGCCTGCCACCACGACCGGCGCGCGCGGCCCGCACCGACTCGGCCTGCGAACTCGCGGCAGGCCGTCAGCGCCGCCGACTGGCTCGGCTGCGCCGGGTCGGGCAGGTAGGTGTCGAAGCGGACGCCGTCGAATCTCGGCGGCGGACACATCGCCGCCACCAGCTCGTCCGGTCCGACCTCAGGGGAGCGGTCGGTCAGATGGGTGGCGGGCATGCCCTTGAGCCTAATCCTCGCACCAGGATGGAATCGTGCAGAGCCTCTTCATCGCCACGACGGAGACCCCCAGCACCACAGTCGGGCCCGGCGCCGCCCAGGCCGCCGAGCCGGGCCGGGCACTGTCGGAACTCGACGTCGAGGCCGTCTACGCCTATCCGGAGCCGCTGGACCGGCCCTGGCTGCGGGTCAACTTCGTCACCAGTCTCGACGGCGCCGCCAGCGCGGTCGACGGCCGCTCCCGCTCGCTGTCCAGCCCGGCCGACCGCCGGATGCTCGCCCTGCTCCGTGACCTCTCGGACGTCATCCTGGTCGGCGCCGGGACCGCCGTGGCCGAGGGGTACCGGGCGGTGCGGCCGCAGGAGAGCCGGGCCGAGCGACGCGCCAGGCTGGGGCTTACCTCCCTCCCGCCGATCGCCGTCGTCACGGCCACCGGTGATCTGGACCCGGCGAGCGGGCTGTTCGGCGACGCCTCGGTCGACGCGCCGACGATCGTCTTCACCACGGACGCCGTCGGGCGGGACCGCCGACGCGCGCTGACGAGCGCGGGCGCCGACGTGGTGATCGTCGGGGACCAGGCCGTCGACCTTGTCGCCCTGCTGGCTGAGCTGGACGGGCGAGGCCTGCGCCGCGTCTGCTGCGAGGGCGGTCCTCGGCTGTTCGGCTCGTTGATCGCCGCCGACGTCGTGGACGAGCTGTGCCTCACCGTCGCACCGCTGTTGGAGGGCGGCACCGCGCCCCGGATCTCGGCCGCCGCGCCGACCGTCCGGCCGCCGAGCGCGATGACCCTGCGCTCGGTACTGCACGCCGACGGCCAGCTTTTCCTCC
Source organism: Actinoalloteichus fjordicus (assembly GCF_001941625.1). Classification (NCBI taxonomy): domain Bacteria; kingdom Bacillati; phylum Actinomycetota; class Actinomycetes; order Pseudonocardiales; family Pseudonocardiaceae; genus Actinoalloteichus; species Actinoalloteichus fjordicus. The sequence continues at coordinate 5,578,908 of NZ_CP016076.1, forward strand.
GCCACGCGCGGACTCAGGGCTGATCCGGCCGTCGGCTCATCGCCTCGCCCGGCGCGGCTCGATGCCGATGCCGGGCAGCCGGCCTCGCCCTGGGACACCGCCGGCCGCTTCGCAGGCGCCCTTCGGACGGGTGAGTCCGGGACCACCCGATGGGGTGGGGTCGGGTAGGTCTGGTCCCTCGCGGGCACCACGGGCGGACAGACCATGCGCGCCCTGCCTCGGTGGAAGACCGGTGTCAGCCCGGCCCCGGCGAGGCGGCACCGGGGCACGGTCGGGCGACGAAAGGACCACTGCCATGGCAGCGAGCAGCGGGGTGACTCGCAACGACGAGCCGGGCACGATCGATGTGAGCCTGCTGTCTGGGCCGACGCATGCCTGGGCGGCCGGCGAGCGACAGGCGGGCAAGACCAGCATCTCCCCCGCCGTGGTGCAGAAGGTGGCGGGCATCGCGGCCAGGGAGATCGCAGGCGTGGCCGCGATGGGCGGCGGGGTGTCCCGTGCGTTCGGGGCGCTGCGCGAGCGGATTCCCGGCGGCGGCACCTCGGCCACCGCAGGTGTGCAGGTCGAGGTCGGTGAACGGCAGGCGGCCGTCGACCTGGACATCATCGTCGAGTACGGCATGTCCATCGCCGAACTGGCCAGGGCGGTGCGTCGCAATGTCGTGACCGCCGTCGAGCGCATGACCGGGCTCGACGTGATCGAGGTCAACATCGCGGTGAACGACATCCGGCTCCCCGAGGAGGAGAGGCCGGAGCCCGCCTCTCCCCGAGTCGAATGACCGGGCCGTCCGCCGGGCCGCCCGCTGCAGCGCCATCGGCATCGCACCTGCGACGCGCGGATCGAGCGGACGGCTCGACCCGGCGCCGACGAGCGGACGACGGTCCCGGTGGTGCGCCGCCGTCCGAGAGGCCCAGAGCCGATCGGAGCCGCCGATGACCGCCCGGCGGCCTGCGTCGGCGGAGCGGGCGGCACTCCGCGCGTTCGTCCGCGAGCACCATCCCGACCTCGGCGGCGATCCCGACCGATTCGCCGAGGGCCTGCGCAGCCTCCAGGAGGCCCGTCGCCGGGCCGAACTCGGCCTCGAGGCGTCCGGACGTCATCGCGCCGACCCCGCAGGCAGGCCCTCGCCCGCTGATCGCTTCGACGCCCCCATCGTCGTTCGCAGGCGCGACACGGCCGGCACCAGGCTGATGCGTCGCCTCCGCTGCTGGGCGGGCAGGCGACGGCGCCCGTCCCGCGTCCGATGAATCCGGTCCCGCCCGTCAGGAGGCTCCCCATGACCACCACCCATACCGGGCTGATCGCCGGCCTGGTCCTCGGCCTGGCCGGTTCCCTCGGCGGCTTCTCGGCATTCGTGATCTGCCTCGTCGTCGGGGCCATCGGCCTCTTCGTGGGGCGGGCCCTCGACGGGGAGCTGGATCTCCGGGAGATGCTCGGTCGGGATCGAGGCGAAGAACGGTGAGCACCGTCGCGAGCCGAGGCGACGGGCGTCCGGTCCGGCACCCCGTGCACCGGGATGCTGGCCGCGACGACACTGGGTCGGCGGGCCTGCCCGGCGACCGAGGTGCCCTGACGATCGCTCCGGTCGTCTTCCGCAAGCTGGTCAGGCACGCCGCCGAGGAGATCCCCGAGGTCCTGCCCGACCGCCACGGGAGTCGAGGCGTGCGGGTCCGGCACCACGGCGGCCCGGCGGCCGGTTCCCGTGGACGACGCGGCGGCAGGCGTGATCGACGTCGAACCGCCGCCCCGTCGCGCGGCGGCGACGGCCCGCGCACCGAGGCAGCCGACGCTGTTCGAGTTCGACTGAGCCTGGCGCTGCGGTATCCGTGCTCGATCCGCGAGACCGCCTGGCGAATCCGAGAACGCGTGATCGCCGAGGTCGGCAGACTCACCGGAACCCCTGTTCATTCGGTCGACATCATCGTCCACGGCCTTCGCGGCAGGACCGTCCCCCGAGTGCGCTGAGCCGACTCGCCCAGCCTCCGTCCGTCGCCGACGTCGGACGAGGCCGTGCACCGCCGAAGACCTCGACGCTGGGAGGCCTGGTCGATGCGACTGCTCGTGCGACTGCTCGCCACACTCGTCGGGCTGGGGCTCGCCGTCGCGGGCGTGCTGCTCGTCGTCGAGGTCAGCTGGTCCTGGCTGCGGCCGGGCAGCGCGCCGCTGCTTGTGCCCTGGCGGACCTGGCTCGAGCACGGCACCCGGCTCGACTGGGCCGATCGGGAGGTGCTGGCCGGTTCACTGCTGACGATCACGGCCGGTCTGCTGCTGTGTACGGCGGCGTCCGCCGCGCGGCGACGCGAGCTGCCGCTGGCCGATCTGTGTCCGGAGGTGTCGGTCACCACGTCGAGTCGGTCGGTGGCGCGGCTCATCGTGCATCGTCTCCGCGCCGAGGGCGACGTCGCGGACGTCGCGGTGCACGCCGACCGCCGCCGGATCAGGGTGCGGGTCGTCGGCTCCCGGCCGGGGTCGCGCGAGCTGCGCCCCCGACTCCTCGACGTGACCCGCAAGCTGGTCGCCGACCTCCCGCTGCGAGAACAGCCTCGGATCGCGGTGGACGTGCGCGGCGAGCGGCAGCCCCGATGAGCCGTCGACGAGGTCCGCTCGACGCCCGGTCGGCGGACTGGGAACGCGCCGTCGTCTGGACTGCGGGACTGCTGGGCGTCGCGATCGGTCTGATCGCTCTGCTCACGGGCGGCGGGCTGTTCGGCGTCTTCCGGGGCCGACGACCGCTGGCCGATCCGCTGGCACTCGACTGGCTCGGCGCGCACCCGACCGGTGCCAGGACGGCGGCGATCCTGCTGGGACTGCTGCTCCTGCTGACCGGCGTCGGCGCGGTCTTCATCGCCCTGCGGCCCGAGCACCATCCCGACCTGGTGTTCACCGACGACAGCCGGGACCGGCTCGTGATCACCGCCTCCGCCGTCGCCGAGGCCGTCCGCGCCGACGCAGAGGCGATCCCCGGTGTCAGTCGGGCGCGCGCGGCCGTCGTCGGGAGCACGCGCCGTCCCACGCTGCGCCTGACGCTGGCGCTGCGCGAGGGCAGCGACCTGCCGACGGTCTGGACCGAGCTGGATCGTGGCGTCGTCGAGCGGGCTCGCCGTTCGCTGGGGGTGAGCGTCCTGCCTGCGGCCGTCCACCTGGAGTTCGACGCGGCGCCGGTCGCCCGCGTGACCTGACCAGGCACGAGGCGAGGTCGTCGACCACGGCGTCGAGTCGAGATGCCAGGCGCCGTCCGCCGGGAGACGATGTCGGGATGGCACTGCCGTTGAGGTCGCCGATCCAGCCGATGCTGGCGAGTCCCGCCGCCGAACTGCCCGCCGGTGACTGGCTGTTCGAGCCGAAATGGGACGGCTTCCGCTGCCTGGTGTTCCGCGAGGCGGACGAGATCCTCCTGCAGTCTCGCACCGGCCGATCGCTGAATCGCTACTTCCCCGAGGTGATGCGGCGTCTCGTCGAGATCCTGCCCGAGGAGATCGTCCTGGACGGAGAACTGGTGGTGGCCAGAGGCGGCAGGCTCGACTTCGACGCGCTCGGCGAACGAATCCATCCCGCCGACAGCAGGGTCCGCATGCTCGCCGAGACGACGCCCGCCGAGTTCCTGGCCTTCGATCTGCTGGCGCTCGGCTCGCGCGATCTGCTCGCCGCTCCGCTCCATGAGCGCCGCGAACTGCTCGTGGAACTCGGATCGCGGGGAGAACCCGCCGGACTGCGGATCACGCCCGCGACGACCGACCCGGACACCGCCATGACCTGGTTCGACCTGTTCGAGGGCGCAGGCCTGGACGGGATCGTCTGCAAGTTGTTGGACGGCGCCTACACACCCGGCCGCCGGACCATGATCAAGCTCAAGCACGAGCGCACGGCCGACTGCGTGGTGGCCGGGCTGCGCTGGCACGCCAAGACCGAACCGGGCACCTCGGTGGGCTCGCTGCTGCTCGGGCTGTACGACGATCGGGACGTCCTGCATCACGTCGGCGTCGTCGGCGCCTTCACCGGCGCCGTCCGGCGCTCGCTGGCCGCCGAGCTGGCCGAGCTGCACGTGGCCGACTCCGAGGAGCATCCCTGGCTCGGCGAGCAGGCCGCCGACGGGCAACGGGTGCCCGGGGGCGAGAGCCGCTGGCGCAAGGCGAGCGCCGACTGGGTGCCCCTGCGGCCGGAGCGCGTGGTGGAGGTTGCCTACGACCACACCGAAGGCGCCCAGCCCGCCCGCTTCCGCCACACGGCCCGGTTTCGTCGCTGGCGCCCGGATCGTGATCCGGCATCCTGTCGATACGATCAGCTCGACGAGCCCGTCCGCTACGACTTGGCCGGAGTGCTCGCGGGCGAGGTCCGGCAGCCGGGTTCTCCCTGAGCCTGCGTCGGACTTCGGAGCGGACTCCGCCTGCATCGTCACCGACTGCCCAGCCTCCCGACGGCCCGCCGTGCGGCTGCTCGACGGCGGCGCTGATCACATGACCATCGGCCGTTATGCGCGCCTCACGAGGAGACAGGCAGGCTGACTGCGTAGCCTTGGGCTCGGACGAGTCCGAGCCCGCCGAGCCGACCCGGAAGACAGCGGTGTCGGCAGGCCGAGTGCCGCAGCTCGGCGCCGCAGCCAGGCTGAAGCAGCCGCAGGGTCCGGCCGCCCCGTGCGACCGGCCGAGACCGACGACGACACCCGACCGACGTCAGGCGAGGTCCGGGCACCTCCCGACATCGCCGAGATCCCAGACCTTGACGACAGCCTCGAGAGCAAGGAGACGCCGTGCCGCGCATCGACCGGACGGTCGCCGTGCTGTGCGCCGCGCTCGCCGTGATCCTCACCGCCGCCTCCTGCACGGCGGGCGGCTCCGAGCGACCGCCGGTGCCGCTGTTGATCGAGGGCTCGGACGACGCGCCCGACGCCGCAGGCCCGGACGGCCAGGTGCCCGTCCCCGAGCTGGAGACGCCCGCCGGCATGCTGGCGTGGTCGGACTGCACGGCCGCGACCGTCGACCGGCTCGGCACCGCCGCAGGCACCTCGGCGGAGTACCAGTGCGCCCAGCTGGTGGCGCCGCTGGAGGCGCCGGGGGTTCCCGGTCTCGGCTCGACCCCGGTGAACCTGCTGCGGGTCGGCACGGGTCCGACGCCGCTGGTCGTGGTCAACGACGCCGCAGGCGTGCCAGGCACGCTGTTCGCGGCACAGCTGGCCGAGAGCCTGTCTCCGGAGATGCTGACGACCTTCTCGCTCATCGGCGTCGACCGGCGCGGCACCGGGACGTCCTTCGACACGAGCTGCGTCCGCCCGCAGGACCGGGAGACCGTGCTGTCCTACGACCCCGCCGCGACCACCACCGAGGAGCTGCGAGCTCTCCAGTCGGCCACCGAGAGCGCGGCCAAGGAGTGCACCCTCGTCCTGGATGAGCTGACCAGGGCGTTCGACGGGTTTCGCACGGCAGGCGATCTCGAACAGCTGCGCGGCGAGCTGGGCCTGGAGAGACTGCACGCCATCGGCCGGGGCGAGGGGTCGCAGACGTTGACCACCTACGCCCAGCGCTTCCCCGGATCGGTGGGGAGGCTGGTGCTCGACGGCGTGCCGGATCCGAATCTCGATGCCGTCGGGCTGGCCGAGGAACAGGCCAGATCCGCCGAGTCCGCGCTGGACGCCTTCCTGACCGACTGCGCGAACGGCCCGGACTGCGCGCTGGGTCCGGACCCTCGGCAGACACTCGACGCGCTGCTCGACGAACTCGCCGCGAGCCCGGCGCCGACCGAGGGAGCGCCGCTGACCCGAGGTCTGGCGACCAACGCGATCCTGCTCGGGCTGGCCGACCGAGCAAGCTGGCCCGAGCTGGCCGACCGGATCGCAGGCGCGGTCGACGGGCGAGGACAGGACCTGGCTGCGCTGGTCGAGCCGCTCCTGACGTCGGCGGGCGGCGATCAGCCCCGCTTCGAGGCGATGCTGATCAGCGGCTGCAACGACACCCGGGACCGCATTCCGCCCAACCGGGTGGCGGAGCTGGCCTCCGAGTGGACGCAGCGCCATCCGTACTTCGGCGGTCTGGCGGCGCAGCGCCTCATGCTGTGCAGCTCCTGGCCGATTCCCACCGACGAGCCCGAGTCGCCGGACGTGGACGGCCTGCCGCCGATCCCGCTGATCGCGACGGCGCTCGACCCGGTCACTCCGGGGCTGGGCAGCGCGAAGGCGGCCGAGGCGCTCTCGGGTTCCGTACTGGTGGACTGGCAGGGCGCGGGACACGGCGCACTGGGCGTCTCCACCTGTGCCACCAGGGTCGCCGAGGACTATCTCCTGCACGGCGAGGTGCCTGCGGACACGGTGGTCTGCCCGCCGTGACGGTTCGGCGCCCACGACGGGTCACGACATCGCCTGCCTCGGTCGGCGGCCGGCTCCGGGTGAGGAGCGTCGACCATCGTGCGTGGTCCAGTCGAGCCCTTCGGGTGTCCCCCCGAAGGCACTCGATCCGCGACCCGGCGCGCAGCAGATCGGGGACCTCGGAGTCGCAGCGGGCGGGAACGAGACCACCGCACGGCACGAGGCCGCCGGGTATGAGCGATCCGTCTCCTCGGCCCTGACACCGCCCGGCGGGCGGCGAAGCCGGAACCGAGGCTCACCGCCGTCGAACCGGGGCAGGCGGTGAGCGCGGGAAGGGCCGCGCCCGCCGCCACGTCTCGTCCGGGTCCGACAGCAGGCCTGGCGCGGGCTCGCGGTCGGAGACAAGTCGGCCGGCCGGTCAGCAGCCCTTGCAGCAACCGCAGCCGGGTCCGGTGCACCCGGAGCAGCATCCGCATCCATCGAGACCGGGCGGCAGGGTTCGAACACTCTCCATGGTGACCTCCTGGGGACGCTGGTGTGCCGGACGCCTGTCGATGCTGCTGTACGCACCGAAGGCCCCGGCACCACCGCCAGATTGAAGAGGTGCCACGTCGGAGTCGTCGAACCTGCCACACACCGTGACATCGCCCCGCCCCTGCCGTCTCACCATTCGGACGCAAGGTCGAGCCGCAAAGCAGGCCACGATGTCAGATCAGCGCGTTGAACTGGCCTTTCGGCGTCAGCGTGATCCACCGGGCCGGGTGGCGATACGGGCCATCAGCTTATGCGTATGAGTGAATGCGGGGCGGGATCGATCACCGAGCGCGCGGGCCTCGGCAGGCAGGGTCGCGGGCCAGCGACGAGGCCCGACCGGGCCGCAGAACGCGCCGGAGCAGCGTCCTCCGCCTGCCTGCCGATGACCGCGAACCCGGCTCGGCGTTCGAGGAGGCAGGGCGGCGGGAGGGGCCGACACCTGTCGTCGCAGGCTCGATCGGTGCGGGCGAGGTGTAGCGCGAGGCGGCCGCCCACGCTCGGCACCACACTCGCGGCCGCCGGACCCGACCCGCCTTGTCCTCGATGCGTCGCACCGTGCCGAGTCGGCTCCGCCGGACTGTCGGGACAGGCGACCGGCCACCTCGACGCGACCGGGCGCCGAGCGGGCGGCCTCGCGCCGGTCGCCAAGGCTGGCATGCCCGGCCCGCCCGACAGTGCGGATCGGGCGGGCCGGGCCGGGCCGAGTTACCGGTTCTGCTGTTCGCCGAGCGACCGCTCCGCCAACGGCGAATCGGGGTCACGACGGCTGCCGAGGTGCACGAACGACGTGAATCCCCATTCGGTGAGTCGGTCGAGCTGGGCACCGAACTTGCCGCGCCTGCGGACCGGAGCGGCCGGTCTCCCCGCCGCCCGCAGCTCGCGCGCGACGGCCAGCACCTCGGCCGACTGGACCTCCGACTCGTGCAGCACCGCCACCTGCTCGCCACGCCGGGCCCCGCCGAGCAGGTCCACGATCCGTTCGAATCCGATGGAGAAGCCGCAGGCGGGCACCTCCCGGCCGAGCGACCGTCCGATCAACCGGTCATAGCGCCCGCCGCCCGCCAGCGACGACGCGCTGTCCGGGTGCACGATCTCGAAGACCTGCCCGGTGTAGTACCCCATCCCCCGGACCAGCGTCGGGTCGAACTCCCAGGTCGAGCCGGACGACTCGGCCAGCGGGGCCAGACCCGCGATGGTCGTGCCGAGGTCGGCCAGGGTCTGCTCGGCCAGGGCCGGCAGGGCGTCGGCCAGGGTGTCCACCACGCTGTCGATGGGCACGGACTTCAGCCGCTCGATCTGGGTGCGCACCACCCCGACCGCCTCGGCCGCCAGGCCACGGGACTCCACCAGTTCGGCGGTGACGCCGTCCCAGCCGATCTTGTCGAGCTTGTCGAGGGTGATGAAGAAGCCGTCCCAGGTCTCCGGCGGCAGCCCGACGTGCTCGGCCAGGGCGGCGAGCAGCCTGCGGTCGGAGATGCGGACGGTCGTGCCCGCCAGGCCGATCGCGTCCAGCGCCGCCACGGTCGCCTCGATCAGCTCGATCTCGGCGAGCACGCTCTCTTCACCGATGATGTCGATGTCGCACTGGTAGAACTGCCGGTAACGGCCCTTCTGCGGCCGCTCCGCCCGCCAGACCGGCCCGAACTGGAACGATCGAAACGGCAGCGGAAGCTGGGCGTGGTGCGCGCCGTAGAAGCGGGTGAGCGGAACGGTGAGGTCGTACCGCAGCCCCAGGTCCACCAGGTCGGCCAGCCCGACGCCCTCGGCGAGCGGCTCGGCGAGGCCCCGCCGCAGCACCCGGTAGATCAGCTTCTCGTTCTCGCCGCCCTGCCCGCCGGTGAGCCTGCCGATGTCCTCCAGCGCCGGGGTCTCGATGCGGTGGTAGCCGTGATGCCGGTAGACCTCCGTGATGGCCGCCAGCACATGATCGCGATCGGCGACGGTGGCGGGAAGCAGGTCACGGGTGCCCCTCGGGGGGCTGTTGTCAGATTTCACCGATCATCCTTGCGCTACGAACCAGGTCATGGCGCCTGCCGCGACACCGGGCGGGCACCGCGCTGAATCCTAGGCCCTGACGTCGGCGCTCCCTCCGTGGCGAGCACGCAGCGGCGGTCGCCGAACCCTGCCGAACCCGCCGGGCCGCCCGTCGGCGGAGACGGGGCGGGGGCAGGCGATGCGGGAGACGGACCCGATGCACCGGCTGCCGCCGACGGCGCGGCGCTCGTGGTCCGCAGGCGGGCGACTGCTCACGACGGCGACCGCCCGGCCCGGCCGCATGCTCGGCCTCGGGCGCGGGTCAGCTCTTCGGCGGGCGACGCTCCCGGCTCGGCTGCACCCTGGGCGGCTCGCCCGGCATCTTGGGGTGGTCGGGCGGATAGGGCAGGTCGCCGAGCCCGTGGTCTCGGGCATCACGATCCGCCCACTCCAGCAGGGTGTCGATGGCCTGCGGGTGATCATCGAGGTCCGCATGCGCGTCGCCGTGCTCGGCCAGCCAGTCGGGCACGGTGCGCAGCGTGAAGTCGGCAGGCTGCACCGAGTCGAGCTGATCCCAGCGCAGCGGCGTGGAGACGGTCGCACGCGGGGTGCCGCGCACCGACCAGGCCGAGGCGATCGTGCGGTCCCGTGCCGTCTGGTTGAAGTCGAGGAAGACCCGGCGGCCCCGCTCCTCCTTCCACCAGGAGACGGTGGCCAGGCTCGGAATCCGCCGGGTGACCTCGCGCGCCAGGGCGATCACCGCGCGGCGGACTCCGACGAAGTCGTGCTCGGGACGAATCCTGGCCAGCACGTGGACGCCCCGGCCGCCGGAGGTCTTGGGATGGCCGACGACGCCCGCGTCGGCGAGCACCTCCGCCAGTACCAGCGCCACCCGGACGGCGTCGTCGAAGGTGGTGCCGGGCTGCGGATCGAGGTCGATGCGCAGCTCGTCCGGGCGGTCCACGTCGGAGCGGCGGACCGGCCAGGGGTGGAAGTCGAAGGTGCCGAGGTTGGCGGCCCAGGCGAGCACGGCGGGCTCCGTCGGGCACACCTCCACGGCGGTACGGCCCGAGGGGAAGGTGATCTCCACGCCCTCGATCCAGCTCGGCGCGCCCTTCGGCACGCGCTTGGCGTAGAAGGGCTCCCCTTCCACTCCGTCGGGGAACCGTTTGAGGGTCGTCGGCCGATGCAGCAGCGCGGCCAGCAGCGGCTCGGCGACCGTCAGGTAGTAGTCGACCAGCTCACGCTTGGTGATCCCCGGCTCCGGGAAGTACACCTTGTCGGGGTTCGTCACCCGCACGCGTCGGTCCCCCTGCGGCCCTGGGACGACGATCTCGACGGCATCGGCCATCCGGCCAGCGTAAGTGCGGTGTGCGCACCGCGCGCCCGGAGCGGGCGTCCCCCGCCGTGGAACGGAGGAGCCGGTGCACGTGGCGGGCGGGAAGCGGCGAAACCGCTACCGTGGGAGGCATGGGTGAGAGCAGTCGGCCGAGGGACTCCGACGACGGCGGTCGCCGCGAGATGAGCGCGGGCGGCCCGACGACACCCTCGGACCGTTTCACGGAGGACCTGATCGGACTCGACCCCCACGATCCGGAGGCGAAGGCCTTCGCCGCACATCTCGACCGGATGGAACGCGACCGGCCGAGCATGACGATCGAGGGCTCGCTGGCGGCGCTGCGGGAGTTCACCGACTCGGCCAATCGGGTCGGCGGCGGCAGACGGCTGGTCGCGGTGGTCGTGGTCACCCTGATCCTGACGGCGTTCCTGCTGCTCGTCTGGCACATCCTGGTGCTCGCCGCCACCGTCTTCCTCGGGTGACCTCGGCCTGCCTCGGGTGACGACCACCGCAGCCGCGTCACGCGCCGACCGCGGCCGGACAGGGTTATTTTGTAGGCATGGAACCAGTCCGGGGCACCACTCCCAAGGTCGTGAAGTCCGACGAGGAGTGGCGGGAGGAACTCACGCCGGTCGAGTACGCGGTGCTCAGACAGGCGGGCACCGAGCCCGCCTGGACCGGCGAGTACACCGAGACCAAGACCAGGGGCGTCTACGTCTGCCGTGCCTGCGGCGCGGAGCTGTTCCGCAGCGAGACGAAGTTCGAGTCCAACTGCGGCTGGCCCTCGTTCTACACCCCCTCGGACGCCGACCACGTGATCCTGCGGGAGGACCTCAGCCACGGAACCCGCCGCACCGAGGTGCTGTGCGCCACGTGCCACAGCCACCTCGGGCACGTCTTCGAGGGCGAGGGCTACCAGACCCCGACCGACCAGCGGTATTGCATCAACTCGGTGTCCATGCGGCTGCTGCCCGAGGGCGAGTAGTCGCCGGGTAGGACCCCGCCGGACGGCGCGACGCCGCGTCGAGCGCAGGTCGCCGCCGCCGGCCGGACGAGCCCGCTCGACGGCAGGCCCGGCGAGCGCGAAGGTCGAAACCCGGTCCCGATGCAACGAATCGACGCGGCGGCCACGTCTGACCTCCATGAGGAGATCGTCTCGGCCGCTGCTCGTCGCGCTCGGCCTGATCGTTCTGACCGGCTGCGGTGCGCCAGGTTCGGGCATCGGGATGGAATGCACGGCCATCGGAGCCCGCACCGGCCTAGGCCTGGACATCGCCGCCGAGCTCGCCCCGGACGTCGACGCGGCGGCGGTGCGGCTCTGCCAGGACGACGATTGTACGGAGACCGACCTGCCCGCCTGCGGGGACGACTGCGAGCTCGACGGTCTGCGGCCCGGCACGGACACGGTCGACCAGGGCTGTGCGGACGGCGTCTGCTCGGCCTCCTCGGTGCCCAACGGCGAACTGCACGGCTTCGTCGAGCTTCCCGAGCTGGTCTCGGGGCCCGCGGAGGTGTCGGTGACGCTCCTCGACCAGGCAGGCACGGAGGTCCTGACCGAGAGGATCACGGTGACCGTCGAGGACGTCTACCCCAATGGTCCCGAATGCGGCGTCGGCGGCGCGGCCGCCGGGGTTCGGGTCACCGAGGAGCACACGCTGGTCGAGGTCTGAGCGCGAAGCGCCGCCGGACCGCGGCGCCCGTCAGACATTCCCGCCCGAACAACGCTCCGCCGGAGCAGCCCCGTGCCGCACTCGCACGGGACCACTCCGTGGTGCAGATCAGGGCAGCCGGTCGACCAGTTCGCCGACGGAGACGCGGACGCCGGTGTAGAAGGGCAGCTCCTCACGGACGTGCCGACGTGCCTCGGTGGCTCGCAGTTCCCGCATCAGGTCGACGATCCGGTGCAGCTCGGCCGCCTCGAAGGCCAGCAGCCACTCGTAGTCGCCGAGCGCGAACGAGGACACGGTGTTGGCCCGCACGTCCGGGAAGGGCCTGGCCGCCTTGCCGTGGTCGGCGAGCATCGTGCGCCGCTCGTCCTCCGGCAGCAGGTACCAGTCGTAAGACCGCACGAAGGGGTACACGCACAGGTACTTCTGCGGCTCCTCCCCCGCGAGGAACGCGGGGATGTGCGACCGGTTGAACTCGGCGGGCCGGTGCAGCCCGACGCTGCTCCACACCGGCTCGCTGGCCTGACCGAGAACCGTGCGCCGCAGGCCGGTGTAGGCCGCCTGCACGGCCTCGACGTCCTCGGCGTGCCACCAGATCATGAAGTCGGCGTCGGCCCGCAGCCCGGAGACGTCGTAGACGCCCCGGACGACCACTCCCCGTCCTTCGAGCCCGGCGAGGTACTCCTCCGCCTCACGGGCCGTCTCAGCCCGATCGACGGGCAGCGCGCCCTGTTCGATACGGAAGACCGACCACATGGTGTATCGGATGGACGAGTTGATCTCAGCCACGTTCACGCCAGACATGGGCTCATCCTCGCACCGGGTCGCGCAGGATCGTCGTGGAGGTCAGCTCCGCCGCCAACGCGGCGGCGGCCCGGCGGGCGCCCCCCACACAGGCGGCCAGGCCGATGCCGTCGAAGGCGGCCCCGGTGACCTCGAGGCCTGCCAGCCCGGCGACCTCGGCCCTGATCCGCCGCACCAGGTCGATGTGACCGACGCCGTACTGCGGCAACGCACCGCCCCAGCGCGTCACCAGGGTGTCGACCGGTTCGGCACGGGCGCCCGTGAGCTCGGCGAGGTCCGCCCGGACCGCGCCGATCAATTCGTCGTCGTCGCGCTGCATGGTCTCGATCTCGCCGAACCGGCCGATGGAACCGCGCACCAGCAGCGGCGCCGAGGGATCGCGGTCGGCGCCGAGGTGACCCCATTTGCGGCTGGAGAAGGTGAAGGCCTTCGCGGTGAAGTCGGTCCCGTCGTCGTGCCGTTCGCCTCGGGCGATGAGGACCCCGCTGGCGTCGGGCAGCGGCACGCTCGGCGGCAGCGCCAGGCTGACCACGACGGTGGAGGCGACGTCGATGGCGCTGTAGGCGGTGGCGGCCGCCGGGGCCGTCACCGCGAGCAGCCGCCGGGCCGCAGGCGGCGGCACGGCGAGCAGCACGGCGTCGACCTCGAGCAGCTCCGGGCTCGGCACCGCGCCGAACGCCAACCGCCAACCGACGTCGCCCCTGGTCAGCGCGTGCACCGGCAGGCCGAGTCGCACCGTCGCGCCCGCCGCCTCCGCCAACCGGTCGATCAGCCGGATCAGTCCGCCGCGCAGCGTGCCGAACACCGGCTGCCGGACCGCGCCGGACGGCAGGGCGGGCGGAAGCAGGGTGGCGGCGGCGTGCAGGACCGAGCCGTCGCCCTCGTCGATGGCGCGGGCGAGAGCAGGCATCGTCGCGCGCAGGCCCAGCCGGTCCGCGTCGCCCGCGTAGACCCCGCCCAGCATCGGATCGACGAGACGGTCGGTCAGCTCGTCACCGAATCGCGCCCGCAGCATCCTGCCCAGCGAGACGTCACCGCCGCCCAGCCGCAGCGGCGGGGCGGCAGGCTCCTCGGCCACCGTCGCGAGCGCCTGCTCCGACAGCACGCCGTGCAGCGCCTCCACCGAGCCGGGCACGCCCTGCACGGTGCCGCCGACCGGCATCGGCACGGTGCGGCCGCCCGCCCGGACCGTCGGTCCGGCCGTCGTGGGGTGGACCATCTCGCTCATGGCGCCCAGGTCGCCGAGGAGATCGAGAACCTCCGGCCTGCGCACCAGGAAGGCCTCGGCCCCGACGTCGAAGGCGCCGCCGCCGAGCTGCGCGGTGGAGAGCTTGCCGCCCAGACGACGGCTCTGCTCCAGCACAGTGATCCTGGCGGCTCGACCGAGCAGCCTGCGCAGTTCGTAGGCGGCGGTGAGGCCGGACACCCCGCCGCCGATCACCGCGATGTGCGGTACCTGCTGCGGTCTGGTCACCGAGTTTCGGCTTCCACGCCCGCCCCGTCGGACTCGACCGAGCTGACGCCGCGCTCATGAACCAGCTCGACGACCCTGGTGATCATGTCCGGGTCGGTGTCGGGCAGGACCCCGTGCCCGAGGTTGAAGACGTGCCCGCCGGTCCGCCGTCCTTCGGCGAGGATTCGGTCGACCTCGCTCTCAATCGCGGGAACGCCCGCGAAGAGCACGGCCGGGTCGAGGTTGCCCTGCACCACCGGAGCGGGTTCGGCGGGAGCCGCGGCGACCAGCCTGCGCGCGGCGGCGTCCAGCGGCGTCCGCCAGTCGACGCCGACCACGTCGGCACCCGCCTCGCGCATCGCGGGCAGCAGCTCACCCGTGCCGACGCCGAAATGGAACCGGGGCACGCCTGCCTCGGCCAGCCCGCCGAGCACCTTGGCCGAGTGCGGGAGGACGAACTCGCGGTAGTCGCGTTCGCTCAGCGCACCCGCCCAGGAGTCGAAGAGCTGGACGGCGTCCACGCCTGCGGCGATCTGCGTGCGCAGGAAGCTCAGGGTGAGGTCGGCAAGCCGGTCGAGCAGGGCGTGCCAGGTCTCGGGCTCGGCGTGCATCAACGCCTTGGTCCGCTCGTGGTTGCGGCTCGGGCCGCCCTCCACCAGGTACGAGGCCACGGTGAACGGAGCGCCTGCGAACCCGATCAGCGGCGTGCTGCCCAACTCGGCGATGACGAGCCGGATCGCCTCGGCGACGGGCGCCACCTGCTCGTCCTGCAAGACCGGCAGCGCGGCGACGTCGGCGGCCGAGCGCACCGGGTCGGCGATCACCGGGCCGGTGCCTGGCACGATGTCCAGGTCGACGCCTGCGGCGAACAACGGCACCACGATGTCGCTGAACAGGATCGCGGCGTCGACGCCGTGCCTGCGGACCGGCTGAAGAGTGACCTCGCAGGCCAGCTCGGGGGTCAGGCACGCCTCAAGCATCGGGATCCCCGCGCGCACCTTGCGGTACTCGGGCAGGGATCGACCGGCCTGCCGCATGAACCACACGGGCGTACGGCTGGGACGACCGCCCTGTGCGGCGATCAGAAACGGGGCATCGGAGAGGTCCCTACGAGCGGGCACCAGCGCAGCGTTCGTCATCTCGCCGACCATTTTCCCACGAGGCGTCCAGGCCGTGCGGCACGACCGGCACCGAATGTGAGGTAGGGCGCTCACCCGCGTGACGCGCGGGCCCGCGCGCCTGCGCGCAGGCCCGCGCCGGGCGGACCCGACCGTGTTCGGGTGACCAGGGGGCGATTCGGGGCGGACCGGCGGTTCTCGGCCACCCGATGCCGATGAGATCGCGAGGGGCGTTCCGCCGCGGTCCGCCGAAGATCGACTGGGTCCCTTCGGCGTGGCGAACCCCGCATCATCCCCGATTGCCTCTACAGTCGCGATTCGTGACCGGGATGACTCCAGTACCTGAGGTGTTCCGGCACGCCGTGAGCACCTTGAAGTCGGTCCGACCTCGGTCGGAGTTGACCTTCGAGGAGGTCCGGCCGCCGCAGCGACTCGCACCGTGGGCCTATGCGTTGAGTGCCGAGGTGACGGGTCCCACCAACGAGTTCGCCTCCGGCAGGCTCGTGGTGCTCCATGATCCCGACAACATCGACGTCTGGAACGGCGAGCTGCGCGTGGTGGTGTACCTCCAGGCGGAGCTGGACTCGGAGTTCGCCAGCGACCCGCTGCTGCCGCAGGTGGGCTGGTCATGGCTCACCGACGCGCTCGAAGGCTGCGGGGCCCGCTGGACGACCTTGGGCGGCACGGTCACCGTGACGTCCTCCGCGCGATTCGGCGAGATCGACGGCCCCGCCCACACCCACGACCTGGAACTGCGGGCGTCCTGGACGGCGTCGGACTCCGAACTGGCCGCGCACGGCGAGGCGTTGTGCGAGGTGCTGGCCAGTGCGGCAGGTCTGCCGCCGATCGGCGTGGTCGAACTCCGGCCCCGGTAGGCGGCGGAGAACATCGCTCGACGTCTGGTGCATCCGCGAGCGCGCGGCGCAGGCTCGGGCGTCGAATCTGCGGGATGGCGGTGGTCCCGACCGGCGATGGCGCAGCCGCGCGAGAATCACGACACGTCGACGGGTGCGGCCGAACGGATCGATCCCGGACCTGATCCCGACGGCCTCTTCTGATCGCTCGGCCGGGCTGCCGCACCGGGCCGTTCTCCTCCCGACTGCGATCCATCGGCGTCGTTGATCAACGACTGCGGTGATCAGTGACTGCGGTTGATCAACGACGGCGGCTGATCAACGACAGTGACCGATCAACGACGGCGACCGATCGGCGGACGCCCCGACGGCTCCGCAGCGGTGGACGATGCCTGCCGCCTGCGACCCCTCGGACGCCGCCCTGCCCCGACGCGGAGAGCCGCTCGGCCCGCCGTGCCCCGTCATCGACGGTCGGCCGACCGCCACGGGCGCCCGGACGGCCCTGCGTGCGGCAGATAGTCGGCTGCATCACACTCGGCCGACCGGCCTAGCGAAGGAGCCTGCTGCTGCCGATGGTTCCTACAGGGCGCGAGTGGACGGGCTGCGACGACAGACGCCGAGGTCACTGGTCCGGTCGGCGGAGGCCCGACTGGGCTCATCGGGTGGCCGCCAGGACTCCCTGCGGACCGTTCTCTTCTCAGGTCTGAACCAATGCCAAACCCTGAATGTCGCATGAACACTGCTCGGTGTTAGCAAGCCACGGGCTTGTACCCCGATCGTGTTATCACAAGCCACCCTTGTGACAACCCGATCGGGATAGATCGCACATTGATCGTCCCGCTGGCGCCGTTTGGCGGCTACGCTGCCCCAGTCGACACCACTTTCGGTCGATCAGTGGCGCGGCTGATTGTCCGAGAGTCCCGGTGCCGGTCGGGGGGCACGACCGACTCCAGGGAGGTAGTGACGTGGCTGCCGTCGGCTTAGGTCAGGCCGTTCGTACCACGCCAGCCGGTGCTTTGCCGGCCAACATGGTCCCGCACCCGCGGGAAGAGCTGTTCTCGGTATTGGTGGTAGACGACCATCCGCTACTCCGAGAGGCGATTGCCGCTCGGTTGCAGCAGATGGGCGCAGGCACCGTGCACGAGGCCGCATCGCTGGCCGAGGCCAGGGCGCGAGCCCTGGCGACAGGTCCGTGCGACCTCGCGATCCTCGATCTCGGGCTCCCGGACGGGAGTGGCATCGACCTGGTCACGGAACTCCGTGGCCACGGTTGGCCGCGGATCGTGGTCCTGGCATCCTCCGACGACCCCTATGCGGTCCGGGCGGCGTTTCAGGCAGGCGCTCAGGCGTACCTGCTGAAGTCCGCCTCGCCGATGGTGGTCACCGACGGGGTGCGCAGGGTCCTCGACGGCGGCGTCTATGCCGACCCGAGCGTGGCACCGGTCCTTGCTGCGGGCACTCGTGTGCCGGGCACGGACAACACGCCGCGTGAGCTGTCCGCACGCGAGGTCGAGGTGTTGCAGTTAGTCGCCGACGGTCGATCCAACAAGGAGATCGGCGAGGCGTTGAATCTGTCCGCACTCACAGTGAAGAGCCATCTGTCGCGGATCGGCCGGAAGCTGGGCACGGGAGACCGTGCGCAGATGGTCGCTCTGGCAATGCGCGCAGGTGTCATCAGATAAGTCCGGCGCCTTCTGGAGTCCGTGCGGTGTCACGCGACTCCAGAAGGTGCTCGCACCTCGTGTCGATCGACCTTGCGCGCCGTCGTCGACGACTTCGACGTAGGGTCAGCGGCCGTGGATGCACACCGTTCCGAACCCGCCGCCGAGCCCGAGATCGAGCCTGGGCGGGACGTCCGGGAAGTCCCGGGGGTCACCGAGCTCACCGCGCCCGCCGAGGGCGTGCCGCCGGTGGTGACCGACCCCGCCGCGTTGCGAGTGGCCGCCGAGGCCCTCGCGGCAGGCACGGGGCCGATCGCGGTGGACACCGAGCGTGCGTCCGGGTACCGGTACTCCGCTCGGGCCTACCTGGTGCAGCTGCGCCGGGCGGGCGCGGGCACGGTGCTGGTCGACCCGATCCCGTTGCGCGGCAGGCTTGCGCCGCTGATCGACGCCATCGGGGGCCAGGAGTGGGTGCTGCATGCGGCGTCCCAGGATCTGCCGTGTCTTGCCGAACTCGATCTTCGTCCCTCCGCGCTGTTCGACACCGAGCTGGCGGGCAGGCTCGCCGGCTATCCGAGGGTCGCGCTCGGGGCACTGGTCGAGCAGCAGCTCGGGTACCGATTGGAGAAGGGCCACGGCGCCGCGGACTGGTCCCGACGTCCACTGCCTGCCGACTGGCTGAACTACGCGGCCTTGGACGTCGAACTGCTACTGCAGCTGCGGGAGTCCCTGGAGGCCGAACTCGTGGCTCAGGGCAAACTCGGCTGGGCATTGCAGGAGTTCGAGGCCGTGCGCACCGCGCCGCCGCCGGGACCGAGGCCGGAGCCGTGGCGACGCACCTCCGGCATCCACCGGCTCCACGCACCTCGCAAGCTGGCCGCCGTCCGTGCGCTGTGGCAGGCGCGGGACGAGCTGGCCAGGACCAGGGACATCGCGCCGGGCCGCGTGCTTCCGGACAAGGCGATCATCGAAGCGGCCCAGACCCAGCCCGCCGACTCCACGGCGCTGGTGGCGCTGCCGATCTTCGGCGGCCGGGCCCAGCGTCGTCGGGCCGACGTCTGGATGGCGGCGCTGCGCGAGGCGGCCGAGCTGCCGAACTCTGAGCTGCCTGCCTCCTCGCCGCCCTCCGACGGCCCGCCGCCGCCCAACCGGTGGGCCGATCGTGATCCGGAGGCCGCCGCGCGGCTGTCGGCGGCTCGAGCGGCGTTGACCGCCTTGGCCGAACGACACACGCTGCCCGTGGAGAACCTGCTCCAGCCGGACCTGGTGCGTCGGACGTGCTGGACGCCGCAGGAGGACCGCTCCGTCGAGGGCACCGCCGCCGCGCTGCGGGCGGGCGGCGCACGCCCCTGGCAGATCGAGCTGGCCGCCGAGCCGCTGAGCACAGCGCTGGCGGCCCCTGCACCGCCCGCCGCCTGATCTTCGCACCGCCGTCGACGGCACGGGGCCGCCCGGCAGGCCCCTCCGAGCGGGGCGGCCTGCACGCTGGTGGGGCATGGACCTCGCGGACCGTTTCATGATTGTCTCAGCGGGGTAGACATCAAGGTCAAGACCACGGTGTCCGGTACACAGACGATGCCGTGTCCGAACACGTCGACGGGAGAGTCATCGTGGACACCTCGGCACTCGTGATCGCAGGGCTGGTCAGCGCAGGCGGCGCGCTGATCATCCTCGCGCTGTTGATCGTCATCACGACCGATCGATGGAACGTGCTGCAGACGTTGATCTGGGCGCTGGTCGTGCTGGCCGTGCCGGTGATCGGCGCGGGAGTGTTCCTCGTGGTCGATCATCAGCAGAAGACGGCGCGCCGGGAGGCAAGACGGGGTGAGGCCGTGGGCGACGTCTCGACACCAGGTTGACCCTCGTCACGCAGGACCCTCGTTCGACCTGCGGAAAGCCTCAGAGCTCACGGTGGTCGGCGCGGGGAGTCGTGGAATCTCGACTGCCCCGGGTCCAGCCACTGGTTACCAGTCGGTAGCAGCGGCTAGAGTGATTGTTACCGGCGGGTAGCACAGGTGGCCTCGGTCGCGGTGCCGTCCGCCCAGCCGACCCCCGAGCTTTCAGGAGGAGCACGCCGTGGCCGCAAACGTCGCAGGACGTGCACTTCGGGACGTGGTCTTCGTCGACGGCGTGCGTACGCCGTTCGGCAAGGCAGGCCCGAAAGGCATGTATGCGGAGACCCGAGCCGATGACCTCGTCGTCAAGGCCATCAGGGAACTGCTCCGCCGCAACCCCCAGCTTCCGCCGGAGCGCATCGACGAGGTCGCCGTCGCGGCGACGACGCAGATCGGCGATCAGGGTCTGACCATCGGCCGCACCGCCGCGCTGCTGGCCGGGCTGCCTCGGTCCGTGCCGGGCTTCGCCATCGACCGGATGTGCGCCGGGGCCATGACGGCCGTGACCACCACGGCGGGCGGCATCGCGCTGGGCGCCTACGACATCACCATCGCGGGCGGCGTCGAGCACATGGGCCGTCACCCGATGGGCGAGGGCGTCGACCCCAACCCCCGGTTCCTCGCAGACAAGCTCGTCGACCCCTCCGCGCTGGTCATGGGACAGACGGCGGAGAACCTGCACGACCGCTTCCCCACCATCACCAAGGCCCGCACGGACGCCTACGCCGCCGCGAGTCAGGAGCGGTTCGCCGAGGCGGTCAAGGCCGGGTCGATCAGCCAGGACCTGGTTCCGGTCGCGACCCGCTCGGCCGAGCTGGGCTGGGGCCTGGCCACCGAGGACGAGTCGCCCCGCCCCGGCACGACGGTGGAGGCGCTGGCCACGCTGCGGACGCCCTTCCGGCCGCACGGCCGGATCACCGCGGGTAACGCCGCAGGCCTCAACGACGGCGCCACCAGTGCCCTGCTCGCCGCCGAGGACGTCGCACGCGAACTGGACCTGCCGGTCGGGATGCGACTGGTCGGCTACTCCTTCGCGGGTGTCGACCCGGAGGTCATGGGCGTCGGGCCGGTCCCCGCGACCGAGAAGGCGCTGTCCCGTGCCGGTCTGAGCATCGAGGACATCGGACTGTTCGAGATCAACGAGGCCTTCGCCGTCCAGGTGCTGGCCTTCCTCGACCACTTCGGCATCGCCGACGACGATCCGAGGGTCAACCAGTGGGGCGGCGCGATCGCGTGCGGCCACCCGCTCGCGGCCTCGGGAGTTCGGCTGATGACGCAGCTCTCCCGCCAGTTCGCCGAGCGCCCCGACGTGCGCTACGGCATCACCACGATGTGCATCGGAATCGGCATGGGCGGCACCGTGATCTGGGAGAACCCGGCCTGGAACGGGGGCGACAAGTGAGCACCACACTGTCCATCGAGGACCTCAAGGCCGCGATGCCCGACGAGGTGGTCACCAGGGCGATCACCCGCCTGGTGCGCGTACCCGGCCTGGAGAAGCCGATCGCGCTGATCACGATCGACAACGGCCACGACCACACCAGGCCCTCCACGCTCGGCCCGCAGGGCCTGGTCAGTCTGAACGACGCGCTGGACACGGCCTTCGCCGCCGAGCCCGCCGCGATCGCGGTGACCGGAAAGCCGTTCGTCTTCGCCGCAGGCGCCGACCTCTCGGGGATCGGCAGGCTCACCGCCTGGGAGCAGTCGAACTGGATGGCCGAGACCGGCCACGCCGTCTTCCGCAGGCTGATCGACTCCGCCGTGCCGACCTTCGCCTTCGTCAACGGCGCGGCGCTGGGCGGCGGCCTCGAGCTCGCGCTCTCGTGTCACTACCGCACGGTGGCCTCCAACGCGGGCGTCATCGCCCTGCCGGAGACCTTCCTCGGCCTGTTCCCGGGCTGGGGCGGCACCCAGCTCCTGCCGAACCTGATCGGCCCGGACGCGGCCGTCACCGTCATGGTGGAGAACGCCCTCAACCAGAACCGGATGCTCAAGCCCGCCCAGGTAGCGAAGCTGGGCATCGCGGACGTGCTGCTGGACTCCGCCGACTACCTCGAGCAGTCGCTGTCCTGGGCGGCGCAGGTGGTACGCGGCGAGATCACGGTCGAGCGGCCGGAGATCGACCGGGGCGCGGGCTGGGACGCGGCGGTGGCGCGAGCGCAGGCCCTCGTCACGGGCAAGACCCAGGGCGCCGCACCCGGCCCTCAGCACGCCGTCGACCTACTCACGCTGGCGCGGGAGAACGATCTCGACGCCGGCTTCGCCGCCGAGACGCGGGCGCTGTCCGACGTCCTGATGTCCGACGAGACCCGCGCCGGGCTCTACTCCTTCGACCTCGTGCAACGACGGGTGAAGCGTCCCGCAGGCGCGCCGGACAAGTCGCTGGCCCGCAACGTCAGCAAGGTCGGCATCGTGGGCGCGGGCCTGATGGCCAGCCAGCTGGCGCTGCTGTTCGTGCGACGGCTGAAGGTGCCGGTGGTGCTCACCGACGTCGATGCGGCCAGGATCGACAAGGGCGTCGGCTACGTCCACGCCGAGGTCGACAAGCTCCTCGGCAAGGGCCGTGTCTCCCCCGACGAGGCGAACCGGCTCAAGGCGCTCGTCTCCGGCTCGCTGGACAAGGCGGCCTTCGCCGACGCCGACTTCGTCATCGAGGCCGTCTTCGAGGAGCTGTCGGTCAAGCAGCAGGTCTTCGCCGAGCTGGAGGAGCACGTCTCCCCCGAGGCGGTCCTGGCGACGAACACCTCCTCGCTGTCGATCACCGAGATGGCCGCCAAGCTCCAGCACCCCGAGCGGGTCGTGGGCTTCCACTTCTTCAACCCGGTGGCCGTGCTGCCGCTGCTGGAGATCGTCCGGGGCGAGCGCACGGACGACGCGGCGCTGGCCACGGCCTTCGCCACCGGCAAGAACCTGAAGAAGTCCTGCGTCCTGGTGAAGGACGCGCCTGCCTTCGTGGTGAACCGACTGCTGACCCGGTTCCTCGGCGAGGTCATCAAGGCCATCGACGAGGGCACCCCGTTCGACGTCGCCGATCGCGCCCTGGCGCCGTTGGGGCTGCCGATGAGCCCGCTGGTGCTGGTGCAGCTCGTAGGTCCCGCCGTGGCCACTCACGTCGCGGGGACCCTGCACGAAGCCTTCCCGGAGCGCTTCGGCGTCAGCGAGAACATGCAGCGGCTCGTGGCTGCGGGCAAGGCCGCCGTGTGGACCTGGGACGAGCAGGGCACCCAGCGCATCGACCCCGAGGTCGCCGATCTCTGGCAGCAGGGCTCGACGGTGCTCACCGAGGAACAGGTGCGGGACAAGGCGCTGTCCGCGCTGGCCGAGGAGTCCCGGATCATGCTCGACGAGGGTGTGGTGGCCGAGGCGCAGGACCTCGATCTGTGCATGATCCTCGGTGCGGGCTGGCCGTTCTGGCTGGGCGGCATCACGCCGTATCTCGACCGGAGCGGCATCGCCGAGCAGGTCAACCAGGCTCGTTTCCACGCGCCGGGGGTGGCGTCGGCCGCAGGCTGACCCACGCATCGCGCCGTCGCCGCCCGGATCGGGTGGCGGCCGGACTGCCGAGAAGCCCCGTCCCCGCCCGAGATCGTGGTGGGGCGGGGCTTCTCGCCGTCTCGGCACCTGATCCTGGGCACCTGTTTCCGCTGCGTCGGGGGGAGCCGACGGGTAGCGGGCCGAGGCAGGGGGTCGGCCGCAGGCAGGCGGCCCCGCTGGTCCTCGGGCGGTTCGTCCCGCGGAGTCGCGAGCGGCTGGCGGTGGATGCGGCCGGTCGCGAGCCGGTCGGCGACTCGGGCCTGGATCGCAGGCGCCGTGCGCGCTCCGCGGACCGGCCTCCCTCGAATCAGCGGCGCACGGCCGACCGTCAGAGCGTCCGAGCCGCCTCGAAGTCGTACCAGGGCGGGAGCCGACAATCCGAGCGCGCCGAGCCCGACCGCCCCGCCGCGCGGACGGCGGCAGGCCCTCTCGACCCGACTGCCGGCGCTACCAGACACCGGGTGGCCTGCTCACCGCAGCGACCGCGCCTGCGGCCGGCCGTCCCCTCAGCTCGGTGCGTCCCGCTGTCCCGTCCCGATGGTCATTCGTTGAGGTCGCGCAGGAAACGTTCCGCCGCAGCGGTCGCGGGCCCGCCCGCGTCGCCGCCGTCCTCGACGAAGCTCGCCAACGCCACGTCGCCCTGCCAGCCGACGAACCAGCTGTGGCTGCGCGGCGGGTCCTCGGTGCCGTACTCGGCCGTGCCGGTCTTGCCGTGCACCGGGTCGCCGGGCACCTCGGCCAGCCGCGTCGCGGTGCCGTCGGTGACGACCTCGCGCATCATCGTGTGCAGGGCGTCCACCGAGTCGGTGTCCAGCGGCTCGCGGGTCTCTACCGGCGTCTCGGCCTGTTCCGGCTCGACGACCAGCCTCGGCTGCTTCCACTGTCCCGCGGCGACTCCGGCGGTGGCGGCGGCCATCGTCATCGGGCTCACCGTGGTCTGGCCCTGGCCGAAGGCCGAGGCCGCCTGTGCCGACGCGCCGTCCGCCGGGGGCACCGATCCGGTGGAGACTCCCACCCCGATGTCCCAGTCGCCGCCGATGCCGAGCTTCGCCGCCGCATCGGTGAGCCCGTCCGAGCCGAGGTTCGGCGCCAGCGCGACGAAGGCGGTGTTGCAGGACCGGGCGAAGTTCTCGCGGAACGGCACCTCGCCCAATGCCTCGGGGAAGGCGTTCTTGACGGTGTGTCCGTCCACCTCGATCGTCGACGGGCAGTCGACGGGCTGGTCCAGCGTGACGTCGCCCCCGTCGAGCAGCGCCATCGCGCTGACCATCTTGAACGTGGAGCCCGGCGGAACCCAGCCGTTGAGGGCGACATCGCCGCTGCCGCCGTCCGGCCCGCCTGCGACCGCGAGAACGTGGCCGTCGCTGATCCGCACCGCCACCAGTGCGCTGGCTCGGGGTTCCGCCGCCAGCGCGCGATCGGCGGCGTTCTGCACGGCGGGGTCCAGCGTCAGCGTGACCGTCTCCCCCGGCACGGGCTCTGAGCTGAACAACTCGCGCTCGGTGCCGTCGATGACGACCGCGACGCCCCCGGTCCCCCGCAGCCGGTCGTCCAGAGTGCGTTGCAGGCCGCTGAGGCCCACGATGTCCCCGACCCGATATCGGCCGGGGTCGTCGTCCATGATCTCCTGGGTGACCGGGCCCGCGCTGCCCAACAACGCCCTGGCGAACTCGCGGGTCGGGGCCAGCTCCCTGGTCTCCTCGCGGAAGACGGTGCCGGGCAGCTCGTAGACCTGCGGGCGCACCTCCTGATAGCGCTCCTCCCGCAGGGTGACGACCTCGACGAAGTCGTCCGGGCCCGCCGCTGCGATGCGATCGGGCAGCCCCGAGGTGTCCACCCCGTCGTCGGCCAGCGCGCTGCCCAGGGTCTGGGCGAGCCCGGCCGGGTCGGTGACGTTGGCCGGCTGCACGCCGACCACGACCACCGGCCGGGCGGTGACGATGGGCTCGCCGTCGACGTCGACGATCTCGCCGCGCTGCGCGGGCGTGTGCCTGCTGCGCAGCGTCTCGCCCTCGACGAGATCGGGGTGCACGGCGCCGGGATCGAGGACCACCTGCCACTGGTCGCCCTGTTGACGCAGGTCCAGTGTGGTCTGGTACTCCCATTCGTCGCCCGAGGCCAGCTCCCAGGAGACGTCGAGCCGGGCCTCGCCCGCCGCGTCCTCCACCGTGACCTCGCCGACGGTCACCTCGCGGACCTCGCCCGCCACGCCCTCGGTGATCCCCGTGTACCACTCCTGGGCCTCGTCGCCCGAGACTTCGGCATACGAGATCGTGCCGAGG
Organism: Actinoalloteichus fjordicus; assembly: GCF_001941625.1. Taxonomy (NCBI): domain Bacteria; kingdom Bacillati; phylum Actinomycetota; class Actinomycetes; order Pseudonocardiales; family Pseudonocardiaceae; genus Actinoalloteichus; species Actinoalloteichus fjordicus. The sequence goes on from NZ_CP016076.1 coordinate 5,604,318, forward strand.
TCGCCCGACTGCCAGGCCTGGGCGAACTCCGTCGCCGCCTCCTCGGCGGCCGCCCGGCCGTTCGAACAGGCGGCCAGGCTGCTGCCGGCCAGCACCGCGACCCCGAACAGGACCGCTGTCCGTCTTCCGATGCGCATGTGGACCTCTCCTCGACAGCCGGATCGCCAAGGCCGTGCAGTGGCCGGATTCCGGTCATGCAGGCCGCTATCGTGGATCGCCCCCGAGCGAAAGCACGATCTCCCTGACAAGCACTAGACGCGCGGGACCGACGACCGGTGGGCCGGGCCAGGGTTACCTGTACCACATCTGATCGGACGTCGAGCCGGTTGCGCGTCACCTACGTTAGCGAGCCGGACGGGTCCAGAACGGATCGCCACGGCGGGCAGGCGGTGGCCCGATGCGGTGGGCGGACCGGACGCGCCACGACTCGCGAGGACTGCCGCCATCATCGTCGAGGCGCGACGGCCCCGTCAACGCACCCGTTCTCGCCTGCCGCCGACCCGGTGACGAGTGAGGGCGGCAGGCGGCGCACGATGCGCGCGGCGTCCCGGCAGGCAGGGCAGGCCGCCGGTCGTCGAGATCATTCCCGAGCGCAGCCGGAGTCACGGCCGCCAAGCTCGGAGGGAACGGGCTCCGCACCACGGCGGACGACGACGGCCCTAGGCTGGGCCGTCAATCGAGCAGAGGACGTGGCATGGCAGAGCAGTGGTCGACTCCCGACGCGATCGCGACCGCCAGGGGCCTGCTGGAGCAGGCACTACCGGGATGGCGGCGCCCCGCCGCATACGGCCTCGGCCACCTGGTCGACGGGGACGCCGTGTTCCCCGTGGTCAACGTCGGAGAGCACTTCCTCCCGGCCGTGGTGCTGGCCACGGTGTGCGGGCACTCGGCGGGCACCGCGGTGTACGAACTGGACGCGGCCGGCCTGGACGAGGCGATCATGATGCTGAGCCCCGCAGAGGCCTGCTCCGACTACGACCACCCCAATCTCGCCGCGTGGCGCGACATCCGAACGGATCTGGCGCACAACGACGGCCAGGCGATCGCGGTGTTCGTCGGCGACCTCGAGGATCCGACGGTCGACGACCGCGATGAACGATTCCGGGCAGCGGTGAAGTCCGCAGGCCAGGACGGCTGACCGGACGCACCCGCCGACGACGGTCTCCTGGCGGCCCGCTTCCCCGGCCCGGCCTGCGCCACCACGCCCCGCGTCGGACCTCGCCGGATCTGCGGAAAGGTCCGGCGGGAAGGCCCCGCCGCGGGCGAACCGACCTGCGCGCACTGCGCCGTGGTCTGCGACCTGGCCCGGCGACCCGACGCGGCGACCCGGCCGGGCGCTAGCCGACGAGCGGCGTGAGCTTCTCGGTGGCGAAGACGAGTCCGTGGCCCGGTGCGGTCGCGGTGTGCGCCGACGGCGGCTCCAGGCGGACCCCGCTCGGCTCGGCCAGCGCGCCGAGCGCGCCGAAGGAGGCGCGATCGATGTCCTCCACCATGGACACCGAGCCCACGCACATCGCCAACTGCGCGGACAGCTCCGGCAGCAGGTGCGGGGCGGTCGGCACGCCGAACGTCGCGGCCAGCTCGGCGATCCGCAGGAACGGCGTGATGCCGCCGACCCGGACCGCGTTGGGCTGTACGAAGTCGACCGCGCCCGCCGTCAGCGCATCCCGGAACTGATACACGGTCCGCAGGTTCTCGCCGACCGCGATGGGGACGTCGACGGCCGCGCGGAGTCGGGCCAGCCCCGGCAGCTCGTCGGCGAGCAGCGGCTCCTCGATCCAGTAGGGGTCGTAGGCGGACAGGGCACGGATCGCTCGCACCGCCGTGGGGTGGTCCCAACGCTGGTTGGCGTCGATCATCAGCAGGCGGTCCGGACCGAGGATCTCGCGCACCGCGGCGACCCGTTCGAGGTCCCTGGCCAGTTCCGGGGAGCCGACCTTGATCTTCACCGCCCGATGGCCCGCCGCGACGAACCGGCGGACTTGGTCCGCAAGCTCGTCGAGCTCGTAGAAGAGGTTGACGCCGCTGCCGTAGATGCCGACGGTCTCACGACGCCTACCGATGAAGTCGGTCAGCGGCAGTCCGGCGGCCTTCGCCCGCAGATCCCACAGGGCGATGTCGACCGCCGCGAGGGCCATGCCGGTGATGCCGCCCGAGCCGCCTTCGTGCAGACCGGCCCACAGGCGGTCCCACCACACCCCGGCGGGAGCCGTCTGTCCACCCACGATCAGCCTCGGCAGATCGTGCTCCAGCATGGCGAGCACCGCGTGCGCCCCGACCAGCGGCGTCCAGCTGAATCCGGTGCCGGTCGAGCCGTCCTCGGTGCGCAGGGTCGTGACGATCAGGTGCTGCTGGTCGACCCCGGGCCCCCAGGGCCGGTCCAACGGCACGGTGAACGCCTCGCTGGTCAGCTCGGTGATGCGCATCGGATCGCGTTCCCTTCCTTCTTCTGGCCCGTCCGCCCGGCGTCGTCCCGGTGCGACGGGCTTCGTCATGTGCTCGGCGGCGGTCGAGGAAGCCGGCTGCCGACACGCCGGCGACCGGCCGGGACCGACGGCCCGGCCTGCTGCGAGCCTCGGGGGCAGCGAAGCGGATTCGGCCGACGCCACGCCGGTCATCGAGACAGCGGCAGCCGGCCAGGCGGCAGGATCGTGCCAGGACTCACTCCGGCTGCCTCGGCCGAGCGTCCACCAGGTCGAGTCCGGTGGCCAGGATGGCGCGCAGATCCTCGAGGTGTGCCTCGGTGAGGTCGACCAGCGGCGGCCGAACGCCCCCGACGTCGAACCCGCGCAGTCGCTGGCCCGCCTTGACCAGGGCGACCGCGTAGCCGGGCACGGCGTCGCGCAGTCGCCCCAACGGCTGGTAGAAGCCGCGTAACAGCGCATCCACCTGGGCCGATCCGGCGGCGAGGGCCCGCTGGAACGCCGAGGCCACCTCGGGGGCGAAGGCGAAGGCAGCCGAGGAGTAGAGCTCGACGCCGATCCCCCGGTACGCCGCGGCCGTCAGCTCGGCGGTCGGCAGGCCGTTGAAGAACAGGAAGTCGGGTCCCATCGCCGCTCGGACGGCGATGACGATCCCGTGCATCCGGTCGAGATCGCCGACCCCGTCCTTGATGCCGATGACGCCGGGGATGCCTGCGACGGTCACCGAGGCGGCGACGGAGAGGACCGCGTTGGCCCGTTGATAGAAGATCACCGGCACGGGACTGGCCTCGGCCACCGTCCGCACGTAGGCGATCAGACCGGCCTCCGGGCCCTTGACCAGGTAGGGCGGCAGCAGCAGGATCGCATCGGCGCCCGCCCGCGCGGCATTGCGTGCCTGAGCGATCGCGACCGGCAGCGGTCCGCCCGCTCCGGCGATGACCGGGACGGCCGCCGCAGGTTCCTCGCCCGCCACCGCCACGGTGGTGCGGACGACGAGTTCGTGTTCCGCCACGGTCAGCGCGTGCAGCTCGCCGGTACCGCAGGCCGTGAAGATCCCGCCTGGTCGGTGGGCCAGCCCGGCACGCAGGCTCTCCGCGAGTCGCTCGGTCGCGACCGTGCCGTCGGCGTCGAACGGGGTCGTCGGGAAGAAGAGAACGCGCTCCAGCCTCACCGTGATCTCCTCCTCAGTCCGCGACATCCGTCTGCCGGGCTCGGTGGGCGGCCCGGTGCCGAGCGCTCGTCCCACCGTTGCGGGGTGGCGAGGGCTCACCGAAGCTCGGTGCGCCAGCTCCGCTTCGCCCGCCAGCCGAGCAGTCGCTCGGCCTTGGCACTGTCGAAGGCCGGGCTCGACCCGGTCAGCCCCGCCGCCTGCGCGGCGGGCACCCCGGCGTGCTCGACGAGCAGCTCGGCCAGCGGCTCCCTCGCCATGGCGTCCGGTGCCCCGACGAAGAAGACCTCACCCGGCGGGATGTCTTTGGCCCTGCCCAGCAACGCGGCGACGAAGTCGCCTGCGTCTCGGGCGTCGAGATAGTTGAAGAGGGACACGGCGGCCAGTTCGGGCCGATCGAGTCGATCGAGGATCGTGTCCCCGGTCTGGGTCGGCGCCCCGTCCCACTCCTCCGGCGAGACCACGAAGCACGGACGGAACGCGTGGCAGGCGATCCGGTCCGGCCAGCGGCGTGCGAAGGCCTGGATCGTCTCCTCCGCGACGACCTTGGACAGCCCGTACGCGTGCCACGGCCGCGTCGGGTGTGCCTCGTCCAGCGGCAGGTAGTCCGCCTGCCAGCCTGCCGGATTCCCGTAGCCGATCACGGTGGGGCTGCTGGCGGCGAGCACCGTGCCGACGCCGAGATCCGTCGCCGCCTGGCAGACGTTGAAGACCATCTGCGTGTTGGTGCGAAAGGTCGCCACGTCGGTGCGCAGGAACGGCACGGGCACCGCCGCGAGGTGCACGATCGCGTCCGGCCGGTAGCGGCCGACGACGCTGTAGCACTCGCCGGTGTCGAGCAGGTCCACCGCGAAGGACTCGTAGGGGACCTGCCCGGCAGGCGGACGGACGAGGTCGACGCAGACGGGCTCATGGCCTGCTTCGGCCAGCGCCGCCAGGACACTGCGCCCCAGCCTGCCGCTGCCTCCGGTGACGAGCACCCGCACTGGTCGACCTCCTGATCTCGTGGCTGACGAAACGGACCGGTCAGCCCGTCACGTCGTGATGGGCTCGATGGCGACGCGACTGCCGATGCGCGAGGACTCCAGGCCCGCCTCGGCGAGTTGCACGCCCCTGGCTCCGGCGAGGAAGTCGTACGGGAACGGCGCGTCCTCGCAGACGTGGCGGACGAACATCTCCCACTGCACGCGGAATCCATTGTCCTGCTCGCCGTTGTCCGGCACGACCTGCCACTGATCGCGGAACTGCTCCGACTGCGCGACGTCCGGGTCCCACACCGGCATCGGCGTGGCCGAGCGATGCTGCACCCGACAGGAACGCAGTCCCGCGACGGCGCTGCCCTCGGTGCCGTCCACCTGGAACTCCACCAGCTCGTCGCGATTCACCCGGACCGACCACGAGGAGTTGATCTGGGCGATGATGCCGCCCGCGAGCTCGAAGATGCCGTAGGCCGAGTCGTCCGCGGTCGCCTCGTAGGCCTGGTTCTGCTCGTCCCAGCGCCGGTCGATGTGCGTGACCGCCTTGGCAGTGACCGCCTCGACCGTGCCGAACAGGTCCTCCAGCACGTAATGCCAGTGCGGGAACATGTCGACGACGATGCCGCCGCCGTCCTCGGCGCGGTAGTTCCAGCTCGGTCGCTGCGCGCGCTGCCAGTCGCCCTCGAAGACCCAGTAGCCGAACTCGCCGCGCACCGACAGGATGCGGCCGAAGAAGCCGCCGTCGATCAGGCGCTTGAGCTTCATCAGGCCCGGCAGGAAGAGCTTGTCCTGCACGACACCGGTCTTCACCCCTGCCTCGGCGGCCGTCCTGGCCAGGGCAACGGCCCCCGCCAGCGAGGTCGCGGTGGGCTTCTCGGTATAGACGTGCTTGCCCGCCTCGACCGCGCGACGCACCGCCTCCTCTCGGGCACTGGTCACCTGCGCGTCGAAGTAGATCGACACGTCCTCGGCGGCCAGGGCCTCGCCGAGGTCGGTCGTCCACCGATCCAGCTGGTGCCGTCGGGCCAGTTCTCGGAGCTTCTGTTCGCTGCGACCGACGAGGATCGGCTCGGGCATGACCCGAGTCCCGTCGGACAGCGTGACGCCGCCCGCCTCGCGGATGGCGAGGATCGAGCGGAGCAGATGCTGGCGATAGCCCATCCGTCCCGTGATCCCGTTCATCGCGATACCCAGCACTTGACTGTCCATGCGTCCTTACCTCTCGACCAGGAAAGCGCTTTCCACCGTAACCTGTGCGCGGCCGTGCGCCAAGCCCCTAGTTCACAGCCGCTCGGCAGGCCCGTCACCAGCGCTGACGTTTGAGTTCGTCCGGTTTCGGCCGTGTGATTGACACCACCGGAGATGACGCCTACTTTTCGGTAAACGCTTTCCAGTGAGTGCTCGGTCACCCTGGCCGGCACTGTCCAGATCAGGAGGCCCGGGATGGGTGCGCAGAGACGCTCACCGTTACAACGGGGTAGATCTGTTTTGGCCCTGGCCATGGTGGCCGGGCTGGTGACGGCCTGCGGTGGTGCCGGCGGCGGAGACGCCGACGGCCAGGTAGAGCTTCGGTTCACCTGGTGGGGCAGCGACGACCGCGCCGAGATCACCGAGGAGGCGATCGCGTTGTTCGAGGAGCGGAATCCGAACATCACGGTCAACACCTCGTATGCGGCGTTCTCGGGGTACTTCGAGCGGTTGGCGACCGAGGTCGCGGGCAACAACGCGCCGGACGTGATCCAGATGGACTACGCGTATCTGCGGGAGTACGGGGATCGGGGCGTCCTTGCCGATCTCCACGAGTTCGACGAGGATCAACTGGGCACCGAGGGCATCACGCCGTTGCTGGCGCGTTCCGGTGAGATCGACGGCAGGATGTACGCGCTGCCGATGGCGCAGAACACCCATGCGTGGGCGTACGACGAACAGGCCTGGACGGAGTCCGGGGTGCCGCTGCCCGAGGCGGGCTGGACGTGGGAGGACCTGCTGAGCAGCAGCCAGGCTCTGACCGAGTCCACCGACGGCGAGCGCTACGGGACCACCGACTTCGGCTGGTCCTGGGAGACCTTCCAGGTCTGGCTCCGCCAACAGGACAAAGACCTCTATACCGACGCAGGCGAGATCGACTTCGACCGCGAGGACCTCACCACCTATCTGGAACTCCTCGAGGAGTTCCGCACCACCGAAGCCGCCACCCCGGCCAACATCACCTCCGAGATCGACGGCGCCGTGGAGAACTCGCCGCTGGCCAGGGGCTCGGCCTTCGCCGACTTCACCTGGGACAGCACGGCGGTCAGCTTCTCCTCCGTGCTGCCGGACGGCGTCGGCCTCGCACCGATGCCGCGCATCGAGGGCAGTGACCGGGTGGGCCAGTTCGCCAAGCCGGGCATGCTGATCAGCATCGCGGCGAACAGCGAGCATCCCGAGGAGTCGGCCGCCCTGGTCGACTTCCTGCTCAACGACGTCGACGCGGGCCTCATCCTCGGCACCTCGAGAGGCATGCCCGTCAACAACGACGTCCGCGAAGCCGTCGGCGCCGAACTCGAAGGACCCGACCAACTCGTCTACGACTACGAGGAAGCCCTCGCCGACGAACTCGAAGAACCCCCGTCCGCACCACCGCCGGGCAACAGCGCACTTAAACGAGAATGGCAGCGCCTCAACTCGGTGATCGGATTCGGACAACTGTCCATCGACGACGCAGTGGATCAGTTCCTAGAACGCGCTGAGCAAGAACTCTGAGGAGAGTCCGTTGTGCGGGTGCGGCCGCCTGAGAACGGCCGCACCCCCAGGATAGGTAAGGTCATGGTCGCGCAACAAGTCAACGAAGTGGCATCGCCGCAGCCCGGCAGGACTGGATCGGGCCGCGCCCGCAAGGGGTCGAAGAGCAAGGAGCAGACAGGCATCGCCTATCTGTTCCTGTCGCCGTGGATCGCGGGCGCCGTGCTGCTCACCATCGGTCCGATGGTGGCCTCGCTGTACCTGTCCTTCACGGACTACAACCTGTTCACCGCGCCCGAATGGGTCGGCCTGGACAACTACATCCGGCTGTTCACCCAGGACGACAGGTTCATGTCCTCGGTGGGGGTGACCTTCCAATACGTCTTCCTGTCGGCGCCGCTGAAGCTGGCGGCCGCACTGGGAGTCGCCCTGCTGCTCAACCGCCCGAGGAAGGGCCAGGGCTTCTACCGGTCCGCCTTCTATGCCCCGTCTCTGCTGGGTGCCAGCGTCGGCATCGCCCTGGTGTGGCGGTCGCTGTTCACCGACGACGGCGCGGTCGACTCGCTGCTGAGCTCCGTCGGCATCAACACCGGCGGCTGGATCAACCAGCCCGACTACGCGATGTACGTCATCGTCATCCTGGCGGTCTGGCAGTTCGGCGCGCCGATGGTCATCTTCCTGGCAGGCCTCAAGCAGATCCCGCAGGACCTCTACGACGCCGCCGCCGTGGACGGGGCGAGTACGTGGAAGACCTTCACCTCGGTGACGCTGCCGATGCTGTCCCCGGTGATCTTCTTCAACCTCGTGATGGAGATCATCCAGTCGTTCCAGTCGTTCACGGGCGCGTTCGTGGTCAGCAACGGCCAGGGCGGACCCGCCGACTCCACGCTCTTCTACACGCTGTACCTGTACCAGCGCGGATTCCAGGACTTCCAGATGGGCTACGCCTCGGCGATGGCCTGGCTGCTGCTCCTGACGATCGCGCTGTTCACCGGACTGGTCTTCAAGACATCCGGCCGGTGGGTGTTCTACGCCGGAGAGGACAAGTAGATGAGTACTGCGACGCTCACCGCGCCGGAGGACCGGGGTCAGACACCCGTGACCTCGCCGAAGCGCAAGAAGCCCGGCCGGGTACGCACCGTCGCCTGGCATGCCGTGATCCTGGCGTTCATCGCCGTGCTGCTCTACCCGATCGCCTGGCTGCTCGGCGCCTCGTTCAAGCCCGCGAACGAGGTCATCACCAGTCTCGCGCTGCTGCCGGAGAGCCCGACCTGGCAGAACTTCGTCGACGCCGTGGCGGGCATCGGCGGCACCAGCTTCGGCACGTTCCTGTACAACTCGCTGTTCATCGCGGGCGGCTCGGTCATCGGCAACGTGGTCTCCTGCGTGCTGGCCGCCTACGCCTTCGCCCGGCTGCGCTTCAAGCTGAGCAAGCTGATGTTCGGCTTCATGCTGATGACGCTCATGCTGCCCCACCACGTGGTGCTGATCCCGCAGTACATCATCTTCCAGAACATGGGCATGGTCGACACGTTCTGGCCGTTGATCCTGCCGAAGTTCCTGGCCACCGAGGCGTTCTTCGTCTTCCTGATGATCCAGTTCATGCGTGGCCTGCCCCGCGAACTGGACGAGGCGGCGACGATCGACGGCTGCGGCCCGCTGCGGCTGTTCTACTACATCATCCTGCCGCTGGCCCGGCCCGCGCTGATCACCACGGCGATCTTCACGTTCATCTGGACCTGGAACGACTTCTTCAGCCAGTTGATCTACCTGAGCAGCCCTTCGAACTACACGCTGCCGCTGGCGCTGCGGTTGTTCATCGACCAGACCAGCGTCTCGGCCTACGGCCCGATGTTCGCCATGTCGGTGCTGACTCTGGTGCCGATCGCGCTGTTCTTCTTCGCCTTCCAGCGCTACCTGGTCCAGGGCCTGGCGACCTCCGGACTGAAGGGCTGATCATGGCCTCCGTGACCACGGGTGGGCGAGCCGGGATCTTCGGCGGACGGTTCGTGCTGTTCGCCGACGTCCTCTACCTCGGTGTACTGGTGTTCCTCGCTTCCCTGCCCGTGGTCACCGCCTTCGCCGCGGTGACCGCCGGGTCCGGCCTGCTGCGCGACCGGATCCGCCAGGACAGCACCTTCACCATCGGCCAGTACTTCCGGCGGGTGGGCGAGGTCGTCCGGGCGCAGAAGGCCGTGCTGCTGGCCCCGCCTGCGGTGCTCGTCGTGGTCCTGCTGAACACGCTCGCCCTGGCGGCGGGCATGCCGGGAGCCGAGTTCTACCGGCCGTTGCTGCTGGGCATCGCCGCGATCGGGGCGGTGGTCGGCCTCCGGGCGGCCCTGGTCTGGTCCGAGGGGTCGAGCTGGACCACCGCGCTGCGGGACGGCGCGACGACCTCGCTGCGCGATCCGGGCGGCAGCGCGCTGCTGGTGGGCGCGCTGGTGGCGGCGATCGTGATCATCGGACAGACCTGGTTGATGCTGCCGTTGGTGACCGGCATGGTGCTGTTCGCCTCGGTGGCCGTGTCCCTACGGGAGCGGACGTGAACGGCAAGACGGTGACGGTCCTCCAGGTCGGTGCGCACGGCTACGGCCGGGTGCACCTGGACCACCAGATCGAGCTGGCCGAGCAGGGCGTCGTGCGCGTCGTCGGCGTCGCCGACCCGAGGCCGCCGGACCCCGAGCTGATCAAACGACTCGGCAGGCCGGAGGTGGCGGACTCGCCGACCACGCTGTTGGCGAAGCACTCCCCCGACGTCGTGGTGATCGCCACTCCGATCCACACGCACGTCCCGCTGGCCGTGCAGGCGATGCGGGCCGGTTCGCATGTCCTGGTGGAGAAACCGCCGACCGCCACGCTCGCCGAGTTCGAGGAACTGCTCTCCGTCGCGACGGAGACGGGCCGCAGCTGCCAGATCGGCTTCCAGAGCCTGGGCTCCACCGCGCTGGATCGCGCCCGCGAGCTGATCGCCGACGGCAGCATCGGCGAGCTGCGCGGCGTCGGCGGCGCGGGAACCTGGATTCGAGACGCCGCCTACTACGCCCGCTCCGCGTGGGCGGGCAGGCTGGTGCTCGACGGCGTCGCCGTCACCGACGGCGCGTTGACCAACCCCTTCGCCCATGCCGTGGCCTCCGCGCTGCGGATCGTGGGCGCCGAGGAACGCGGCAGCCTCCGATCGATCGAGGTCGAACGGTTTCGGTCCCGCGCGATCGAGACCGACGACACCGCGTGCGTGCGAGTGGTGACCTCGACCGGAGTGCCGGTGACCATCGCCGTCACCCTGTCGGCGGCCACCAGCCGGGACCCGGTCCTGACGCTGCACGGCAGTCGGGGCATCGTGCGACTCTGGTACACCCGTGACGAGCTGCGGCTGGAGATCGACGGTGTCGAGCAGGAGAGCGGCAGCTGGCCGAGGTCCAGCCTGCTGCGCAATCTGGCGGAGCACGTCGCCGACCCCTCGGTGGAGCTGCTCTCGCCCGCGACGCGCTGTCACTCGTTCATGTCGGTCCTGGAGGCGATCCGGCTCGACGGACCGGCGGCGGCACTGTCGCCCGAGCACTACCAGATGATCGGGGAGGGCACCGCTGCGCACCCGGTCGTCACCGGCGTCGACGACGCGGTGTTCGCCAGTGCGGAGCGGCTCGCGCTGTTCTCCGAGCTGGATCTGCCCTGGGGTGCGAAGCGGCCGGGCTGACACCGGCGGGCTGAGGCAGCCGGGCTGAGGCAGGCCTGCTCGCTCATGGCGCCCGGCCCTGCTGCTCCGCCGGTCGGCCACGATCGGCGATGCGCACGCCGAGTCCGGCGCGACCAAGTCCCGCGCAGCCGAACTCCCAGCCCTGCCCTGTCGAGGCGCCCTGCCCCGTCGACGCGGCGTCCGTCCCGCGAGGACAGCACGGACGCCACGTCGACCGAGGACGACCAGGGCTCGGCTCACGGCGCTGCCGCGTTCCCGCAGCCCTGGTCAGCGGACCTCAGCGCAGCCGACCCGAACCCGCCTTGGCACCGACCAGACCGGGCACCGAACGGGCCGGATCGATCCTGGTGTGCAGGGTGGGCGTCCAGCCGACGTCGGCGGAGAACTCACTGTCGTAGGCCTCGTTGTGCGCGGCACGCAGATCGACCAGGCGGCGCCCCTGCTCGTCGGCGACCAGATCGCCCGCACTGTGCACGGTGGTGCCGCCCCAGTCGTAGAGGACGTCCGAGGACGGGACGCCGGTCAGCCGGAAGAAGTTCTGCTCCGATCGGATCGCAGACTCGACGCCGACGCCGAGGCTGTACTCATAGCCCTCGCCCGCTCGGATCACGTAATGGTTGTTGTAGAGGTGCACCTGTCCGAACCGGACCCTCGGCGCACGTTGCAGGATGCCGTCGAAGACGTTGTGGTGCAGCGTGACGCGGAGCCGACCTCGATCGGTGAACCGAGTGTTCGACGAGCCGATCAGCATCGTCTTGTCGTGGTCCCGGAACACGTTCCACGACACCGTGACCAGGTCGGAGCCGTTGGTGATGTCGGCGAGTCCGTCATGGACCTGGTAGGGCACGCCGAAGTAGTCGGGCTGGGCGCTGTCGGGGTAGCGACCGTCGTGGAAGGTGTTGTGGTCGATCCACACGTGGGTCGTCTCGGTCAGCGAGATCGCGTCGTACTCCGAGTTCCACGCGCCGAGTTCGCCGTCGGTGGGGTCCCATTGCGGGAAGCAGTCGACCGGCGCCTCGAACTCGATGTTCCGGATGATCACGTTGTCGACGCCTGCCAGCCGCAGGCTCACGCCGCGCAGCTCGGCGCGACGGCCCAGGCCGATGATGGTCGTGTCGGAGGGGACGTCGAGGCGAATCCGGTGCGCCTGGGCGGCGGCCGATCGGACTCGTGCCTCTTCGAGCGGGCCGCTGGGGTCCTGATCCCCCCAGGTTTCCGGGTCGTAGGCCGCCAGGTAGCCGTCCAGGGTGTAACCGGGATCGGCGTCGTCGGCACAGGTCACCGCGGCGCCGTCGGCGTCGATGTTCGCGTCGACCACGCCGTCGATCTCGATGATGCTGGGCCTGCCCTCGCTCGCGCTCAGCGCCTCGGCCAGCTCGGCGTGATCGGAGACTCGATGGACGTCGGCCCGGGCGGCCCTCGAGCCGCCGGTCGTGCCGCCGTCGGCGGCGGCCCAGCCGTCGCGAGCCGGGAGGACCTGTCGGGCGAGGCCGCGGGAACCGCCCGCCGACTCCGGGGCCGCACCCGCACCGCCGCCCGCCCGTTCCGGCCCCGATGCCGGGGCCGCCCGTACAGGCTCGGCCCAGCCGGCGGGCTGGACGGCGACCACGCCCGTTCCGGCGGCGAGCACCGCCGCGACGAGGATGCCGATCGATCTTCGCATGTTCTGCTCTCCTACTCGTCGACCCGCCGATCGAATTTCTCGAGAAAAATCATCGAATCATTTCGACGATAAAACTCGACGATGAATTGACCGGCACCTTCCGCGTTTTCTCCAGGCCTGCCGTCGCGCCGGAGCGAGGCGACGTGAACTCGACGACGAAGAACGGCTCCACCCCGTCGGATCACTCCTTCATCCGGCTTGCCACAGCATGAGAAAGCGCTTTCCACACACGGTATTCCGCGTTGATGACCTGGTCAACACCTGACTACCCTGGTAGCTGACCGCTTCCCATCTGGACCGATCCGTCGTCGGCTACACCCGGCGGCCGCCCAAGTTGGACTATTCGGCGCATTGAGGCTTCTCGGCGGGCGGTGGTAGGAATGACACCACTTGGATAGCGCTTTCCAAGTCCGCCTCACCCACCTCGAGTCTCCCGCACAGACGCTCGTCGGCCGAAGTGGGTCGAGCACTGCCCCCAATCACGACCCGGGAAGGGATTGACAATGTCGTCTTTCTCAACGAATACGTCGAAGTCCGCCAGGAATCGGACGGCCCTGTTGGCCGCAGCCGGCGCCCTGCTGCTCACCATGACGAGTGTGACCGCCGCCGCAGCCGACCAGGCCGTGCCCGCCGCCGACCCCGGCATCCTGCAGTCCGGCCCGATCGGCTGGGCGTCGCAGAACGGCGGCACCACCGGCGGCGCGGGCGGCTCCACCGTCACGGTGACCTCGGCCTCCGCGCTCATCAGCAACATGCAGGCGTCCGGCCCGCGCATCGTGCAGGTGAGCGGCACGATCAATCTGAGCGGGATGAACGACATCGCCTCCGACAAGACCCTGGTCGGCATCAACAACGCCCGGATCAACGGCGGCGGCATCGACGTCGACGGCGCGCACAACGTCATCATCCGCAACATCACCTTCGCGGGCGCCACCGACGACTCGGTCAACGTGCAGGACGCATCGACCAACATCTGGATCGACCACAACACGTTCCTGCCCGGCTACGACGGCTCGCTGGACATCAAGCGCGAGTCCGACTTCGTGACCGTCTCCTGGAACCACTTCGACGGGACGGACAAGACCTCGCTGCTCGGCCACAGCGACAGCTTCAGCGCCGACGCCGACAACCTGCGGGTGACGTACCACCACAACTTCTACGACAACACCAACACCCGGAACCCGCGCATCCGCTACGGCCGGGGCGTGCACGTCTTCAACAACTACTACCTGAACAGCAACGAGTACGGCATCGCCTCAACGGAGAATGCGTCGGTGCTGGTCGAGGCCAACTACTTCCAGGGCGTGGACACGCCCACCGAGGTCGGCTACGCCAGCTCCGACCCCGGCGACCTCGTCGAGCGCAACAACATCTACTCCAACTCGGGCACGCCCAACACCAGGGGCAGCTTCGTCGGAGTTCCGTACTCCTACAGCCCGGCCTCGGCGTCGAGCATCCCGTCACTCGTGAGCAACGGCGCGGGCGTCTCGTGATCTGAGGCGTCCGACACCCGGCCCGCAACGCTCCCGATGCGTTGCGGGCCGGCTTGCTGCCGGTCAGCCGACTGTCGACGGACCTCGAACCCGTCAGGCCGTCGCGATGGAGGCCGTCACCGGTCGACGGCCGTCACCGCTTCACTCCCATCACCGGTCGGCAGACTCCGCGAACCGAGGCCGCAGGGCCGTGACCACGATCCGATCGACGGCCAGGTATGCCGAGTCCTCGGCGGCACCCGGTGCGGAGGCGGCGGCGCCGCCTGCCCCAGTTTCGGCCACCGCGAACACGCCGACCTTCGCCCCCACCCAGCGGCCCGCCGTCGCAGCGAAGCTCGCGTCCGGCCCGGTGCCGAGCCGGTGGAACACGCCGTCGCCGTCGGCCACGCCGAACCGACAGCGGCCGCCCGACGACACCTCCAGTCGCATCCGCAGCGTCGCCGTGGTCACCGGACCGAGATCACGGGCCGCCAGCTCGGTCTCGGCGCCCTCCCCGGCCAGCCTGCGCCGCAGCACCAGGCGCAGGCCCGCCTGCCCGGCCACCACGCCCAACCAGGCGTAGTCGTCGCCGAGGACCGCGAGTCCGCCGCGCCACTGCTCGTCCGAGCTGCGCCCGACCGGTCGCAGGTCCACGGTGACCGCGAACTCCTCCGCGGGCCAGCGCCGAGTGAGCACCTGTCCGACGGCCCGCAGGTCGCCTGCATCCCGGTCCGGCCGGGCGAACAGCCGCAGCGCTCCCGGTTCCTCCGTCAGCGAGAACCAGGACGGCACCGGGTTCGCCTGCCAGGACCACTGCGGGCCGAGCCCCTCCGGGGTGAAGCGCTCGTCCACCGAGTCCTGAGCACTCGGCACGGTCGCGTCCGCCCCGGCCGAGGCGGCGGGAAGCGCGGGCTTGGGATGGGTCAGGACCGGCCTGCCGCAGCCGTTCTCATCCGGGTCGACCCCGATGACCGGCCAGCCGTCGGCACCCCAGCTCATCGGCTGGAGGTGGACCACCCGGCCGTAGACGCCCCGATCCTGGAAGTGCAGGAACCAGTCCTCGCCCGTCGGCGTGTCGACCCATGCTCCCTGATGCGGCCCGTTGACCTCGGTGTCCCGCTGCGCCAGCACGATCCGGTGCTCGTAAGGGCCGTCGATCGACCGAGCCCGGAACACCGACTGCCAGCCGGTGGCGACGCCGCCTGCGGGGGCGAAGACGTAGTACCAGCCCTCTCGCCGGTAGAGCTTGGGGCCTTCCAGGGTGTGGCAGCCGGGGATCTCGTCGCCGTCGATCAGCGTCCGGCCCTCGTCGAGGAGCTCGGTCGCATCGGGGGACATCCGGTGCAGGGTGAGCCGGTTGCTGATGCCCGACCGGCTGGCCGCCCAGCCGTGCACGAGGTACGCCGAGCCGTCGGCGTCCCACAACGGACAGGGATCGATGAGTCCCCGGCCTGCCTTGATCAGGTGCGGAGCCGACCACGGGCCGTCCGGCCGCGTCGCGGTGAGCACCCGGATGCCGAAGTCGGGGTCGCCGTAGAACACGTGGTAGCGGCCCGCGTGGAACCGCAGCGACGGCGCCCAGACGCCCTTCCCCGGCTGCGGTCGCGCGAAGACGTCGGCCGGTTCCTGGGCGGGCAGTGCATGACCGGTCAGCCGCCAGTCGACGAGGTTCCGCGAGGTGGCCATGGTCAGTCCCGGCGCGGCCGCGAAGGTGGAGGCGACGAGGTGGAAGTCGTCGCCGACGCGGATGACGTCCGGGTCGGACAGGTCGGTGCACAGCACCGGATTGCGATACGTCCCGTCGCCCTGATCGGCCTGCCACGGCGGGCCGTCGTCCTCGCTCGGTGCCGCGATGCCCTCCTCGGCAGCCGATGACATCGACCCTGGACCGTTCGACACGACGCACGCCTCTCGCTCGACGAGACGGCCGGGCGTTCGCGGATCGACTCCGGACACCCGGCGATCCCGGATGGTGTTCACTGTCGTGGCTGACTCGACCGCTCGTCGAATCAGTTCCTGCCGCTCGTCCTCGGCGGCCGGGCCGGACCCGACCGCCGAGGACAGACCGGCTCAGCCGTCGAGGGACTGGCGGGCCTCGTTCATGAGCTGGGCCGCCGCATCCTCGACGGACATCCCGCCGAAGTTGTACGAGTCGTAGATGACCGTGAACGATCGCTTCACCGAGCCCGCGCCCGTGGGCGGCGCGTTGGGCGCCTCGCCCATCAGGTCGGCGACGCTCTCCTGATAGTCGAAGACCTGCTGGTTGGCGCCGTCCAGATCGGTGCCGATCGCCTCACGGACCGCCGCGTTCGGCGGCATGCTGCGCACCACGCCCAGGGCCTGACCAGCCTCGACGTCGTTGACCAGGAAGTCGATCAGCATCGCCGACTCGACCGGGTGATCGCTGGAGCTGCCGATGCTGTACATCGAGGCGGAGGCGGCGAGCATTCCGGTGCTGTCGGTGTCGGTCGGCCACGGGGCCAGCTCGACCAGGCCGTCGGACGAGGCGTGGTAGCTGGGCGCCGAGGAGTCGTAGTTGAACTCGGCCGCCGACCGTCCCAGGACCAGGGGCGAGGTGTCGATGCTGCCGTTGAAGGTGGTCGTCACCTCGGCAGGCGTCACCACGCCGCTCGCCTGGAGGCTCTTGGTCCAGGTCCAGAACTCGACGAGGTCGGCCTCCTCGAATCCGAGGGCGCCTTCGGGGTCGTACAGCGACTTCCCGTCCTGGCGGAGCCAGAAGTCGAACCAGTCGGAGAATCCGCCGAAGTCGCTGTAGCCGTAGACCTCGCCGTCCGTCGCCTCGTGGATGCGGCTGCCCGCCTCCTCGAAGTCGTCCCACGTCCAGCCCGCCGAAGGCGGCTCGACCTCGGCCGCCTCCCACTGCTCGACGTCGTACAGCAGCGTCTGAGTGTTCTGCCCGGCGGGAATCGCGTAGAGGACGCCGTCGATGCTGGCACCATCGATCAGGCTGGTCGGGAGGTCGCCGGTGTCGATCTCGCTGCCGACGTGCTCACCGAGGTCCGCGAGCACACCTCGGTCGGCGAACTCACGCAGGAACGGCATGTCGGTCTGCACGACGTCCGGGCTGTTCCCGCCTGCCACCTGCGTGGAGAGACGTTCGACGTAGGCGTTGTAGTCGGCGAAGGACACCGAGACGGTGATGTCGGGGTTCTCGGCCATGAAGAGATCCACGGCGGCCTGAGTGGCCTCAGCCCGGTCGTCGTTTCCCCACCAGTGGAAGGAGATCTCGACTGCGCCGTCCTCGGCGGTGTCTCCACACGCGGTCAACGTGCTCCCCACGGCTAACGCGATCACCATCGCACCAGTCCGCTGCCATCGTGATCGAGACACGGCACCTCCTTCTCGACACAAAGTCGAAAACGATTCGTTTTGTCTAAGGTCACCGATGCTAAGCAGCGACCATGTGGGTTCCACGACCGGGAGCGGATGTAACCCGTTCGTGTCATTTCATCGGCGGGAAACCCACCGAAACCTACGCCGAATGGATCAACCATTCATAACCCATAGTCACAATTAGTGTGATGGGTGTGCGAAAAGGTGACTCCGAGTAGGCCGATCGGACCGGATCGACTCGCCCTCGGTAATCCCGCACTCAGCGCGGCACCGTCGTCGAACCGCAGTCGCCGCCCGCGCTGCGCGGTTCTCGGCGAGGGCGGGTTCGGCTGCGGTCGCGGCGGCATCGGACGTCTCACACCGGCCAGTCGAAGGACTGCGCGACGCCGTCGCTCCACCGCACGGTGACGGCGGGCGTCGCCCCGGAATCGCCTGCCGCCGCGACGTCCACCCCGGCCACCGACAACCCCGGCTCAGCCTGCTGCCCGGCCAGACCGAACGCCGCGGCATAGATCCGTCCCGGCTCCACCGGACCGACACTGACCAGTGTGGACACCGCGGAGAACCGGCCGACGGCTGAGACGCCCTCCAGGCGCAGCGGAGCGCCGCCGACCAGCCCGAGCAGACCGACGGCACGGCCCAGCAGCCCGCCTGCCAGGATCACCTCGCCCTCGGGTGCGGTCTCGATCTCGGGTGGCGTCTCGCCCGCCAACGGCCAACCACTGACCCGTAACCGCAGTCCCGCCGAGGTGACGGACTCCTCGGCCTGATCCTCGCTCCCGGTCGGCTCCTCGACCCGGACCAGCCGGACCTCCCACGATCCGCGCAGCACCGAGCCCACCGTCACGGTCGGACCGACCCGGAAGGTCTCGGCGGCCGGGTCGACGGGCCAGTGCGCACGGTGCCGGGAGAAGGCGACGCCGTCCACCACGCCGAGCGGGCGCACCGGCGGACGCATCGAGGGCTCCCCCTGCGCATCCAGCAAGACCACCGCCGAGTCCGTGGGGATCGCCTCCAGTCCTCGACCCCGCCGCAGCTCGACCGCAGGGTCGAGATGGACCGCGGTGTGGGTGGAGAAGGCGAAGGCCGTGTAGATCGGCAGCTCCGGCGCGAGTCGCTCGTCCGATGCCCGGTCGGTCCCGTGATTGACCACCCGCACGACGCCGTCGGCCTTCGTGCCGGAGACCAGCCAGCCCGGCCCCGGCAGGTCGAGTTCGTAGTCACCCTGCTCCACCGGCAGCGGCGCCTCCACCGACGTCCACACCGGATGATCCTCTGGCAGGAGCAGCCCGAGCATCCCCTTGCTCGCCCAGTACGGCGAGGCGGGCCCGGAATACCACTGCGCCAGCGCCGGGAACGGCCCATGCCAGCCCGTGGTCAACACGTCGGCGCCGTCCAGCGCCCCCCGGTCGAGGAAGTACCGCAGCGTGCCGCTGGCCCAGCGTCGCAGCACCCCGGGATCGAACGGCCCGGAGTCGAACACGGCGGCGGCCCAGACCGGTGCGAGGGCGGCCCACCGGTAGATGAGCGACCGCCCCTGGAACAGCGGGGCGCCGTCGGCGCCGAACAGTGCGGCGTGATCGGGCAGGAACTCGGCGAGCCGGTCGAGGTAGACCGGGCGGTACTCCTGCGCGAGCGGCAGATCCGGCGACATCCGACACCACCACAGCGGATAGAGGTGGAACGCCCATGCGGTGTAGAAGTCGTGCTTGCGCAGTCCGCCGTCGGTGTACCAGCCGCCGCCGCGATGCCACGACTCGGTCAGCTCACAGTTGCGATCGAGGTCGGCCTGCGACCAGGGCCCGTCGACCGATCGAAGGAAGGCCTCGGTGACGTTCTGGAACCAGATCCAGTTGTTGTCGATCGCGGGCTCGCCGACCTGGCCCGCCAACCAGGTCACCACCCGCTCCTGAACGCCGCTGTCGAGCCGATCCCAGAGCCACGGTCGTGTCTCGTGCAGTCCGATCACGATGGAGGCAGCCTCGACCTTGGCCTGGCCGGCCTCGGCGAACGTCGGCCAGCGCTCCGGGTTCGTCGGGTCCGTCCCGGCGGCCAGGCCCGCCGCATAGCGACCGAGGAAGTCGTGCGGATCGACGCCGCCGCTGCCCGCCACCCGGAAGGCCGCGGTGAGGAAAGTCCTGGCGAAGCCCTCCAGACCGTCGCTCCACTCACCCGACCGCGACGGCGACCCCGGCAGCCGAAGAAGGGCCTGGGTCGGTGAGGCATGGGGACGGACGCCGAGCAGCATCCGATCGGCCGCCGCAGCCCAGTGCGTGCGGGTCCAACCGGTGAACGGCGACAGTGCGCGGTCCTCGTCGGGCAGTGACAACAGACGACCTCCTCAAGGCTTCCCGCGATGGTGCCTCCCCGACCTGCTCCGCAGTGGCGAGACGTCGGGTCGCGACCGCATCCGGTCATCTGCTCGACAGACCGGGGTCGGATGTCCTCCCATCTAAGGGCCTGTCTTTGGTCCCCCTCCATCGTGAGCGGGATCAGCGTGGATGAGCTGCAAGGCGAAGGAAAGAGACATAACGGAGTTATGTTGACTGACGACAACGCCGCAGATCGCCGCGGTGGCCCCGCGCAACAGGAAAGTGGGGATAAAAGACAGGCGCTAGGGCAGCGGTCTCGACGTCGAGACCGCTCGACGACGTGGAGGGCGATGATGCCGACCAGAACGCGGGACAGCCGAGTACGCGGCCGAACCCTGGCGACCGGGGCGGTGTCGCTGTTGGCTGCCTGCGGTGTCCTCGCGGGCTGCGGCGGGTCCGGGTCCGGCGACGGCACGGTGTCGCTGGACTTCACCTGGTACGGCAACGACAGTCGCGCCGAGGCCACCCAGGAGGCCGTCGACCTGTTCGAGGAGCGCAACCCCGGCATCACGGTGAACACGTCGTTCTCCGGTTTCGACGCCTACTTCGAGAAGCTGTCCACGCAGGTGGCAGGCGGCAACGTTCCCGACGTGGTGCAGATGGACGCCGGCTACCTGCGGGAGTATGCCGAGCGCGGAATGCTGCGGGACCTCGACGAGCACGTCGGCACCGAGATCGACATCGAGTCCGTCGACCCGGCTGGCCTGCGGTCGGGAGAGCTGCCTGCGGGCCGATTCGCGGTGCCGCTGGGTCGCAGCACCCAGACGATGGCCTACAACCCGACCATCTGGGCCGAGGCGGGGCTGGACGCGCCGGAGGTCGGCGACTTCACCTGGGACGACCTCATCGAGGCCTCGGAGATCATCAGCGACAGCACCGACGGCGAGGTGGTCGGCCTGACCGATCCCGGCTGGGCGGTGGACTGGTTCCAGTTCTTCATCCGCCAGCAAGGCCGGGAGCTGTACACCGAAGAGGGCATCGCCTTTACCGAAGAGGACGTCGCGGACTACTGGAACTTCACCCAGGGGCTCCGGGACGCGGGTGTGGTGACCTCTGCCGAGGTGACCAGCCAGGTCAACGGCTCGGTGGACACCTCGCCGCTGGTGTCCGGCAGGTCCGCGGCGGAGCTGAGCTATCTGGGCAGCTCGGCCTCGCTCTTCCCGACCATGGGCGAGGACGTGGCGCTGGCCCCGTGGCCGAGCAACGAGGAGGGCGAGACGGGCATCTATGCGTCGACCTCGATCCAGATCGCCATCGGCAGCCGCTCGGAACACCCCGAGGAGGCCGCCCGGCTGATCGACTTCCTGATGAACGACGTCGAGGCGGGCCAGATCCTGCGCACCGTCCGAGGCACTCCGCCCAACAGCGAGGTCCGGGCGGCCGTGGCCGAAGACCTCGACGGGGTCGACAAGATCCTCTTCGACTTCGAGGAGAGCATGGCCGACGAGCTGAGCGATGCGCCCTCCGCGCCGCCGCAGGGCTGGGGCTCGGTGAAGCGGACCTTCACCCGGGTCTACGACTCGATCAACTTCGGGGAGCTCACGGTCGACGAGGGCGCCGCCCTGCTGATGAACGAGACCGAGCAGCTGATCAGCTGATCGCCGATTCCGTCGCCCGCCCCACGAGAGTGTGGGGCGGGCGACGGGCGGCGACGGGACCGGCACGTCGGCGGGTCTGCCGACCGGTGGCTGCCGCGAGGCAGGCTTGAAGGAGTCACCGGCCGCACGCCTCGGTGTCTCGTCGTGGCCGGACCGGCACGGCGGGCCTGGCGGATCGATCACCGCCGCCGAGGTCGGACCACTGAACCGACTGCCGGTCAACACCGCGGCAGAATCCCGGGACTGCCGGACACGGGAACCATGCGGGTGGCAGCAGACGACGCCGAGGCCCCGACCGAGGACGTTTCAGTCCAGTCTGCGGGCCGCGGCGTCGAAGTCCGAGGCAGCTCCGCTCGGGGCGTACTCCCGCACCTCCTGCGTCGCGGCGACCAGCGCACGCATCGCCGTCAGATCGCCGACGCCGGAGCCGCCCGCCGCCCTGGCCTGCACCAGCAGGTTGCCCAGCGCCGTGGCCTCGACCGGCCCGGCCACCACCGGAATCCCGCACGCATCGGCCGTCAACCGGCACAGCAGCTCGTTGCGAGAGCCGCCGCCGACGATGTGCAGGACGTCGACCTCCCGACCGGACAGTGCGCAGGCCTGTCGCAGGGTGCGGCGATAGGCCAGGGCGAGACTCTCCAGCACGCAGCGGACGAGCTGAGCCTGGGTCTCGGGGACCGGCTGCCCCGTCTCCCGACAGGCCTGGGCAATGCGCGCGGGCATGTCGCCGGGGGCGAGGAACCTCGGGTCGTCGGGGTCGACGATCGAGCGGAAAGGCTCGGCGCGGGCCGCGTCGGCGAGCAGTCCCGAGAGCTCGGCGGGTCGACCGGCGTCCGCCCAGGTGCGCAGGGACTCCTGGAGCAGCCACAGCCCCATCACGTTGCGCAGGTATCGGGTCGTGCCGTCGACGCCGAGTTCGTTGGTGAAGTTGGCGGTCCGGCCTGCCTCGGAGACCACGGGCGCGTCGAGTTCGAGTCCGACCAGCGACCACGTTCCGCAGGAGACGTAACCGAAACGCCGGGTGACGGTTGGCACCGCGACGATCGCCGACGCCGTGTCGTGGGAGCCGACCGCCACCACCGGCAGCTCCCCGCCGCCGAGTTCGGCCCGAGCCGTGCCGTCGACGAGTCCGATGCGCTCCCCCGGTTCCCGCAACGGCGGCAGCAGCGTCTCGTCGATGCCCGCCGCGCGCACCAGCTCCCAGGCCCATTCCCGCCTGCGCACGTCGAGCAGCTGGGTCGTGGACGCGTTGGTGACCTCGGCGCCACGCTGTCCGGTGAGCCAGTAGCAGAGCAGGTCGGGGATCAGCAGGAGGCTCGACGCGGCAGTCAGGGCGGCCGTGTCTCTGGCGGCGACGAGTTGAATCAACGTGTTGATCGGCATGAACTGGATGCCGGTCGTCGCATAGATGCGCTCGGCGCCGAGGGTGGCACGCACCTGGTCCAGGACGCCGTCCGTCCGGGAGTCCCGGTAGTGGATCGGGTTGCCGAGCAGCTCGCCGTCCGCGTCGAGCAGCCCGTAGTCGACGGCCCACGAGTCGATGCCGATGCTGTGCAGCTCCGCCGACGCCGACGCGATGCGCAGGCCCGCGAGGATGTCGCGGTAGAGCCCGAGGACGTTCCAGTGCAGCCGATCCCGTCCCGCGCCGCGCGCGATGCGGATCGGGGTGTTGTCGAAGCGGGCGACCTCGGTGGTGCTCAACTCACCGGCGCCGACGCGCCCCAGGATGACCCGTCCGCTGGACGCGCCGAGGTCGACTGCCGCGCAGGTCGCCGTCACCGCGCCGCCGACCGCACCCGATGTGCTCACCCCTGATCCTTTCCGCTCGCCTGCTGCTGCCGTGTCGTCGTACACGCGGCCCGCCGCCGGGTGGCCGCGCGGACCCTGCGCTGCCGGTCGGTCTCCTCGACGGCGGTCGTCCTCGCCGCGCCGGTACCGACCGCACCGAGGGCAGGCGACCGACATCGCCGTCGGAGCCCTCCGCCTGCGGTGCCCAGAACCCGGAAGCCGTTCAGCTGGTGGCTGCCACGCGCCACGATCTGACGCCGCGCGCCGCGCGCTGCCGATGCGGTGGGCATCGGCCGTCGCGTGCCCGCCGAGTGCATCGACGCCGCCGCACGCATCGGCCGCCTTCGAGGCGAACCGGCCGACGTGATCGAGTCGAGCCGACGACCGTCTACGCGGCCACCGCGCCGTCACGCGCGGCCCTGCCACCACCGCGCCCGACCGGAACATCCGCCGGGCCCGCACCGCAGGCCGAGCGCGGCACCACCGATGAGCCGCCATCGGGCAGCGCACCACGAGCATCGACGCCGACCCGACGCCGTCGGACGCCTCGGACGAGCGGCCGCACGGCCGAGGCCGTCGCCCGCAGGCTCGATCGTCCGCCTCGCCGAAGCGGCGACGAGCAGGAGCGACCGAGAACCGCCCTCAGATCAGACCTCGCCGCGCCGCCCACGCCACCGCCTGGATCGGCGTCTGCACGCCCAGCCGATCGCACACCCCGCGAATCCGCCTGCGCAGGGTCCGGTTCGACGTGCACATCCGCCTGGCGATGCCGTCGAGAAGATAGCCGTCCGCGAGCAGCGCGAGGATCATGCGCTCCTCCCTGGTCAGCCGGACCTCGATGACCCGCTCGGGCCGGGTGAGCCTGCTCTGGCTCCGATCCGAGTCGGCCGTGATCGGCCGTACCGCCAACGCAACCATGGGGACCTCCTTGTCCTGGGCCTTCCCTCGCCGCCGTTCGTCGTGCTGCGGTCGTCATGTCGCTGTCGGGACCGGCGTGCTGCGGTGCCGTTCCCGGTCGCGGGCATCCCTGATTCAGCGCAGGAAGGCCGCGGCGACGCCCGCGTCCACCGGGATGTGGAGTCCGGTGGTGTGCGTCAGGTCGCCGCCGGTCAGTGCGAACACCGCCGCCGCGACGTGCTCCGGCAGCACCTCCTGCTTGAGCAGGGTGCGCTGCGCGTAGAAACTGCCGAGCTCGGACTCCTCCACCCCGTAGACGGCCGCGCGCTGCGCGCCCCATCCGCCGGAGAAGATGCCCGAGCCGCGCACCACCCCGTCGGGATTGATGCCGTTGACCCGAATCCGGTGTCCGCCGAGTTCGGCGGCCAACAGCCGGACCTGATGAGCCTGGTCCGCCTTCGCCGCGCCGTAGGCGACGTTGTTGGGACCGGCGAACACGCCGTTCTTGCTGGCGATGTAGATGATGTCGCCGCCCATCGCCTGCGCGATGAGCACGCGGGCCGCGGAGCGGGACACGAGGAAGGAGCCGCGCGCCATGACGCCGTGCTGGATGTCCCAGTCCGCGTCGGTGGTCTCCAGCAGCGGCTTGGAGATGGACAGCCCCGCGTTGTTGACGACCAGGTCGACGCCGCCGAAGGCCAGGCTGGCCTCGGCGAGCGCGGCGTCCACGGCGACCGAGTCCGTGACGTCGACGGCCACGGAGATCGCGACGTCGGCGGCGCGGTAGGCGCCTGCACCAAGCTCCTCGGCCGCCTCGCGGGCCCGGTCCGCGTCGCGGTCGGCGACGACGACGCAGGCGCCCTCGGCAACGAGCCTGCGCGCGGTGGCCAGGCCGATGCCGGAGGCACCGCCGGTCACCAGGGCCACGCGAGTGGCCAGCGGCTTGGCCTTGGGCCGCCGCCGCAGTTTGGCCTCCTCCAGCTCCCAGTACTCGATGCGGAACTTCTCGCCCTCGTCGATGGGCTGGTAGCGGGAGATCGCCTCGGCGCCCCGCATGACGTTGATCGCGTTGACGTAGAACTCGCCCGCGACCCTGGCGGTCTGCTTGTCGGCGCCGAAGGAGAACATGCCGACCCCGGGCACCAGCACGATCGCCGGATCGGCACCGCGCATCGCCGGGGAGTCCTGGGTGGCGAACTGCTCGTAATAGGCGCGGTAGTCGGCGCGGTACTGCTCGTGCAGTTCACGCAGTCGATCGATCACCGTGTCCAGCGGCGCGTCCGGGCCGAGGTCCAGCACCATCGGCCGGACCTTGGTCCGCAGGAAGTGATCCGGGCAGGAGGTGCCCAGGGCCGCCAGCTCCGGCATCCGCTCGCGCGAGACGAAGTCGAGGACGGCGGGCGAGTCGGTGAAGTGGCCGATCTGGCGTCGATCGGTGGAGGCGAGCCCGCGCAGCACCGGGAACAGCGCCGCCGCCCGCTCCCGCCGCTGTGCCGAGGGCAGCGCCGACCGGCCCTCGACGACGGGCCCGAAGGGCTCGGCCGTGCCCCGCGTCTCGATGAACCGCTCGGCGGTGTCGATGATCTCCAGCGAGTTGGCCCGGCACTCCTCGGCGGTGTCACCCCAGGCAGTGATGCCGTGGCCGCCGAGGATGACCCCGATGGCGGAGGGGTTGGCGCGCTTGATCTCGGCGATGTCCAGGCCGAGCTGGAAACCGGGCCGACGCCACGGCACCCAGGCCACTCGATCACCGAAGCACTCGGCGGTGAGCTTCTCGGAGTCGGCGGCGGTGGCCAGCGCGATGCCCGCGTCCGGGTGCAGGTGGTCGACGTGCGCCGCGTCGACGAGGCCGTGCATGGCCGTGTCGATGGAGGGGGCCGCGCCGCCCTTGCCGTGCAGGCAGTAGTCGAAGGCCGCCACCATCTCGTCTTCGCGGTCCACCCCGGGGTAGACGTCGATGAGTGCGCGCAGCCGGTCGGTGCGCAGCACCGCGAGCCCCGCCTCTGTCAGGGTGCCGAGGTCGCCGCCCGATCCCTTGACCCACATGAGTTCGACGGGCTGCCCGGTCACCGGATCGACGTCGTCGGCCTTGACCGACGCGTTGCCGCCCGCGTAGTTGGTGTTGCGCGGGTCCGAGCCGAGCTCGTGACAGCGCTGGAGCAGCTTCTCGACTTCTGGGTGTGTGGTCATCTCTCGTCTCTCGTGTCCACGGGATCGGCGGGCGGGTCGTCGTGCGCGGCGCTGGCGCGGTGGCGAGTCACGTCAGGTCCGGCGGCACCGGATCGATCCGACGGGCGGCTCGGTCAGGCGCCCCAGCCTGCGGCGTTCCCGCCGACGCGCTCTGCCACGATGCGCTGCTGGTAACCGGAGCGGTGGTAGGCGGCCATCGGGTCGGGGTCGATGCCCATGTCCTGACGCAGCTCGGCGAGCAGGGGTCGGACGTCGGTGTTGTAGGCGTCCATCAACACGGCGTTGGCCCCGAGGACGTCGCCTTCGGCCTGCGCCGCGCGCAGTGCGGCGGAGTCGACCAGCAGCGCCTTAGCGGTGGCCTCCTGGACGTTGCACACCGAGCGGATCATGGCCGGGATCTTCGGCTCGATGTTGTGGCACTGGTCGAGCATGAACTCGACTCCGGTGGCCCGGTCGAGCCCGCCGCCCTGCGCCACCTCGTGCATGATCCGGAACAGCTGGAACGGGTCGGCCGCACCCGCGATCAGGTCGTCGTCGGCGTAGAACCGCGAGTTGAAGTGGAATCCGCCGAGCCGCCCGGCCCGCAGGAGGAAGGCCACGATGAACTCGATGTTGGTGCCGGGGGCGTGGTGTCCGGTGTCCACGAGCACCTGCGCGGCGGGGCCGAGTTCGAGACAGTGGGCCAGCGAGGTCCCCCAGTCGGGGATGTCGGTGGCGTAGAAGGCGGGCTCGAAGAACTTGTACTCCAGGAGCATCCGCATGCCCTCGGGCATCTGGCCGTAGACCTCGCGCAGTGCCTCGGCGAGCCGGTCCTGCCGCGCGCGCAGGTCGTCCTGCCCCGGGTAGTTGATGCCGTCGGCGAACCACAGCGACAGCACCGAGGAGCCGGTCTGCTCCGCGACGGCCACGCATTCGAGCAGGTGGTCGACGGCCTTGCGACGCACCCCTGCGTCCGGGCTACACACGCTGCCAAGCCGGTAGTCGTCCTCCTGGAAGACATTGGGGTTGATCGCGCCGAGCGTGATGCCGACGCCGTCGGCGTGGGCACGCAGGGCCGCGTAGTCGTCCACCCGATCCCACGGGATGTGCAGCGCGACGCTGGGGGCGATACCGGTCAGCTCGTGAACCTTGGCGGCGTCCTCGATCTTCTCGACCGGGTTCCTCGGCACGCCGTCCTGCGCGAAGACCTTGAAGCGGGTCCCGGAGTTGCCGTACGCCCAGGAGGGCGTCTCGATCCGCTGGGTGCGCAGGACGTCGAACAGCGCCGCACGCCGGGACGGGTCGATGTCGGTCATCGTGCTTCTCCTCGAAGGACTGCCGGGGATCGTCGTCGACCCCCGAGAAGGCTGGCTGGTCACGGCAGGTGGAAGACCTCGGGGATCGCCTGCATCCCGGCGTCGGCGTTGCCACCGTCGAGGCCGACGAAGAACTCGGCCATCTCGGCCTGCCAGCGCGCGTTGACCTCGGTGGCGTCCATGGCCGCCTTGGCGGCGGCGAAGTCCTCGCACTCCAGGTAGCCGACGAGCATCCCGTCCGGGCGCAGGAAGAGGGAGTAGTTGTGCCAGCCCGACTCGGATAGCGCTTTCCGCATCTCCGGCCAGACATCGCGGTGCCGCTCGCGGTACTCCTCCAGGCGATCGGCTCGCACCTGGAGCACGAAGCACACCCGTTCGGTCACTCTCGACTCCTCCTCGGCGGTGTCGGCCCCTCGGCGATTTCAGCCGGGTTAATGAATCGTTTCAAGCCGTCATCTTGGGCCAAGCTTGCGGCACGGGAGCGAGGACCGTCAACCTTTTCCGACAAGAACCGGACAGATTTCAGGTTGGTCACGATGATCTGAGGCATACTCCTCGCGGAGCATCCGCCGCACGTTGACACGTTTCAACATCACATCGGGCGCCGCGCTCCGCCCAGGACACGACGATTCAGATCGAGGGAGACGCGGTGAACCCGACAGCGAGTATCCGGGAGGTCGCCGCCGCCGCGCGGGTCTCCGTCGGCACGGTCTCCAACGTGCTCAATCGGCCCACCGTGGTGGCGCCCGCGACCAGGGATCGGGTGCTCGCGGCCATCGAAGAGCTGGGTTTCGTCCGTAACGAGTCCGCAAGACAACTCCGCTCCGGCACCGCGCGGACGATCGGCCTGGTGGTGCTCGACGTCGGCAACCCGTTCTTCACCGACGTCGCCAGAGGGGTGGAGGACTCCGCCACCGAGGCGGGACACGTCGTGATCCTCTGCAACAGCGACGAGTCCAGCGCACGCGAGAGCCGCTACCTGGACCTGCTGACCGAGCAACGGGCCCACGCCGTCCTGATCACGCCGGTCGGCGACTCGCTCGACCCGGTACGACGACTCCAGCGCAGAGGCGTCTCCGTGGTGCTGCTCGACCACCCGACCGCCTCGCAGGACGTCTGTTCGGTCTCGGTGGACGACGTGATCGGCGGCGATCTCGCCACCACCCACCTGCTCGCGGGCGGCCATGAGGACCTCGTCATGGTCACCGGCCCCGAGTCGATCCGGCAGTGCGCCGACCGGCTCGCCGGGGCCCGCCGCGCGCTGGCGCGAGCAGGCAGGCCTGCGGAGACGCTGCGGGCCGTCGAGGTCCCCGCGCTGAACGTCGTCTCGGGTCAGCGCGCCGCCGAGCAGCTCCTCGCCGGCCCCGCCCTGCCCGACGGCGTGTTCTGCGCGAACGACCTCCTCGCGCTGGGCCTGCTCCAGGTGCTCATGCGAGCAGGCATCCGGGTTCCGGAGGACGTCGCCCTGGTCGGCTACGACGACATCGACTTCGCCGCCGCAGCGGCCGTCCCGCTGACCTCGGTCCGGCAGCCGCGCTATCTGATCGGCCGCACGGCCGCCGATCTGGTCATCGCCGAGACGCTGGCACCGGAGCAGCACACCCACCAGCACACGGTCTTCACCCCCGAACTGGTCGTCCGCGACTCCAGCCACCCGCGCCGCCACCGCCCCTGACGCCGAGGGGCTCGGCGTCAGGTGGCGGGCGGCGCGCCGCAGTCGCGCGAATCGCTAGTCCGGCGAGGACGTCAGCACCGCGACGCCGTGCCTGGGCAGCCGAATCTCGATCATGGGCGAAGCCTCGGGCCCGGCGGTCCGAGCGAGGACGTCGGTCATCGGCTCGGGCAGCGCCACCTCCACAGGCTCGCCGCCGTGATTGAGCAGCAGCAGGAAGCGGGTGCCGTCGGCAGCGTGCCGGGTGACCGCCTGGACGCCTGCGGGCAACGGGAGGTCGGGCCCGACGCCTGCCGCCTCGCGGACGACGTCCAACAGGCCGCGCATCGAGGTCGCGTCCAGCCGGGTGCCGAGGTACCAGGCCGTGCCCGCCCCGAACCGGTGTCGGGTGATCGCAGGCGAGCCGCTCAGCTCGCCGTCGGCGAACTCGGCCAGTGACTCGGCACCCGCCAACCGGATCAGCTCGGACCAGATCCGCCCCGTCACGGGCGCACTCGTCGCGCCGGAGTCGGCCGCCGCAACCGCTCCGACTCGATCCGCCCCGAGCCCGGTGACGGCGATGGTGCCCGCCTCGGGCAGCGGCCAGAACTCCTCCACCCAGACGCCGAGGGTCTCCCGCAGCGCCGGAGACATCCCGCCCGCGTGGACGTGGTCGTTCTCGTCGACGATGCCGGAGAAGAAGGAGACGACGAGGTGCCCGCCGCCCCGGACGTAGTCACGGAGCCGCTCGGCAGCCGCGTCGCTCAGCAGGTAGAGATTGGGCACGACCACCAGCCGGTAGCCGGACAGATCCCGGTCCGGGTGCACGACGTCGCAGGTCACCCCCGCCTCGAACAACGGGGCGTAGTGCGCCATCTCGGCCTCGTGCCGCGTGACGTCGACGCTGGGATGCGAGTCGCGTTCCAACGCCCACCAGTTCGACCAGTCCAGCAGCAGCGCGGTCTCCGCGCGCACCCGACTGTCGACGAGCGCGGGCACCGAGGCGAGTTCGGCGCCCAGCTCGCAGACCTCACGGAAGATCCGGGTGTCGGTGCCGGTGTGCGGGACCATCGCGGCGTGGAACTTCTCGGTGCCGCCTCGCGAGGCGCGCCACTGGAAGAACATCACCGCGTCCGCGCCCTGTGCGACGGCCTGCCAGCTGCCCAGCCGCATCGCGCCGGGCAGCTTCATGGCATTGCGCTCCCGCCAGTTCACCGCCGCAGTGGCCTGCTCCATGAGGAACCACGGCTGTCCATGGCGCAGTGACCGCATCAGGTCGAAGTGAAAACCCGCGGCGATGTGACTGTCTGCCTCGAAGGGGTCGGGGTAGGCGTCGAAGGCGATGAGATCCTGATGGCCTGCCCAGTCGAAGAGGTCGATCGCGGGACCGTCGGTGATGAAGTTGGTGGTCACCGGCACGTCAGGCGTCAGTCGGAAGAGCACCTCCTTCTCCGCGAGGAAGCAGCCGAGGAACGCATCCGAGGTGAAGCGGGCGAAGTCGACGCTCTGCCCGGGATTCGGGTGATACGGCGCCAGGCTGGGCACCCCGATGTCGGCCCAGTCGGTGTAGCCCTGCGACCAGAAGTCGGTGTACCAGGCCTGGTTGAGCCGATCGAGATCGCCGTAGCGGTCGCGCAGCCAGTCACGGAACGCGGCGGCGGAGACGTCCGAATAGCAGGCGTTCATGTGACAGCCGTACTCATTGTTGACATGCCAGAGCGCCAGCGCCGGATGATCCCGATATCGAGTGGCGATCTGCTCGACGAGCCGGACGGCGTAGTCGCGGTAGACCTGGCTCGACGGACAGAACTGCTGGCGGGAGCCGGGAGCGAGGCGGACGCCGGTCGAGGTGACCGGCAACGTCTCCGGATGCAGCCGGGCCATCCACGGCGGAGGCGAGGCGGTCATGGTGGCCAGGCACGCGCCGATGCCGTTGGCCGCCAGCAGATCCATCAACCGGTCGAACCAGCCGAAGTCGTACTTACCGGGCCTCGGCTCGATCTTCGCCCAGGAGAAGATGCCGATGCTGACCAGGTTGACCCCGGCCTGCCGCATCAGGCGCATGTCCTCGGCCCAGACCTCCTCCGGCCACTGCTCCGGGTTGTAGTCACAGCCGTAGGCAGGCCCGCCGAGACGTCGACGCAGCGCGGTCAGATCCGTGCTCATTGCCTGAAGTGCTCCTGTCATCGCCGAGCGGTGTCGTCGAGGTGTCCCGGTCGCCCGACCGCGACGACGGTCGAACCGTCGTCGCGGCGGGCCGTCGTCGATCAGATCGGGAGCAGATCGCCGATCCGCACGAGTCCGCCGGTGCCGAAGGACTTCGTCGCCGCCAGACCGATCGCCAACGCCCGTGCCCCGGCGATGTGGTCCGCGCGCAACCCGAGCGGGTCGGCGGCGGGCGGGCCGAACAGCGCGTCGAGCATCAGGTCGTCGCCGCCGCCGTGACCGGGGCGCATCGGCTCGTCCAGCAGGACCTCGGCAGGCTGGAACAGCGGACGCAGCGTGATCGCCGTCCGCGTTGGCGCGACCTCCTCCACCGAACCGGGCGACACTCCCATCCGCGAGCCGTGCTCCAGCGGCGACCGGGCGTAGTCGTTCTCCAGGACGTCGAGCTCCAGCCTGCCCTTGGTGCCGTTGAACGACACGCGATATCCCTCGTAGGGCGCATAGGCGGTGAGCTGATAGGTCAGCGAGGCCCCGCCCCGGTACCGGGCCAGGACCGACATGTCGTCCTCGATGTCGATGTCACCGGCGAAGACGTTGCGGTCGCGCTGATAACCGTCCTCGTGCTCGGCGTCCAGGTACAGCTCGGTGAGTCGGGGGGACGCGGCCATGTCCAGGGCGAAGGGATCGGTCGCAGCGGCCTGCGAGCCCGCAGCCCGCAGGTAGTCCTTGGCGTAGCCGTTGCGCGCGCCGC
Source organism: Actinoalloteichus fjordicus (assembly GCF_001941625.1). Lineage (NCBI taxonomy): Bacteria > Bacillati > Actinomycetota > Actinomycetes > Pseudonocardiales > Pseudonocardiaceae > Actinoalloteichus > Actinoalloteichus fjordicus. The sequence goes on from NZ_CP016076.1 coordinate 5,636,498, forward strand.
CCTCGGCGCCGTAGAAGAAGAGGTTCCCGAGTCCGACCACCGAGTCGGGTGCGTCGTCGAGCCACCAGTTGACCAGGTCGAAGTGGTGGCTGGACTTGTGCACGAGCAGGCCGCCGGAGTTCTCCCGGTTGCGGTGCCAGCGCCGGAAGTAGTCCGCGCCGTGCTGCACGTCGAGCAGCCACTCGAAGTGCACGGAGCCGACGTCGCCGATCACCTGCTCGGCCAGCAGCTCACGAACCCGCTGGTGGACGGGGTTGTAGCGATAGTTGAAGGTGACCTCGATCCGGCCGCCGGTCCGCTGTTGCGCCGCCAGGATGCGGCGGGCCTTCTCGACGTCGGTGGTCATCGGCTTCTCGGTGACCGCCCGCAGTCCCGCCTCGACGGTGGCCACGAGATAGTCGTCGTGGGCGCTGTCGGTCGTGCAGACCATCACCGCGTCGACCCGCTCACGAGTGAGCATCTCGGTGAAGTCGGCAGGCGCATACGTCGGCAGGGCGGCCAGCCCGTGCTGCTCGCCGAGCCGACGATTGTGCACCCGCATCCGCGTCTCGTTGGTGTCACACAGGGCCACGAGCTGTGCGTTCGCGGGAAAGCGGGTAGCCAACGCGTCGACGTACATGTCCGCCCGCGATCCGGTTCCGACGACCGCATAGCGAACCGGCGTCACACCCTCGCTCACCTGCACCACTCCCCTGTTCACCTCGGCCGTGTCCCGGCTGCACGCCTGTCCTGACAGGCCCGGTCGACCCCGTCGGATTCAACCGGCCGACCTTCGGACCACGCAAGCGTGTGCCGGGTGCCGGGCGAGAAGCGACCCATTACGGCCGGCAGTACGGGTCTGTCCGCGTGCCCCGGCGGAGCCGAGGGCGCCCTCGCGTCACCGGCCGGCCGCACGACGCTCGCTGAGCGACCTCGCCAGCATCCTGGACACGGATTCCCGACGTCGGTCCGAGGTATCGACGACCCGGGTCGGGTCCACAGGCGGCCAGACGCGCAGGCGGGTCAGCAGGACTCCGGACCAGCGGGCAGCCGAGGCGAGACAGCGAAGTCCGTCGCCTCCCGTGGACCGGACGCTAGCCGGCGGGATCACCGAGTGAAACGATCGAAGTCGACTCCCCCGGGCAGCTCCGGACGCTCGCCCAGATCGGGGTACGACGATGAGACGACGCCCCAGCACTCGGCTCGCCGTCGCCGCGCTCGCCGTCGCCGCGCTAGTCCTCGCCGCCGCAGGCTGCGGCCGTCCCGAGCCGCCCGCAGGACCCCTGGTCACCACGCTGAGCCTGGCGGCCACCGAGGCGGCGCGCCGAGGCACGATCGAACTCTCGGCCACGGAGATCGAGTCGCTGCCCCGCAGCCAGGCGCGCGAGGACAGCCCGCCCGACGACGTGGTGGCGATGCCGTGGGAGCTGATCGCAGTCGACGCGGACGACCGCAGCGTCGTGATCCGCTACCTGCCCTCCGTCGTCTGTCATCGGGCGGCGGGCATCTGGGCGCGACCCGACGACGATGGCGTGCTGATCGCACCGCTCGCCCGCGCTCCGGGTTCGGCGACAGCCTGCTCCTTGGAGGCCCAGCCCGTCGTCACGACCGTCGTCGAACTCCCGATAAGCATCGGCGAGCGCGAACTTCGTGCACTGCTGGTCGACGACGAGCTGGCGCGAAGACTCGATGAGGAGCCTTTGTCTGCGCCCTCGTGACTGTTGTCGTGCGCGCTTCGCTGCTGCTCCCGTGCCGCGACGGGGCACCAACCACGACCGCCGACTACGTTCCGATGCGACGACGACGCAGCCCAGGACGAGATCACGCGCCGACCGGTCCACCGCCCCAGACCGGTGTCCTCTCAGGCGGCCCACTGCGGATCGCGCCCGCTGAGTCCGAGGACCCGGTCGAACGACGAGGCCGAGTCGTGCACGGCGATCTCCGGTCCGAAGGAGCCCGATGCCCGGCCCTGTTCGGCCAGCCTGCCCATCACCGCCAACGCGGCATCGGCCGTCGCGGAGCCGCAGTCGTACGGCAGTCCCGCGGCGCGGGCGAGGTCCCAGCCATGCAGGATCAGCTCCACGAAGGCCAGCTCGCCCGCGAAGGTTGCCGGGAACTCGGAGCCCCCCGCGATCACCGTCGTCCCCGTCCAGGCCGCAGGCTCGCTCCAGGCCTTCGCCGTCTCGGACAGCCCGTCGGAGAGCCGCGCCCGCCAGTCGCCCGTCATCTGGTCCTCAGACCAGTCGACGTCGGTGGGAAACGGTTCCTTCCGGCCCGCGAGGCTCAGGATTCGCGTGGCCCAGATGACGTGGTTGAGCAACGCCCGCACGTCGAACTCCGCACACGGCGTGGGCGACGCGAAGTCGGCAGGCTCGATCCGCTCGGCCACTCCACGAAGCTCGTCGGCGCCGGCCGCCAGCATGGGGTGCAGTTCCATGTCTCTCCTCATCGCTATCGCACGGGGGGTGCGCCTGCGACAGTAGGAGCCGGTGGGGTCGGGATTCTTGAACAAAGACGTCAGCCGCCGGGTCGGTGCCGCCGGACCGCTCCAGAGCCGGACCGGTGTCCGGACGCATCCCGCACCGCGGCGGCCCAGGGAAACCGTCCGACCGGGGACATAAGCTGCCGACATGACCATCACCGCAGGTCAGCGACACTCGAGCCAAGGGCGCCCCGGTCTGTCTCCCGCCGCGCCGGTCCGCAGTGCGGGCGTGCTGTACCGGGCCGTCGCCCACGAGAGCTTCCGACTCGGCAAGCACCTGCCCGCGCCCGAGATCGCCCCGTTCGTCGAGTACTACTGGACGATTCACTGGGACCTGCCCGACGGGCGGTCCCACCGGCAATGGGTGATCCCGCACCCCACCGTGCATCTCGTCTTCGATCCGGCGGGCTCGGCGTTGTACGGGGTGATGCGCGGCCGCTACTCCCGGCTGCTGTCCGGCACCGGCCACGTGCTGGGCGTGCGATTCCGCCCGGCGGGCGTCCGACCGTTCCTGACCGGCCCGGTCTCGGCGTTGACCGACCGGGTCCTGCCGGTGGCGGAGTCGTTCGGTCCTGTGGCTGACCAACAGGCACGGGCGGTGCTCGACGTCGCCGAGTCGAGTGCGCTGGTCGCGGCAGCGGACGAGTTCCTCCGCCCGCGACTGCCCGAGAAGGACCCGATGACTCCGGTTGTCGCCGAGATGGTGCGGTCGATCGTCGAGGATCCCGGCATGGTCCGCGTCGACGCGGTGGCGGAGCGATTCGACATCGGCGTGCGCACCCTGCAACGCCTGTTCGCCGAGTACGTGGGCGTCCCGCCGAAATGGGTGCTCCTGCGCTCCCGAGTGCACGAGGCCGTCGAGCGAGCAGGCGACGGTGACATCGTGAACTGGGCACGGCTCGCCTGCGATCTCGGCTACAGCGACCAGGCACACCTGACCCGGGACTTCACTCGCGCCGTCGGCCAGTCGCCTGCCCGCTATGCGCGGGACTGCCGTTCGGGAGAATGACTTCTCCCTTTGCTGCGCCATTCGAGTGAGTGGCGAATCACGATTGCACCGCTTGGCGTAATGCACGATCGGCTGCCGACACCAACAGTCGACAGCCTGCGGCAAACAAGAGCTCTCAACCCGACCTGTTCGCGGCGCGCTGACCAACACCGCTAAGCTGCCCACCAGTGACGACCGATGCAGCCACGGCGAGTTCGGCCACGCGGTCGCATACTGCTGCCATCGAATGGTGCAATAGATCGCAGGGGGAGAACATGGTAGACGCGGTAGCGGATACCCAGGCAGTACTGGAACGGCTGGCGGAACGACGAGACAAGGTCCGAGAGCTTCGGCTGGGCGCAGCAGAGAAGCGGCACGAGTCGACGACCGCCGACGGACTCATCACCGTCGTAGTGGACGGCGCCGGACACATCATCGACATCACCATCAAGGACGCCGAGGTCCGCACCCCCCATCCCACGAAGATCGGTGGTCGGGTGCTCGCAGTCATTCAGGAGGCCCGTCGCGCGGCCGCCGACGAGAGTCGGGCGGCCCTGGCCGAGATCATGCCGGGCTTCCTCGAGGACGAGGACCGGTGATGGACTCCTCCGAACAGATCAAGGAACGTCTTGTCCTGGCCCAGCAGAAATATGAGAGGGCGAAAGAGAAGGCGGCCCGACTCGCGAAAACGACTGTTGTCGAGGACCTCGAAGGAGACCTGGGTGCCGTCGTGGTGAGTGGTTATGGCCAGCTCAACGAAATCCGGATCAATCCGGCGGAGCTTCGTTACACCAACGGCCGGGGTCTGTCCGCCGCGTTGCTTCGATCCATCAAGCGAGCGGAGGCCAAGGCCGAAGCACTTCGCCAGGAGACTTCGACCGATGCCAGGGAAGGGCACCGACGATGACTGATTTCGAAGTCGTCCCGGAGGCACTGCGCAACAGCGTGCGATTCCTTCAGGAGGCGGCGGACTCCTGGGCGAGCGCACGCGACGACCTCACGGGGCAGGAACTCTCCGACACGGGCCTCGGTCTGCTCGGCAGCGAATCGGGAGCCACCCGAAGGTACGGAGAAGCATTGACCGAGGCGATGAGTCGACTCGGCGAGGGATCCGAGATACTGGAGGCTGCGGCCACCGCGCTCAAGGACGTGGCCGACGATTACGAGAGTCGGGACGCCGAGTTCTATGCGCAGTTCGACTACTTGACCAACGAACTGCCCTGATCGCCGGACGCCGACGAAATTCGAGGTTGTCATGAGTTACGAATCTCTGGACCCTTTCCCCGAATCGGACGCCGATAAAATAATCGAGTATGCCAACAAGGTCGGCGAACGCGCAGTCGAAGACATGATCAACACAATTCGAGACACCTTCGGACACCCGGAGGCAATTGAAACTCGAGTCGACGCCTGGGGATTTCACGCAAAACAGAAGCTCGATCAGTCACTTGACTCGATATCGAATTGCAGAGCAGACCTGAGCGCCTACTGGCAAGGTGGCGCATACGACAGCTTCACCATCTATCTGGATCACCTCGAAGGAATCTTCCAAACCGCAGTCGATGTTTTCAAAGAAATGTCAGAGCACCTCAAGGACATTGCCAGCACCATGACTGACGTATACAATGAGGGAATCAGCTTCATCTACACCTGTGCAGGAATCATCGTCGAGGCGATGGGCGGGTTCGCTTCCGGAATCACAGAATTGTTCTTCGGCGTCGCCGAGGTAATCTGCGATGCTATCGCAGATTTTGTTCGAAAGTGCGGAGAAACCATAACAGTACTCAACACTGCAATTAGCGAATATCGAAGGACTGGCCAGAGTCTGCTTCATGGCGTCACCGACATCAGGGTTCCAGAGACAATTCCGCAATCTTCGGTGGACATTGGGGGGTGGAATGTCCGCGATCGAGTCACGCCCTAGAAGCCAGAGGACAACTCGTGCCGCGCTCGTCGGCGGCCTCTCGGTAGTTCTGATGGTGTCGTGCACGACAGGCCCCATGCCAGCGCAAAACCAATCGACCGCCGATTTTTCGGAGCTGCCTTCTTCATGTGATCTGGTGCCGATAGAGCTGCGAGATCGGCTGGTGCCTGGCGCGCCAAGCGAGCCGGGTCGAACGACGAACATGGACTCATGCAGATGGGATTACATTTCAAAACCGGCGGTCGGTTCCGAAGACACCCCCACCAGGAACAGACTACACGTGTCCTGGCTGATTCACACTCCACCAGAATCATCAGATCTGAGCGCAGTCGCGATCGCAGATTCCGCCTTCAACAGAGCGCGGAATAATCAGGCAGATCCGCCGCCAGTAGATATCGCCGACCTGGGTGACGATGCATACGCCACGCCACTTGAGAACAGCGGGCGCTCCATCAACTTTCGGCGCACGAACGTTAATGTGACCATCTCCTACTCTGTGCGTCGGACCGATCAGTCCAATAATGATCAACCGGAAGAGGACCCGACACTCGAGGTCGCCCGCGCTGTCGATCAGGCCTTGCTGGGTCATATTGAAGGCGAGTAGCCCGAGTTCATCGAAAAGAAGGGGGTGTAGCGCTCAAAGAGGTCGGTGGGGGCATCTTGTCGTACTTGTGGAGCCGTGATCCTTGGCCGGACGTCACACGACGGCGCAGCCGATGCCGACCACGCCGTTCAGATAGCCGCCCCACCGATCGTGAAAATCTCCCTCCACAACGTCGGACGAATGCTCATTCGATGATCCCTCGTCGAAGTGCCATCGACGAGTCGTCGAATACCAAGCTTCCGATAGTTAGTCACCAACATATTGCCTACAGTGTTGACAGGACCAATAACGATTGTCTAACATAGGCGGCGGGAAAGCGCTTTCCGGATATCGATCCGATACGAGAGCAGAGTAAGGAGCCCCAGCGATGTGGTCTTCTCCGACGGCTTCTCATCGAACACGATCAGTGCTGGCAGCGCTGATCACCACCCCGCTCGCCGCTGCCGCGCTGGTCCTCAGTCCGGCAGCAGGCGTTGCCGAACCGAGCGCGACGGCCCTCGACGAGCCGGTGTCCGAGACGATCGTGCTCACCGAGGATTTCGACGGCGGTGGCACCAGGTATTACGGCGAGGGCGACCTCGGTGACGGCGGACAGGGTGAGGGCGGCGACCCGCTCTTCGAGCTCGAAGACGGAGTCACCCTGAGCAATGTCGTGCTCGGCAGCCCGGCGGCGGACGGCGTCCACTGCGAGGGAAGCTGCACCCTGCGCAACGTCGTCTGGGAGGACGTCGGCGAGGACGCCGCCACCTTCCGTGCCGACTCGGCGTCCGCGCAGTTCCGGGTCGAGGGCGGCAGCGCCGCGGCAGCCGAGGACAAGGTGTTCCAGCACAACGGCCCCGGCACCCTGACCGTCACCGGCTTCACGGTGGAGGACTTCGGTGCGCTGTACCGATCGTGCGGCAACTGCAGCAGCATGTACGAGCGGCATGTGGTCCTCGACGACATCACCGTGAACACGCCGGGGGATCGCCTCGTCGGCATCAACGAGAACTACGGCGACACCGCGACGCTGTCGAACATCACGATCATCGGCGATGACGACCGCGACATCACCATCTGCCAGCGGTACGAGGGCAATGACGACGGCGACGAGCCGGACGAGACCGGCGAAGGTCCGGACGGCACGCACTGCCTCTACGAGGAGTCGGACATCACCTACCAGTGAGCCGACCGGTCCGACCGGCCGTGACGGCCCGGCCGTGACGAACCCGATCGCGACGACTCGACCGCGACGACTCGATCAGGGCGACCGTCGACGTCGCCGGTCAGCCGAGGACACCCGCCCGCATCGGGCGGGTGTCCTCGTCGGCGCCCAAGACACTCCACTCGATCGATATCTTGCACTGATCGAACACCTGTTCGATCATCGTGTCATGGTCATCCACCGCACCCCGGCAACGTGCCCAACCCTCGTCTCCCGCCGCTCACAGGGCCGCCCCTGCCCCCCGGACCGTGAGCCGTCCTCATGCCCGACGTGGCAGGCGGACGAAGCGCGGCCCGGAACGGCGTCTGTCAGCTCGGTGCGCAACCGCACCCGCGCTCGCTCCAGGCCCCTTGCCGGTGCCCGCACCGACGTCCCGGCACGGCTCCGCTCAGCCGCCGCCGGGCCCGCCCGCCTCGCCGTCGAACCCGCCGCACGGCTCGCATCGGTGGCACGCCGCCTGGCCGCGCCGCCGGACCGGTTCCGAAAACTCCGCCGACGGTCGATTCATGTCCTGGGAGCCGCAATGCGGCAACTGCTCCGAGCCGTCGCCAGACCGCAGGCTCCTCCGGACGACCACCCGGCGTCACGCGCCGCCCGCAGGCCGAGGCTGCCCGGCGGACATCATGCGGTCCAGCAGCAGTGCGAAGGCGTCCTCCGTGACGATCGGGATGCCGTAGTTCCTGGCCTTCCTGGCCTTCCCCGACAACGAATCCGGGTCGGCCGCCACGACGAGCCGCGTCTTCCTCGTCACGTGCCCCACCTCCACGAGGCCTGCGGACGTGGTCCGCAACGTCCACCGTTCACGCGGTGCCCGCGTCTGTCCGGTGAAGACGATGCGGTCGCCTGCACACAGGCGGAACCGACCCCAGCTCGGCCCGGTCCTGGCCTCGTCGACGACGTCCGAGTCGTCCTGGGGCGCGCCATCCGGGAACACCTCCGGCGTAGGCGGCGGCACGGCAGGCGGCACGATCGAGCCGCGCAGTGCACGGTCCACGTCGGGCTCACGAAGGCCGATCAGGGCGGCGATCCTCATCAGGTCCGTACGGTCCGCCTGCGAGGCGGCGGCGCGGGCGACCACGGCGAGATACCGACGGTGCGCACCGAGGGCTTCCACACGGCTGAGCCCGGCCGCCAACGCCAACTCCACCAGGCAGTCCTCTTCACTGAGCGAGAGATGCCGGTCCACCAGCGCGGCGTCCAGCATGGTCAGGTAGTCCTCGACAGAGCCCAGGTCGGCAGGATGGCCGCCGAGGGCAGGCAGCCTGCTGAGGAAGTGCTCGCGTGGGCCTGCGGCAGCGCCACGGCGGGCGACCCGACCGGTCGCAGGCGGCAGCCGGGGCCAACGCCAGGCGGCGGCCTCCGAGAGCAGATCTCGCCAAGGCTCGGGTGTTCCGGCAGCCTGGAGATACCCGACCAGCAGCCCGGCCGCCGCATACGCGTCGTGCAATGCCGAATGTGCCTCGGTCAAGGGCACGCCTGCGGCGGCGCAGCAGGCCGCCAACGATCGGGCAGAGGCTCGCAGATAACGATTGGCGAGTCGCATGGTGCACAGACCTGGCATCACCGCCAAGGGAACGTCGAGCCCGACCCGTCCGTACTCGGCGGCCAGGAAGTCCACGTCGAACGACAGGTTGTGCGCGACGACGACCCGTCCCGCCAACCGGGCGGCCAGGTCACCGGCGATGTCGGCGAACACCGGCGCATGCCGAACGTCCGCCGAGGTGATCCCGTGCACATGCTGCGGTCCGAGGTCCCGTTCGGGGTTGATCAGTGTGCACCACTCGTCCACCACCGTCCCGTCCTCATCGAGCTGCACGACGCCGATCTCGACGACCCGATGCCAGCCCGGCGTGAAGCCGGTCGTCTCCGTGTCCAGTACTGCATATCCCACTGTCCTCACTGCTCCCCCCGCGTCGATCAGTCGCGACGCCCAGCCCACGGGAATTCGCCCATAGCCGTGATCATCCCTGGGGGGTACGACGAAGAGCGTGCCGACGACACGGCACGCCACCCGATCGACCTCGGTGAGGAGACCACCGTCCTCATCCGGGGGTCTCCGTCGTCAACGATCACCTGCGAGCCCTACCACGGCGTACCCGCCGGGTGTATACGCCGAAGTCATCGTCGATCTCGCTTGAGGGGGCGACGCAGGAAACCTCGTTTCCTGAGGGCAACCGGAGCAGGCGATGAATGGTTGGGCGAGCAGCCGGTGATGACAGCAGAGCCCCTCGCTCCAACGCGCAGACAGAGCCGGGACGACTCGGCGTTCGGGTCCCGCCCGAGTGGTCCCCCGAACAGATCTGCGCCGGCCAAGGACCATCCAGACGAATCCCGACCGCTGTGGAGATCGTTCGAGCTGCCAAGGACCCGCTGAATTTGATCCTCCGTCTCCATGGGCCGGCGATCTCGTCGAGAAGACTGGGGCCGTTACGACTGCCCACGCAGCGCGACCGTGATCGCACTGGGCCATGTTCACGTGGTGAGCGTGTCTGCACTCGCGTTCCGCCTCGTTGAGCGTGCTGCCGACGTGCGTCGTCTTGCGAACCACCTGGCGCACCGACGGCTCCTCGATGCCCATGACGACCGGCTAGTCGTCAGCCGCCGCCGCAAGAAAGGATCAGCTCAAGGTGACGATGAATCTCCTCTTTCCCGGCCCGACGGACCTGAAGAAGAGGCCAGAATTCATGGGTAATGAAGCTACGGCATCCACAGTTTCAATACGAGCAGGGCGGAGAGCAGACCTTTACCTCGAAATAGCAGCGAGGGCGCCGCACCGCTGAGAGGGGCGCCTGCGTGAGGCTCTCACCAGGCTGCTCATGACGGGGCGGAATCAGACTCGCAGCCTGGTGAGAGCAGCAGAAACCAACCCGGTGAACCGCCTTGATCCCGACGGGTGCTCATTCGTCAGTCGCCCCCGCCAACCACCCCTGCCGCTGCGCCATGACACCGGCCTGGAACCGGGTGCGGGAGTTCAGGACGTCGAGCATGTCCGCGACGCGGCGACTGACAGTACGGGTGCTGACGCCGAGCTGACGAGCGATGGCCTCATCTTTCAGCCCGGCGGCCAGCAGCGTCAACAGTCGTTGGTCGGAGTCGATGACGACGGCAGAGTCGTCGTGGACTTCAGCGTGCGCCCACGGGCGGCCGACTTCCCCTGGAGTCCCCGTGCCGCCGACGAGGCTCGCCATGACACCGATCTCCGACGCACCCCTCAACGGACCCGCCGCATCCGCCTCCGCACTCACCACAGGACGGTTCACCACAGAAGGACTCACCACCGAAGCAGGCCGGGGCCCGGTACCCGCCACTGTCCTTCGCTGTCCCGAGATCGGGCTGCACATCCCCGCCGTGACCCGAGAAGCCGCGTCGCCCCTCCCCCGCCGCGCGCCCGCCCCCGACCCCGCCAGAGGCACCGCCAGCTGCCAGACCAGTTCGAACAAGGCGACCAGCGCATCCAGGAGGGCGGAGGAGTGCACGACCAGCGCACTGTCCATCTGATCTTCGATCACCAACGGCAACAGGGCCGCCCGACGGTCGAAGATGGCGAGTTTCATCGGGATCGCGGGGTGCATCCGGGATTGTTCGCCGAGCCTGGCCGCAGCCAGCGCCGCTTCTAGGGCGCCCGGCAGCTCCATCGACTCCGGGGTGTAGACGCCACGCACCGTGGTTCCGACATTCAGGAGCCCGACCACCTGCCGATTGCTTCGATCATAGTCACCCGCATACGGGGGCCGGTCGAACACCAGCAGCTCTTCGCGAGTCGTCTGGAGAAGCTGGGCGAACCGGGCGGACACTGCAGACCGGCCCGCCAGGATCTCCACGAGCTGATCGGGGCGATGCTGCTGATCGGCGGGCATCTCGCTCAGCAGTCGCCGGGCCTCCAGTCGCACCTGGCCCAGTTCCTCCCGTCGTCGGGCGACCAGTGCATCCACGGCGACGTCGGGGCGGGCAGCGATCAGCCGGACCGGCCGACCGGCCACTCGGCTGGCCAGCCCGAGGCGTTCCAGGGCGGTCGTCGCGCGCCGTACCGCGTCGGTGCCGTGCCCGCAGCGCCGCGCCAGTTCGGCCACCGTCTGTCTCGGCGCAGACAACAAGGCCCGGTAGACCGCCTCCTCGATCGGACTGACACCCACGGCTTCCAACATCTCGACATGCTGGCGAGTAGCTGCCGTGGCGACAACACGCCAGCCGATTTCGTATCAGATTCGATAGGCGGCCAGGTACGAAAACCCCATGCATCTTGGCCGATCACCACGCCGACTGTTCGCCGGAATCGTGTGTTCCGCCATCGCCGTCTCGACGCTGCCCGCCATGGCCGCCGCGCAGCCCGAGAGCTCTACCACCGCGATCTCGGAACCGAGCATCACCCACGCGGCGGTCACCCTGCTCACCGGAGACGTCGTCGCGATCGACTCCGCAGGCACCGGGCAACCCACCGTGACGATCCATCCCGCACCGCGAACCGACATCGGCGTCGGCTTCCAGACCTGGCACTCCGACGAGGGTGACACCTTCGTCATCCCCCATGACGTGGCCGCGCTCGTCCCCGATGTGCTCGATCTCGCCCTGTTCAACGTCAGTGGGCTGATCGCCGCAGGGTATGACGACGCGAGTCGCGACACGCTGCCGCTGATCCTGCAAGGCCGGGATTCAGGGGCCGTTCACACGCTCAACGCTGCCGAAGTCCTCCCCGCTGTGGATTCGACACTGTCGCTGCCGGTGATCGACGCCGTAGCCGCCGAGGTCACCAAGGCGACTGCGCCGGAACTCGGGGACACGCTCGCCGCCCTTGCCGACGGCTCGGGAGCCTCTGACCCGGCCGTCTCGGCGGCCACGGCGATCGAGAAGGTATGGCTGGACACCGCAGTCGACGTCGCGGAGTGGGACCGCAACCTGGATCAGATCTCGGCCCCGACCGCCTGGGACACCGGGCTGAGCGGTACGGGTGTCAGCGTGGCAGTGCTCGACACCGGCGTGGACATCGAGCACCCCGACCTGACAGGGGTGGTGACCGCAGCGGAGAACTTCACCGCCGCGGATTCAGCTGCGGACGGACACGGGCACGGCACGCACGTCGCCTCGGTGATCGCAGGCAGCGGTGCCGCGGCGGACGGCGCGCGGCGAGGCGTTGCGCACGGCGCGCAACTGCTCGCCGGGAAGGTGCTCGGGGATGACGGCCGCGGGCAGGTCTCCTGGTTGATCGAGGGCATGCAGTGGGCCGTGGACCAGGGCGCCGACATCGTCAACCTCAGTCTGGGCACACCGGCGGGCGACGAGGATGACCCGGTCGCCCAGGCGTTGGACCGACTTGCGCAGGAGAGCGACACGCTGTTCGTCGTGGCAGCAGGTAATTCCGGTCCCGATGCGGGGACCGTGGAGTCGCCGGGCATCGCCGCACACGCGCTGACCGTCGGCGCGGTCGACGCCGACGACCGTCTGACCGGCTTCTCCAGTACCGGGCCGACGCGGGGCTCCGGTCGTCTCAAACCAGAGATCGTCGCGCCCGGCTCGGAGATCGTCGGCGCTCGCGCGGGCGGCGGGACGGCCGAGCCGTACACCGCGATGTCGGGGACCTCGCAGGCCGCGCCGCATGTGGCGGGCGCTGCGGCGCTACTGCGGGAGCGACATCCGCACCTTGGCTGGGCACAGCTTCGCTCCGCTCTGGTGGGCACCGCCGTCCCGGTCTGGGGGTCCCGCTGGCAGCAGGGCGGCGGACGGATCGATCTCGAATCGGCGGTCACGACGTCCTTGGTCGCCGATGTGGACACCCTCGATCTCGGCGTGCTGCGGGCCGAGTCCTCCGATCCGATTCGAGTCGATGTCACGCTGACCAATCTCGGTGAGGAGCCTGCCGAACTGACGGTGACGGACGAGATCGCCGATGCCGACCTGGTGGCCGTCCCCGCCGAGCTGGTGACCGTCTCCCCGGCGACCGTCGCACTCGCACCGGGCGAGTCGACGCAGGTCACCGTCACCCTCGCCCAGGAGGGTCTCGGCGCGGGCCAGTTCAGCGGCACGGTGACCGTGTCGGGCGCCGACGGGGCGATGCTGCACATCCCGACCGGGTTCCTGATCGAGCCCGAGCGTCACGAGCTGCGAGTCTCGGTGCTGGATCGGCGCGGCGAGCCGCTGTCGGGCGGCGTTGTCGAGGTGTTGCGGGGCGAGGACTTCGTGGGCGGATTCTTCCCGGCGGCCCGGCTCGACGAGCACGGTCAGGCAGTCCTGGACGTGGTGCCGGGGCATTACAGCGTGATGGCACGGGTGACCACCCCGGCGCGCGGCGGCGAGGCTGAGACGCTGTCGGTGGCCGGAACGGCAGAACTGCTCGTCGAGGAGGACACCGAATACGTCGTGGACGCACGGCGTGCGGAGCGGATGAGAGCGATGACGGTGCAGGGCGTGCCCACCACGCCGCTGGAGGGCATGCTCGGGTACAGCCGGGGCGACGGCAGCCGCAGTTACACCGCGCTGATGTTCCCCGAGTTGAGCGCCTTCGCGGGCGGGCAGGTCTTCGCGCAGCCGACCAGACCCGTGACCAGCGGCATGTTCCGCACCGAGGGCCGCTGGCGGTTGGAGAGCCAACGTCGGCTCGGCGATCGGCAGGAGATCTACGACCTGGTGTCGGTGGAGGATCACTATCCCAGTCCGCCCTCCTCGGTGCTGACCTGGCGCGAGTCGCTGCGGCTCGCGCGAGTCGAGACCGTGTTCGAGGCACCTGCTGAGGCGGAGTATCTGGAGTACCGGTCGTACCACACCCCGTTCGGCGGGACGGCGATCATCTGGCTGCACGATCTTCCGGTGCCGGGGCGCCGGACCGAGCTGATCAGTGTCGACCCGTCGGTGACCTGGCAGCAGTGTGTGATCGATCCCGCCGAGCTGACCCGGCGGGTCTGCGATCGGCATGATCCGGCGTACCGGGAGGGTGAATGGCGTACGTCGACGTGGCGGTCGCGGTTGACGCCGGTGACCAGGTCGGTGTGGCAGGGCGACGCCGCCCTCGTCGCGGACATCCACTTCGGCAACGGTGCGCATGGCGGGCTGCTGGAGCACGAGCAACTCGAGGAGACCACACTGCGGCTCTATCGAGACGAGGAACTGGTCGGCGAGCGGCAGAGCACCTACGGGCATTTCTTCACCTCTCCGGAGGAGGCATCGTTCCGTCTGGAGCTGGACGCGACGGTCGCCGACGGGGTCCTACCGGCAGGCGCCCGAACCAGCACCGCATGGGAGTTCCGCTCACACGGACCGACCGAGGACACCATGACCGGCTTCAGTCCTGCGCTGCTGGACCTCGACTATCGCCCCGACGTCGACGAATTCGGCCGCGCGAGATCAGGGCGGGCGCTGCCGATGTCGTTGCGGGTCGACTCGAGCGGACCGGATCGTGCACGGCCCGCGATGTCTCGGGTTCGGCTGTGGATCTCGACCGACGGCGGTCGGCGGTGGCATGAGCAGCTGCTGCTGCCGGGCCTGGACGGAGCCAGGCACACGGTGATCCCGGCACTCCGACTCCGCAACGCCGATGCGGTGTCGACCAGGGTGGCGGCGACGGCCAAGGATGGTCGCACCATCGAGCAGACCGTGATCGACGCCGTACCGCTGTACTGAAAGGCTGCGGCCCGACTCCGAGGGGGCGCGGCGGCGCCTGCGACGGGCCTGCTTCCACAGGACGGCAGGAACCGATCGAAGCCATCTCCGAGTCGGCCCGCCGGCCTCCGCCCGGACGACCGGCCCGACCACGACCTCTAGGACGGCGCCGCTGCCGATGTCGTCTCCGGACCTCAGCTGGATTCGACGGCATCGCGTGACCGGAGCACGACATTCGCCCAAGATGATCACCACATCGGGCGACTTGACTACGGCTGATCGGGGGACGAAGTACTTGATATGACGTGGAACGAAATCGACGACGGCGTCGAAATCGGCGCCAGGGACCGACGATGACGGCAATGGCGGCCTGCCCGCCGGAGACGTCGTCCGTCCCCTGTGCCGAGGAGTCGACGGAAGGGAGGCCCCGGCACGCGGAATCTGTCCCCGTGACGGGACCCCGACACGCGAGTTCGGACCGGTACGGCCTCCCCGTGATCACCTTCGCGGTGCTGCGAGAGACGATCACGCAGCGGTTAGCACAGTGTCGTGCCGACGAGACGCCGGAGAGCTGGCGCGGACTGCTGGACATCGTGGCGAGACTGTCCGAGAACGACACAGCTGCGGCCCGCATTGCCGACGCCGCCCCCGGGGCCGATGCGGACACCGCAGGCCGCACCGAGGCGGGCGGCCCGGTGCCCGGTCCGAGTCCCGCAGCCCACTCCGAGGACAAGCCGCCGGCGTGTCTGCTCAAGCCGGTGGGAATGGACCCGACGTACCCGGTGTCTTCGGGCCGGTCGAGGTTCGCCCCTCCTGCGTCAGCGCATCGAGGCAGGCGGATCGGTGACGGCCGCGACCGACCGGCCGGGATGCCTGCGCTCGGTCCCTCGGTCACCGCAGTGCGCACCGCGGTGGAAGAGTCGATACGACAGGCGCAGGAAGCGCTGTCGGAGTTCCACCGCGGTTCTGACCAGGCGCGGCGCGCGCTGGCGCAGGCCGACGGTCGTCACGCCCGACCGAACGTCCCCCCGCTGCCGTTGCCGACCTGGCCGGATGCCGACACCGACATCGATCGCTGGTGGTTCCGGGCTGGCCTCGCCGCTGAGGCCCGCGCCCTGCCGCAGCTTGCGGGTGATCTGGAAGAACGGGCCCGCCGGATCGCGCGGCAGACGCTGGCGGCGATCGCGGCATGGGAACGGCCGGCCGGGTATTCGAAGCAGGTGGCGGCAGGAGCGCCGCAACGGCAGCAGACTCCACCGTCGATGCATGTCACCGTCGGCGACGGCATTCACCGCTGCCGGCGGATCACGATCTTCGGCGCTCCGGTACGCCTGCCCGCCGATCCGGCGGGCGACGGCTGTGCGCGCGAAGGCAGCAACGCGGCCGGCTACGGAGATCTCGCCACGGACACAGAGCGCGGCCAGGGCATGAACGTGGAGAACGATGACGGCGCAGGCGACGGCCTCCGCAGCCCGCATGACCTCGGTTCCGGCGCAGCCGACGGGGCGGGCGCTACGGAGGATCACGATCACGGCTGGCTCACCCGACTCAACGGCGACGCCTCCCTGGCGAGCCTGCGCTCCGCTGAGGGTAGGGACCTCCGGAACGCCCTGGCGGACCTCGACGCGTTGGTGGCCTTCGAACTCATGCCGGTCGACCGGCTGACGATCGGATCGAACGGGGAGTCCGCGCTGCCGGACGGGCTGATCACCCGATTCCTGACCAGCGAGTCCCGGCTCGGCGGTGATCGGCTGCTGCGGGAGTCCGCCGGGGAGTTGTGCGACTTCCTGCTGTCTGCGAGGTTCCCCGCAATGGTTCGGGCCGCGCACGATCGGCTCGATCGCGACCGGCGTTGGCAGGCCGACCGCCGCGCCGCATTGGCGCCGCTGCTGACGGCGGCCCGGTCATACGGCCCCGAGGCCCGGCTGTTGCGCCGCCGGATCGAGATCGGAATGCGGTTCATGGCGCTGGAGATCGAGTTCACGGCCGCGCGGGCCCGGATTCGTGCGGGCAGTACCCGGCACGGCGCCGAGAAGGCGGCCGTAGACGTCGACCCACGTCCGAGGATCATCGGTCCGTGCAGGCCGCTCCCCCGGCGTTGACTACAAGATCGACGCGGGACGGATCAACGTCACGTCGACCGCGACCGCCGGAGTCGACGTGACGTCCTCCGCGTCACCCGGCAGCGGAGGAGGCGGCCGGCGAGGCTGCGGGACCCTCCCTCACCCGAGCAGCGTCGGCCGCACCCACTCCCTGCCGTGCACATGCTGGTCGAGGAACGCGAAGACGGTGGCGTACCAGGCCTTCGCATGATTCGGCGTCAGGATCCAATGGTTCTCGTCCGGGTAGTACAGGAACTTGTGCGGGTTCGGCGTGTCGCCCGAGGTCGAGTGCACGAGCAGGTCCCGGAAGAGACGCAGGGACTCCCCGACCACCGCCCGGTAGTCCTTGTCGCCGTGGATGACGAGCATCGGCGTGGTGATGGCATCGACGAAGTGATGCGGCGAGTTGGCGTCCGCCGTCTCGGGCGTCATCTCTCGGACGAACTCGTAGGCGATGTCGCCGACCTCGTTCGCGTCCTTGAGCATCCAGTCCGAGGCGTGGGTGACGATCGCGGCGAACCGGTCCGTGTGGCCCGCCACCCAGTTGGCCATGTACCCGCCGAAGGAACCGCCCATCGCGGCGATGCGATCGGAGTCGATGTCGGAGCGCTGCACCGCCGCGTCGGTGGCGGCCATCAGGTCGGTGTAGGGCCTGCCACCCCATTCGTTCCAGCCACGTCGAATGAAGTCGAGGCCGTAACCGGTGGACAACGCGGGGTCCGGTTGCAGCACCGCATAGCCCTGAGCTGCGGCGATCCAGGGGTTCCACCGCCACGACCACGAGTTGCTCGACATGACCGGTCCGCCGTGGATCCACAACAGCAGCGGCGCGGGTGTCGCCTCGCTTGCGCCCGTGGGCAGGCTGAGCCAGGCCCGCAGCCGCGTGCCGTCCGCCGCGGTGGTGACGACCTCGGTCACCGTGCCGGGCAGCGGGGCGACCTTGCCCAGCGCCTCCGCCGGGCCGGGCAGGGGCTCCACCGTCCGTCCGCCCGGCAGCGGGACCCGGACCACGGTGGGCGGACTGTCGACGGCCGACCGCAGCGCATAGACCCACTGGCCGTCGGGTGACACCTGGAGGTCGGTGTACGAGCCGTCGTCGGTGAGCCGGGTGGGCGTGCCGGTGGTCGCGTCCAGCCGCCACAGCGGGGCACGACCGTCGTCGTCCGCGACCACGATGAGCGCGGTGCCGTCGGGCGTCCACTGTGCCGAGCGCGGCCAGCGGTCCCAGTCCTCGCCGAGCATCCGCAGCGGCCCGCCCTCGACGGGCAGGACTCCCAACGCCAACTCGTAGGGCCGCTCCGGTGTGGAGCGGCGGTGGACGACCACGGCGATGTGCCGTCCGTCCGGGGAGATCAGCGGCGACTCGTACTCGAAGTCGGCGTCGTCGGCGAGGGTGCGACGCTCGCCGGTCTCGACGTCGATCGCGACCAGGGTGTAGCGCTGCGACGCCCGAGGCTCCGCCACCGCCCAGCCCGTCACCACGGTGCGCCCGTCCGGGGTGATGTCCCAGACCACGTCGTCGCCCAGGGCACGGCCGACGTGTCCGGTGAGGTCACGCAGCGGCCACCGGCCGTCGGCGTCGGCGAGGTCTTCGCGGCCGTCGGCGATGATCAGGCGGTTCCGATCCGGACCGAGGTGGTGATCCCAGTGCCGGATCGGGAACTCCTCGTGAAGGATCACCGACACCGTCGTGTCCTTGCGCAGCGCCCGGATCTGCGCATCCTGGGCCAGGTCTGCGGCCGAGGGCATCACCGAGGAGCCGAACAGCACCGTCCCGGCCGGGGTGACGACGACGTCGTGCGCACCGCCGGGCGGCGCGGCCACCACGTGTGCGTCACCGTCGCCGGGCAGGCGCCACAGGGCGGCCGCCGAAGCCGGTTCGTCGTCGTCGGGACCGGGCCGGGTGGACAGGAAGAGCAGTTCTCCGGACGGGGTGAAGCCAGCCGCCGACTCACCCTGGGCGCTGCGCGTGAGACGGCGAGCGGGTCGAACGCCGGTCGGGTCGACCTCCCACACGGCGGAGACATGCCGCGTCCTGGCTGAGTTCACCGTGGTCACGCCGACGACGAGCCTGCTGCCGTCCGGGGCGAGGCGGAGCCCCGCAAGCCTGGGCAGGTCCAGATAGTCGTCGAGGTCGGCGAAGGGCGTGTCGGGGCGCTCATTCCGGCCGGGGTCAGTGGTCACACGCTTTCTTAGCACTGCCGTTCCCCCGAAACCAGGGACGGCAGGCGGGGATCGGGTCAGGCGCGGAAGTCCTCCCCGCACCCGGGAAAGCGGGCCATGGCAGGCCGACAGGACCGGCGGCCCGCCGTCGCAGGGCGGGCGGCCGGTCGCGAAAGCTGGGATCGGTAGGTGATCGAGCGAGCCCAGGATCGACGGCGACGGGCCTACTCAGCGACGGGGGGCGGGCGGCCCCCTCGCATCGCCGACACCGCGAAGGGAACGAGTCAGCATGGGACTGTTCGGCAGGAGGAAGAGCCGTGCGAAGAAGACCGTCGAGATCACCGACAAGGTGGTCAGGGGATTCTGCGGCAGGCCGAGCAGGTCGTTCCTCGGCGCGGAGAATTCGTCGCCGTCCGGGAGTCGGTCGGCGCGTGGCACGCGGGCGCCGATGCCGAGCGGGCTGAGGCGATGAGCGCTCCGACGATGCTCACCCCGGTCGTCTCGATCACCGACGCGGGCGGCTGGTCGACTTCGATCCGATCGCCGGGCTCGTCGGGCTCCCGGAGACCGGCAGCTGGCGATGCAGAGTCTCGTGCCCAAGCTGCAGCTCCCTCGTCCGGGAGAACGCGTGCTGTTGGTGGCCGCCCCGGCGCACCCGGCGGCTGGCTGTACGCAGACGTCACACGCTGAGGTCCGGGCGGGTACGGACCGGGGTGGCTGCACGCCTGCCGGGCGGCGCACACGCCAGATCCGGCGCGCGCCGCTGCGTCATCTCGTCTCCCCCGCACCCGGGGTGATGATCCCCCGTTCGTAGGCATAGATCACGGCCTGCACGCGATCACGACCGCCGAGCTTGGCGAGCAGGCTGCCGACGTGGGTCTTGATCGTCGACGGGCTCACCACGAGCTGCTCGGCGATCTCCGCGTTGGACAGACCCTTGGCGACCAGCAGCAGAGTCTCGTACTCGCGCGTGGTCAACTCCGTCGGCGGCGGCGCAGGCTGGGGTGCAGGCAGAGATCGGGCGAACTCCGCGATCAGCCTGCGGGTCACCCGCGAGGCCACCAGTCCCTCCCCCGATGCCACGACGCGAACGGCCGCCACCAGGTCGTCGGGTTCGACGTCCTTGAGCAGGAAACCGCTCGCGCCTGCCCGCAGTGCGGCGAAGACGTACTCGTCGAGGTCGAAGGTCGTCACGATCAGGACCGGGATGCCGGTCTCCCCCACCAGCTCGCGGGTGGCCGCGATCCCGTCGAGGCGCGGCATCCGCACGTCCATCAGGACCAGGTCGGGACGCAGCGTTCGAGCCGCGTCGATCGCCTGCCTGCCGTCGCTCGCCTCACCGACCACGACGATGTCCGGCTCGGCCTCCAAGATCGTGCGAAATCCCGCGCGGACCACAGCCTGGTCGTCGGCCAGCACCACCCGAAGGGTCATGTCACCCCCGATTCGCCGAACGGCAGACGTGCGTCGATCTGCCATTCTCCGGCCGCCGTCCGGCCCGCCGACAGCCTGCCGCCCGCATGGGCCACCCGCTCGCGCATCCCCACCAGGCCGTGCCCGTCACTCACCGAGGGCAGTACCACGGGCTCGGTGCCGGGTCCGTTGCGGACCACGACACGCAGCTCGGCTCCGGAGTATCGAAGCAGCACCGACACCGCCGCGCCCGGCGCGTGCCGCCGTGCGTTGGTCAGTGCCTCCTGCACGAGGCGGTAGGCGGCCAGATCGACCACGGTAGACAGCGGCACCGGCTCGCCCTCGGTGGTGGACTCCACCGTCATCCCCGCCCGCCGGGCAACGGCGATCAGGTCCGCAAGTCTGGACACGGTCGGCTGCGGCGCAAGCTCCGCCGGGTCCTCGGACTCGTGTGGTCCAGAGGCTCGCATGATGCCCGCCAGACCCCGCAGCGCCGTCAGTGTCTCCCTGCCTTGGGCGCGGATCGCCCGCAGCGACTCCCTCGCCTTCGCCGGATCTCGTTCGACGAGCCGGTCCGTCGCGCCTGCCTGCACGACGATGGCCGACAGGTCGTGTGCGGCGACGTCGTGCAGTTCGCGAGCGATCCGACGGCGCTCTTCGGCGACGGCCTCCCAGGCTCGCAGCTCCCGCTCGGCGTCCGACCGCTCGAGCCTGGCTGCAAGTTCGGCGATGTAGACACGGCGGGTCTGGATGTACAGGCCGAACAGGCCAGGAAGGCCGTAGGCGAGCAGCGACGCGAGGACCAGGTCGGTCGGCGTGCTGCCATCGTTTCCCAGGAACGTGATCAGAGTCGACAGACTGCCGCCGAGTGACACTGTGATCGCGCCGCCGACCGCGTGGACAAGACCGAACCCGATCAGACTGGTGAGAGCGCTCCGCCGAGACAGCAGCGTCCCCGCTGAATAGGCGCACACCAGCACACCGATGCCCGTCCCGGCGAATGCCGTCGGCAGCGCCGAGCTCGCCAATACCACGGCCGTCGCCAGCCCCAACGCGATGCGAGGAGCCCGCCGACGGATCGCGATCGTCGCCAGATCCGCGACCGTCGGCAGGTTCGCCACCACGAACAACGGCCACGAACCGGGAAAGGTCCCCCCGCCGGTGACCAGACCGAACACCGTGCGCACCACCAGGACCAGCACGATCGCCACGACGGCCGCCGCCGTGTCCCGACCCCACGGCGTATGCCCGCCGAGGCTCCCCGGCCAGCGCAGGAAGTCGATCATCGGCATCGGCGCCGTTCCGGTTCGAGCGGGAGTGTGTGGATCACGCGAACTGGGCGCGCAGCTCGACGGCGGGCTCACCGGGCTCGGAGCGGTGTGGGGCACGGCCACCACTGTGCCGGGTGCGGCACGGCGTCCCGCCGCCCACCCGGTCATCGGCACGACGACCGTAGCCGTCCACCTCGACGACGCAGGTCCAGGTCCGATCCCCGTGACCGGACGCCGAGCCGCGCCGGGCCTCGGCTGCGTTGCCGCCGTGCCTTCTCATGCTGCGCCGACGTCTGTCCGCGGCCGGATCTCGTCGACGTCCGAGGAGACGGCGGGCCGGATGGGCAGCAGCCGCCAGTAGGTGACACAGCGCCAAGCCCACTCCAGCGGACCGTAGCGGAAGCTACGCAGCCACAGCGGACTCCACACCGCTTGCACGACCAGGATGGCCGTGCCCAGCAGCGCGGCCGTGCCCCAGTCGTCGGAGCCACGCAGGCCTAGCAGCGCGCCGAACGTCACGAAGAGCACGGTCGCGGAGAGATAGTTGGTGAGCGCGAGCCTGCCGAGCGGGGCGAACAGTCCGGAGAGCACCGGCCCTACCGGGGTGCGCAACAGCAGCAGGAACAGCGAGGCATAGGCCAGGGACATCGTCAGCGAGAACACCAGGCCGAGTCGCTGGCCGACCACGGCGGGCACGACGCCCACCACGAGCCAGTAAGAGGCCCCGGCGATCACGGCGAACACCGCCGCCGCCCCGGCTAGCGTGCCGGTGCGGCTCGGCAGTTGTTCGGCAGTGCCAAGTGTGGCCATCGCGAAACCCAGGGCGAACAGCCCCGGCAGCAGGGCGAGCCCGCCGACACCGGCAAGGAGCCCCACAGCGGTGAGGAGCAGCCCCAGGACGAGCGAAAGCCTCGCCGTCGCGAAGCTCAAGGGCAGCAGGACCACCAGACCGGTGATCGCGAAGGGCAACAGCACCTCCCCCGGTTGCATCAGATGGTGTGCCGCGCCGGCCACGGCCAGTGCCAGGAGACGACGGATCAACAGGACGCGAGGTCGGTCGCTGCGCCGGGCAGCCGAGCGGAGGAACAGTCCGAAGCCGACGCCGAACAGCAGGAAGAAGATCGGGTAGAACCGGCCGAGGACGAAGACACGCAGCCCGTCGGGCGCGGAGGAGAGATCCGGCAGCATGTCCAGCGTCTGCGGGATGTTGATGAAGATGATCCCGCAGAGTGCGAAACCCCGTAGCGCGTCCACCGCGTCGATCCGGCGGCCGGGCTGCGTCGGCCCGGGTGTGTTCGACATGACCGATATCGTGCCGCTGACGAGCACAGCCCGCATCGCCTGCGAGGCCGGACCCGGGCGGGCCCTACGGGGGAGAAGACTCGACCGCCTTCTCCACCCGCAGGAGGAGTCCCTGCGCCGCTGCCGTGGTCGCCGACCGTCCGACGTCGGCGCGCAGGCTCCGACGCGACCACGGCAGCGACT
The DNA here is from genome assembly GCF_001941625.1 of Actinoalloteichus fjordicus. Taxonomy (NCBI): domain Bacteria; kingdom Bacillati; phylum Actinomycetota; class Actinomycetes; order Pseudonocardiales; family Pseudonocardiaceae; genus Actinoalloteichus; species Actinoalloteichus fjordicus. The sequence goes on from NZ_CP016076.1 coordinate 5,659,700, forward strand.
CGGCCGAGGCTCAGCCGCCGAAACGCCGGGTCAGTCGGCGTTCCAGCAGTCCGACCAGTGAATAGAGCAGCCAGCCGATCAGGCACAGCAGGATCAGACAGATCATCACGACCTGGACGTCGTCGTTGTCCTGCGCCTGCTTCTCCAGGTAGCCAAGCCCTGCGGTGGCACCGATGAACTCACCGATGACGGCGGCGGTGACGGCCTGGAGCACGCCGACGCGCAGCCCGGCGGCGATCGCGGGGAGGCTGTAGGGCAGCTCGATGGTCAGCAGTCGGCGGGTTCCGCCGATGTCGAGCACGTCGGCCAGGTCGTGCAGGGACTCCGACATGCCCCGCAGCCTGGTGACCATGGTGATCAGGATCGGGTAGAAGGTCACCAGGGCGATCAGAGTGATCTTCGATCCGATGCCGAGCCCCAGCCACAGCACGATCAGCGGGGCGATGGAGATCTTCGGCGTCACCTGCACCACGACGATGACGGGCATGAGCAGGCGCTCCACCCACTGGACCCGGACGAACAGCACGGCGATCAGGACGCCGATCACCCCGCCGATGACCACGCCCTGGAGCACCTCGGCCAGCGTCTCCAGCAGGTGGATCGCCAGGCCGCCCGTCTGCCAGAGGGAGACGGTCCTCGTCAGCAGTGCTCCGGGCGTCGGAAGCATGTGGTCTGGGACGCCGGAGAACGCGGCGATCAGCCACCACAGTGCGACGCCGCCTGCCAGGGACAGGGCGCCGACGAGCACCGGAGCAGGTCCGCCGTGATGGGCGTCGCGCGCGGGCCCGCTGCGGCCGGACCGGCCGCCGCTCCGCTTCGTCAGCCGATCGTCGACGCGGTCACTTGTCGATGTCATCTGCGTTCCTCACCAGGTCGGCGGCGTCGAAGGTCTCCTCGATCAGGCCGAACTCCGCCTGGGAGTCGATGGCGGCCTGCCACCGGTCCAGGTCGCCGTGGCCGAGGCCGTGCTCCCTCGTCTGATCGGACTGCCACAACTCGGCGACGAAGACCTCCCGCACGACGTCGGCGATCTCCGCGTTCTGTCCCTCGAAGGTCGGCGCGTACTTCTCGATCGCCATGTCGACGGTCTCCTCGACGTTGTCGATCGTGTGCTGGATGCCCGCGTCGAGCGCACGGGCGAAGCCGCCCGCCACCTGCGGCCGCAGCGAGGCCGTCTCCGGCCCGGTGATCAGGACGTTCCCGAAGGACGGCAGGTACTCGTCGCTGAGGATCTGTCCGACGTCCACTCCCGCCGTCCGCAGCGCGAAGTAGCGGAGTCGCGAGAAGGCGATCGCGTCGACCTCGCCGTTCTGCAACGCCTGGACGATCGCGCCGGTCCCGATGGTGCGTAGCTGGACGTCGTCCAGGCTCAGCCCCTCTCGGGCGAGCATGGCCTGCAGCTGCGCATAGTTCGGGCTGCCCAGGTCCGTGACCGCCACCGAGCGACCCGCCAGGTCGGCGGGCGAGGAGATCCCGGAGGCGTTGTCGAACAGCAGCGCGCCGATGCCGCGCTGGTAGGTGGTGTGCACGACGGAGGTTCGGACGCCGTTCGCGCGGGCGGTGATCACCGAGTCGGCGTTGGGGAAGCCGAAGTCGACGTTGCCCGCCGCGACGTTCTGCACGATGTCCGCGCCGTTGGCGTAGCTGAACTCGACGTCCAGCCCCTCGTCGGCGAAGTAGCCCTGCTCGACCGCCGCGTACAACGGGGCGTAGTAGGGCACCGCCGAGCCGTCGATCTGAATCGTGACGGCGGTCGTGTCACCCCCGCCCGCCAGCGAGGAGTCCCGCAGCATCGCGGCGGGACTGCACGCGCCGACCGCCAGCGCGGCGACGACGCCGAGCGCGGCCACGACGCGCGCGCCGAGTCGAGGAAGGTGCATCGGTCGGGTCCTTTCGGCAGGTCGCGACGGCCCGGCAGGTCGCGACGACGGTGCGGTCATCGCCATGGCAGCGCTCGCTTCTCCCACGCCGCAACGAGGGCGAATCCGGTGAGTCCGACGATCACGGTGAGGACCACCGCCGCCAGGAGCTGCGGGGTGTCGTAGGTGCTGCGGCCCTGCACCATCAGGAAGCCGAGGCCCTGCTGCGCCGAGATGTACTCGGCGAGAAAGGCGCCGGTCATGGCGTCGACGACGGCGATCCTGGCCCCGGAGAACAGGGCGGGCAGGGCGGTGGGGAGCTGGATGACGGTGAAGAAGCGCCCAGGACCGAGATCCAGGACCCGCCCGAGGGCACGCTGCTCGTCGGTGACCTCACCGAGCCCGAGCATCATCGCGATCATCATCGGGAAGAAGGCGAGCAGCACGATCAGGGTGAGCTGCGAACCGAGACCGAGGCCGAACCACAGCACCAGCAGCGGCGCCAGCGCGATCTTGGGTGCGGCCTGGAGGATCACCACGTACGGCGCGAGCACCATCCGCACGGTGCGGAAGGAGCTGAGCAGCCAGCCCAGCAACGAGCCGATGACCACGCCCGCCGCCAGGCCGATGACGATGTTGCGCAGGGTGTAGAAGAGGTGCGGCCACAGCTCGCCGCTCGTCATCAGGCCGCCGATCGAGGCCAGGACGGCCGTCGGTCCGGGCAGCAGGTAGGCGGGCACGTCCGCGACGGTGACGTAGAGCTGCCAGAGCAGCAGGACGACCGCGAGATACCCGAGGCCGACGGCGACGCGCCGCGCAGGGGACCGCTTCACCGGGGGGCCGGGTCGTCGGACTCGTGCCCTGCGCTGCGGGGCCGCGATGCGCTGTCGAACCGCGGTCATCGCAGCTCACCTCGCAGCATGCCGACGAAGCGGGCGAACTCGGGAAGCTCACGGGTGGCAGCGGACCGGTTCCGGTCCAGCGGCACGTCGTGCACCGCCTGCAGCCGTCCCGGCCGAGGCGACATCACCACGACGCGGTCGGCCAGGTAGGCGGCCTCCTCCACGCTGTGCGTGACGAACACGATCGTCTTCCTGGTCTCCTCCCAGATGCGCAGGATGTCGTCGTGCAGGCGGTCCCTGGTGATGGCGTCGAGCGCGCCGAAGGGCTCGTCCATCAGCAGAATCCTCGGGTCGTAGGCCAGGGCACGCACGATCGCGACCCGTTGCCGCATCCCGCCGGACAGCTCCTTGGGGAAGGACTTGGCGAAGCCGCTGAGTCCGACGAGTTCCAGCAGGGTGGCGACCCGCTCGTCGGCCCGGTCGAGCCGTTCCTTCTGCACCTCGATGCCCAGGCGCACGTTGCGCTCGACCGTGCGCCAGGGCAGCAGCGCGGGCTCCTGGAACACGAAGCCGATGTCCCGTCCGGGCCGGGGCGGCCGTTCCCAGACGATCTCGCCGTCGTAGTCGTCGTCGAGTCCGGCGAGCATGCGCAGCAGAGTGGACTTGCCGCAGCCGGACGGGCCGATGATCGCGATGATCTCGCCCTCGTCGACCGTGAGGTTGACGTCGTCGAGTGCGTGCACGGTCTCGCCGTGCAGGCTCGTGTAGTCCTTGCTGACGCCCCGGACCGCCAGCAGGCCGCGCCCGGTGTCGGGCGACGAGGGCGGTGGGCTCGCATAGGCGTTGTGCGTCACGGTGCAGCTCCAGGGGATCGTCGCAAAACCTGGTCACAAATCGCGTTCGGTGCTGATTGAGCGTCGACGATAGGCATTGCTTCCGCGTTACGGAAGTGTTTGCCCGAAATTAGATCCGGCGAGATGCCCGCAGCCACGTGAGGTGGATCTCCGACATACTCGCGACGTCTTGGCTGATCAGAGCGGAATGTATGCGATCCGTCACGGAGAAGAACGAGTCGGGAGCGGTTGACTCCAGACCTCGACCACCCGCAGACTGTGCGATCTGAACAATGCTCTTCCATCTGACGGAAGGATGACCGGTGACTCGGAGTGCCGCTGATCCCTGGCTGAACGGCAGGCCCCCGCACCTCCCGATCTCCTCGGAGGAGGGCCTGCCCGCGATCTGTCTGCTTCCGGGCGACCCGGCTCGAGTGGACCGCGCCGGTCAGGTGCTCGACGACTTCCGGCTGCTCGGCCAGAACCGGGAGTTCCGCCTCGGTGTCGGCCGCGTCGGCGCCGTCGAGGTCGCGGTGTGCTCGACCGGCATCGGCGGACCGTCGACCGAGATCGCGCTCGTCGAGCTGGCCAGGCTGGGCGTCCACACCGTCATCCGGACCGGCGGCATGGGCGCGCTCGCCGCGCACATCGCCCCCGGCGACCTGTGCGTGGTGACCACGGCGGTACGGGACGGCGGCGCCGCCGCGTGCTACGCCGATCCGGCCACGCCCGCACAGTCCTCGCCCGAGGTGAGCGCGGCGCTGCGCGCCGCCGCGGCCTCCGCAGGGGAGACCCCGCACGACATCGGCGTGATCTCCTGCGACTCCTACTACGTCGGCGAGGGCAGGCCCGTCCCCGGCCTGGAAGGTCGAGCCGCCGCCCGGCTGGCCGAGATCGAGTCCCGGTCGGTGGACGGCATGGACATGGAGTGCGAGACGGTGCTCGTCGTCGGCGCCGCACTCGGACTCCGGGTCGGCGGCATCCTCGTCGCCCATGCCTCCCGAGCCACCGACCAGTGGCTGGAGGACTACGAGCCCGCGCAGCTCCGGATGCTGCGCGTCGCCGTGACCGCAGCAGGCGAGCTGGGCCGGGCTCCGACGGAGGCCCGATGAGTGCTTCCCCCGCACACGTCCTGCCCGATGAGGACGGCGTCGCCGGGCACCACGGCGACGCGCGCGACCGGTTCTTCGCCGATGCCGCTGCGCTCGACGTCGACATGTCGGTGGACCTCGGGCCGCTGCGGCTGCGCAATCCGGTCATGCCCGCCTCCGGCTGCTTCGGCCCCGAACTCGCGCCGCTGGTCCCGATGCACGAGGTCGGCGCAAGCGTCACCAAGACGGTCTTCTCCGGGCGGCGTGGCGGGAACCCGGCCCACCGACTCACCGAGACCAGCACGGGGATGATCAACAGCGTCGGCATCCCCAGCCTGGGCACCCCGACGTTCCTCCGCGACGTGCTGCCCCGGTACCGGGCGCTCGGCGTGCCCGTCGTGGTCAGTCTCGGCGGCCTGACGGTCGCGGAGTACCTGACCGTGGCGGAGGAGCTGACCGACGCGGAGGGCGACACGGGAACGGCGGAGCCGCCCGGCCGGTTCGAGGCCGTCGAGGTGAACGTCTCCTGCCCGAACCTGGAGGGCGGCGGCCTGGAGATCGGGACCGATCCGGCGACGGTCGCCGCGGTGGTCGCCGGAGTCGTGGCCCGCGTCGACGTGCCCGTGCTGGTCAAGCTGACCCCGATGGTGTCCTCCATCGAGGAGGTGGCCCGCGCCGCCGAGGAGGCAGGCGCGGCCGGGCTGACCGTCGCCAACTCCTTTCCCGGCATGGTCCTCGACCGACACACCCGACGTCCCGTGCTCGGCAACCGGGTCGGCGGCGTGTCCGGACCGGCCGTGAAGCCCCTCGCACTCCGGCTCGCCTGGACCGCGGCACAGGCCGTCGACATCCCCGTCATCGGCTGCGGCGGCATCGAGACGGCCCACGACGCCCTCGACTTCCTCGAAGTGGGCGCCGCAGCCGTCCAGATCGGCACCGCTCACTTCACGAAGCCCTACATCATGGTGGAGATCATCCGTGAGCTCGCCGCCATGACCAGGGCGGCGGGCGCGACACGGCTCACCGACTACGTCCAAGGACTGGGGCGCAGATGACCGCCGACAAGCCCATGCAGGTCGTCGTGAGAGCACTCGACGTACTCACGTCGCTCACCGAATCGGACCGAGGGAAGACCCTCCAAGACCTGCACGAGGAGCTGGGCATCCCGCTGGGCAGCCTGCACCGGCTGCTCGCGACGCTGGTGGATCGGTACTTCGTCAGCCGATCGCCCGTGAACAAGCGGTACTTCCTCGGCCCGGCCGCACGGAAGCTGGGCGGCTTCGCCGCAGGCGGCGGAAGCAGCCTGGTCGCGCCGCCGCCCGCACTGGCCTCGGCGGCGGCCGAGAGCGGCGAGACCGTCTTCGCCACCGAGATGATCGGACGGGAACCGGTGTGCGTCGCGCTGGTGGAGGCCCGCCACCCGCTCCGGCTGTTCGTCCGCATCGGCCAGGAGATGCCACTGCACGCGGCGGCGGCGAGCCGATCGATCCTCGCCTTCCTGCCGGAGGACCTCGTTCGATCCTTACTGGAGTCGACCACCCTGACCGGCTTCACCACCGACACCCCGCGCACCGTCGACGAGGTGATGGCCCACCTGAAGACGGTGCGGGCACAGGGGTACGACGTCTGCTCCGACGAACTCGATCGGAACGTGTGGGCGGTGGCCGCTCCGGTGATCGCCGCCGACCAGACGGTCACATCCAGCGTCACCCTGGCGGCGGCGTCCTCCCGGATGACCAGTCCGTTGGCCAGGACCCGCGCCATCGAGATCACCCTGCGCACGGCCAGGGAGCTGTCGCTCGGCCTCGGCTGGTCGGACGAGGAGGCACTGGCTATGGAGAGAGGACGGCAATGAGCACCCGAACGGCACCGGACGCCCCGACCCGCGTCGCCATCGGACCTGCCGGGTCCGGCGCAGGCGCGCACGGCGGATCAGACGGGCTCGACCTGACCGAACTCCGGGCAGACCTGCTCGCCACGGCCGTCGTCCCGGGCCCCACCCCGGAGCAGACCCTGGCCCGCACCCTCGACGACCCCGGCTGGGTGGTCCGGCCCTCGCTGCTGCGCCGCGCCGCCGAGGTGCTGGCGCGCGAGCTGCCCCGATCCGTCGATCGCGTCATCGCCCCGCGACCGGCGGACGCCGCACTGGCCACGGCCGTCTCGCTGCACACCGGTCTCCCCTTCGCGGTGCTGGGCACGGGGGCGGCGATCGGTTCGCCGACGTCGACCGGCACCGAGCAGGCGCCATCGGCCGCCGACGCGCCTGTCGTGATCCTCGGCGAGGTGCACGGGCTCGAGACCGTCGCGCTGATCGGAGCGGTCCCCGCCCCCGCGAGGTTCGAACTGGAGAGCTGGGTCGCCCGGCAGCGCCTCACCGTCGCGCGCTGGTCGACCCTCCTCCACGCGCTGAGCTGACCGCGAGAACCGCCCGTATCGCGATCCCCACCACAGATCGCGCCGCCGTACGAGGGAGAGAACCGATGAACAGTCCCATCCCACGCGCCGACGTCGTGGCCGCGGCGCGCGAGCTGATCGACACCGCCGAGGATCAGACCGGCGCCACGCTGGACCTCTCGCGCTCGCCCGCCGCAGCCGAGCGGCTCGGCCGGATCGCGGCCGCCGAACTGCGCAGCCACGCGGTGGACCTCGTCGTCGCCTGGGACGACGCCCGCGACGCCGTGCTGAGCCACATCGCGGCGCGGGAACTCGGCGTGGCGCGGGTGACGGTGTACGAGGATCTCGGCCAGGTGATCGTCGCGGCGCACCGTCTGCACGGGGCACGACTCGGCGTGGTGTTCGCGACCGAGGACGATCGACACGATCTGGGACCGCTCACCGCGATCACGACCCGCGGCGGCGGCGAGGTCGTCGCGACCGTGGTCGCCGTCCGGTCCGACGAGCTGGCCGCAGCATCGGAGCGGTCGTGACCCCCGTCGGGCCGCCTGCCACGGCGGCCGTCGAAGCAGTGAGCGAGCCGACCGGCACGCCTCGTCGCCTGGCCCCCCGAGCCGATCGTATTCGCGCCGACCTCGAGCATTTCGCGACGCTGAGCGAGCCGGGACCTGGCGTGACCAGGCTGGCCTTCACGGAGCTGGAACGGGCGGCGCACCGGTACGCCGCCGAGGAACTGGCGGCGCTGGGCTGCCGGGTGCACACCGACGTCGCAGGCAACACGATCGCCGAGCTGCCGGGCTCCGTGGCCGGGGCGCCTGCGATCGGCAGCGGGTCCCACCTGGACAGCGTCCCGTCGGGCGGGCGCTTCGACGGCATCGCGGGCGTGGTCGCCGCCGTGGAGGTGGCCCGGCTGCTGGCCGAATCCGACATCCGACTCCGTCACCCCTATCGCGTGGTCGTCTTCGCCGCCGAGGAGGGCGCCCGCTTCGGCCAGGCCTGCACCGGCAGCCGCATCGTCGCCGGGCTGACCGACTCGGCCGACCTCGATCGGCTCACCGATCACGAGGGGACCACGATGGCCGAGGCGATGCGCTCGGTCGGGCTGGCCCCGGACCGCGCCGGCGAGGCCCGGTGGGACGCCGCCGACTGGCTGGCCTTCCTCGAACTGCACATCGAGCAGGGCAGCGTGCTGGAGTCCTCGGACCTGCCGTTGGGGATCGTCGACGTGATCTCCGGCAGCACCCGGCTGGAGATCACGCTGAGCGGGGTGGCCTCGCACACCGGCGGAACGCCGATGCACCTGCGGTCGGACGCCCTCGCGGCGGCCGCCGAACTGGTGCTGGCGGCGGAGTCGTTGGCCTGGGACTCCCGGCATCACGGCACCAGGGCCACGGTCGGACGGCTGACGGTGCTGCCGGGCGCGCTGACGACCATCCCCGGCTCGGTCGTCCTCGGCGTGGACGTCCGCGACGTCGACAGCGTCCGGCAACGGGCCACCGTCCGCGAGTTCCTCGACCATGCGGCGGGTGTGGCCGTCCGGCGCGGCGTCGGCTTCTCGCATCGTCTGCTGGCCGACACCTCCCCCGTCGTCCTGCCCGCCGGGCTGCGGGCGCAGCTCATCGGCGCGGCGGAGCGCACCGGGACGGCGTATCGCGTCATGCCCAGCGGGGCCAGCCACGACAGCCAGATGGTCAACCGCGTCGTGCCTGCCGGGATGCTCTTCGTGCCGAGCCGCGACGGTCTCAGTCACACCCCCGCCGAGTGGACGTCGGTGGAGCAGATCGTCGAGGGCACCGCCGTACTCGCCGAGGCGGTCCTCGGCATGGACTCGGCAGACGGCCTCGAACCAGGACCCGCCCAGGACGGCGGATCATGACGGGCCCCGTGACCCCCCGGGGAATCGTGGACCGGATCGCGGCCCTGCCCGAGGCGACGCGGCCGACGCCGACCTGGGACGAGTGCGCGGTGCTGCGCCACGAGCATCTCGGGGACGCGCATCACCGGCTGGTCCTCCGCTCTCCGACGATCTCCGAACGCACTCGGGCGGGCCAGTTCGTGATGGTCACGATCCCGGCAGGGGTGGCGGCCCGCTCGGTGCTGCCCAGGCCGATGGCCGTCCATCGCAGACGGGCATCCGACGACTCCTTCGAGATCGTCTACCGGGCGGGCGGCGCGGGCACGCGGGCGCTGACCGCCGTCCGCCCCGGCGAGTCGCTGCTGATCACCGGCCCGCTGGGGCAGGGCTTCACGCTGTCGCCGGAGACGGATCGACTGCTCGTGGTCGGACGCGGCATCGGCGTCTGCTCGATCATGACGGTGGTCGAGGACGCGGTGCGACACGAGGTCGCGGTGACCGGCGTCCTCAGCGCCAGGACCGAGGAGGCCCTGGTGGGCGGCGCGGACCTGGCGGAGCTCGGCGTCACCGAGGCGGTCACCGTGACGGACGAGGCGGGGACGAGCGACGTCGACCGCCTGGCGAGGAGACTGCGCACGCTGCTCGACGAGCGCCCTCCGCAGCAGATCATGGTCTGTGGATCGGATCGGCTCGCGCGGCTCTGCGGCGAGCTGGCGGCCCGCTGGGGCTCGACGGTGCAGGTCTCCCTGGAGGCGCACATGGCCTGCGGACTGGGCTACTGCCACGGCTGCGCGAGCGCCGCAGCCACCACCGAGGGCGAGAGCCCGCTCATCTGCGCCGACGGCCCGGTCTTCGCGCTGACCGACGGGGAGCGGACGTGACGAGCCTGCGACTACGTCGAGTACGGCCGTTGGGCGGCCCCGCCGTGGACGTCGAGGTCACCGCCGGGCGGATCAGCGCGATCGGGGAGCCGTCGACGGGCCCGCTGGGGGCCGGGGAGATCGACGGTCGGGACGCGGTGCTGCTGCCCGGCCTGGTCGACCTGCACACCCACCTCCGAGAGCCGGGCGGGGAGGACGCCGAGACCGTCCGCTCCGGTACGGCGTCCGCAGCGGCGGGCGGCTTCACCGACGTGTTCGCCATGGCCAACACCTCGCCGGTCACCGACACCGTCGCCCGCGTTGAGCAGCTCGCCGACCTCGCCGACGGCGCCTCGACCAGGGTGCACCCGGTCGCCGCCGTGACGGTCGGGCTTAACGGCGAACGGCTCACCGACCTGGCGGCACTGCGAGCCGCAGGCGTGCGGATGTTCTCCGACGACGGCCGCTGCGTCGACAACACGCGTCTGGTCGATCAGGCCCTGCGACGGCTCGGGCCGCTGGGCGGTGTCCTGGCCCAGCACGCCCAGAGCGAGGCGCTGGCGGCAGGCGGCCAGATCGATGCGAGCATCGCGGGCGCGCTCGGGCTGACCCCGTGGCCGATGGTCGCCGAGGACGTCGTGGTGGCCAGGGACGTCCTGCTGGCGATGGAGCATGACGCACCGCTGCACGTCTGCCATGTCTCCTCCCCCGGCACTCTCGCGGTGCTGGACTGGGCACGGCGACGCGGCGCCCGCGTCACGGCCGAGGTGACGCCCCACCACCTGCTGCTCGACACGGACGCCTGCGCCACCGCCGACCCCTCGGTGAAGGTCAATCCGCCGCTACGCCCGCCCGCCGTGCCGCCGCTGTTGCGGCAGGCACTCCGCGAGGGCGTCATCGACGTCGTCGCCACCGATCACGCTCCCCATCCCGACCATCGCAAGCGTGGTACGTGGGCGGCGGCGGCCTTCGGCCTGACCGGTCTGGAGACCGCGTTGGCCGTGGTCGCCGAGGTGTTCACCGAGAAGTCCGGAGTGGACTGGACGGGCGTCGCCCGCGTCCTCTCGCACCGACCCGCTGTCATCGGCGACATCGCCGACCGCGCGGGCCGCCCGCCTGCCGTGGGCGAAACCGCGAGCTTCTGCCTGGTCGCCTCGGACACGCCGTGGGAAGTGCGGGCGGACGAGACACGCAGCGCCTCCCGGAACTCTCCGTTCATCGGCCGCGTCTTCGCGCACCGGGTGACGTTGACGGTCTGTGCGGGGCGAATCACCTTCTCGGCCGACTGAACCCACCGCGAGGCTTCAGCCGTCCGGGGCGGACGACAGGCCGGATTCCGACCCTGCGGGCGGAGTCTCGGCGAGGTCACGCCCGCCTCGGACTTGCGCGGCTGCGGCGGCACCGCAGGCGCTGCCGCCGCGAGGTCGACACGCCTCACGGGACGGCGTCCCGCCGACCACCAGGCGAGCCAGACCGGCGTCCGGCGAGGAGACGGCCTCCGACGATCCTGCGCGCACCGAACGAGGAAGGCGGTCTCGGTGCCGCAGGGCGCGAGTCGTCACCCGGCGGCCGCCCGACGATCTGCGGCTACGGTGTCCGGCTGTCTCTCAGGCGCCGAAGACCGGCGGGGCCACCTTGCGGTCGTCACCGAAGACATCGGCGTCCTCCAGCAGATAGTCCGCGCGCTGGTGTTCCTTGTCTTCCTCGCCGTCGCCGCCACGCCCACCCGCGCCGCCGCCTGCCATGCCCGCACCGCCTGCCGCACCGCCGCCTGCCGGGCCGAACCCGCCGCCGGGCAGTCGGCCACCCGAGGAACCGCCGACACCGCTCGGCCCGCCAGGACCGAAACCACCGCCGGGACTACCGGGACCACCAGGCCCGAAACCAGCACCCGGGCCGAAACCACCCGGCATCCGCCCCCCGTTGAGGCCACCGGGCACCCTGCCGCCGGGGCCCCCGCCCGGGCCGAAACCGCCAGGCCGGCCGCCAGGAGGCCCACCAGGTCCACCCGCTCGTCCGCCACCCGGAACTCCAGGACCGCCGAACCCGCCACCCGGGGCGAAACCGCCTTGACCAGGCGGTGGTCCACCGGGTGGGTAGCCGCCGGGATGGGGAAGGTTGCCGCCGGGTGCGACGGGAACGCTCGGGCCGCCGCCAGGGGCGTTCGAATCCGTGCCGATGCCCGGCGCGGGCGCCGGTCCGTATCCGCCGGGCCGTGATCCACCGCCATTGGAACCGTCGGGGCCGGCGATGCCTCCCGAGCCGCCGCCGAAGCCGGAGCCGCTGCCGCCGGAGCCGCCAGAACCATCAGGTCCAGCGGGGAGCGCGTTGTTCGGCGACGTCCAGCCACCACCCGGCCCGCCGTCGTTCCCACCCCCAGGAGAACTCGGGCTCAGCGACGGATCGCCGTTCTCCAGCGGAGTCGCGATCGCATCACTGCCCAATGCGTAGTCGGCAGGCGGCGGCGGAGCGAAGGCCGGGATGCTCTGCAGACGCGCGTTGGACTCGTCCTGGTAGGCGGACATCGCCTGGCGAGCGACTCGGTTCTCCTCCTCATAGACGTCGACCCGATCGGAGTGTCCGGTCCATTCGGAAGGCAGGAAACTCTCGAAACCCTCCTTGGCGGGCGGTCCGGCAGCGGGGTTCTCCGGTGTGTCCCAGCGGACGCTCCGGTGGGCGAGGCCTTGCACCGAGACGGTGCTGCCGATCGCCAATGCCTGTTCCCGCGCCTGTCGGGTGTACTCGGCGAGCGGCGTGACCGCAGCCTGTGAGGCATCGGCGGCCGTCCCGGTGTGGGCGGCGGCCGCCTTCTTGATCGCCGTGTCGAGGTACTCCCCGATCCGATCGAAGTCGGCGGCTACATCACTCCACTGGCGGAACAATTCGCCGAAATCACCGCCATTTCCAGGAGCGTCGAGCTGCTGCCTCAACTGGTGCGCAGTTCGACTCTCAAAATTGACATCTGTTGTCTCTAGACGCTCCGCAGGCCCATCCATCAATCCACCTCCACTCACGCATCCGGAAGTTCTGGAACAACGGCTTCAGCTAGACGAAATGCCTGGTCGCAAGAATCTAGATCATCTGGCTGATCCGGACCGCGCGACGACCGGAACGAGATGTACTGCGAGTCAGACAGACCAACGTGCACATCACAGATAGAGGAGTCGTCCGACCCGCCGATCGTGGCCTGCACCCCAGGATTTCCGCCGACCGAGAACTCGGTAAAATCAGAGAAGAGTTCTTCCTGGTCGTAAAACAAGGATAGACCGCCACGATCGTCCCTGACGTTCACACTGACCCCAGCAAGCGAATCATCCAGCGGGGCCCAGCGGCACGCCTCATAGCCCTCGGCCTCGTCACGCCGCCCCGAAGGATCGAATCCGGCAGTAGCAGCAGCAGCGGGGGAGACGAGTTCACAGACGTCCAAACCAGTGGCATCCTTCGGATCCCGCACCACAGGAACAGAGGGGTCAGCAGACTGTCCCGACACATCAGGCTCAGTCGCGCCGGTCTCATCGGCCGCACTCGTGACAGCCGGCGATGCCGAGCCACCACTTTCCACACTACAGGCACTTAGTATCAGAAAATACAGTCCCACCAAGGAAAGCCGTCGCAACGAAGTGATATTCATCCGACTCCCATTCGGATCAAGTAATTCATTAGACCGCAGTCTGCCTATTGCCGTCACGGCGTCCATTATGCGCCGCCTGCCGCTCCCAATATCCAGTAGCCTGGGGCACCTCGGACGCAGAAAGGTCGTAATCCGGGAGCTGATTGACGTCCTCTAGTTCCAGGTAGTCGGCAAGCATTCTTTTAAATTTCGCACGTGTTTCAGAGATGGCGTCCGTCAGCCCTCGCCCGGTAGCCGCAAGAGAACCGACAGTCGGGTCATCGGCAAGTCGATTCAGTTGCACGGCAGCGTTATCACTTACCTCGTCGACGCCATTGCCAGGCCTGATCAGCGCCATATCTCGACTTCGCTCCAGCAGTGCCTGCGCCGCAATGTACGCCGCTTCCAGGTCTGCGATTGCCTGAGGCAGCTTCTCTGGGTCGAGCTCGTATGCGTCAGTCACGTCCACCCCATGCACACACTGTCGACGGCCCCGCCCGTCGATCTCACCGTGAGCCATAGCCTAGTCACCCGGGGCACAGCGTGTCTCTCGGTTGAGCGGGTGACCTGGCGAAGGAAGCGTAGATCACCTTCTCTGTAGCCGAGTTCACCCCGAACCAGGCGACACCGCACTACCACGACCCCGGCCAGCATCCGCGCTCCATCAGAGTCCAGTCGGGACAGACCTCGGCCCGCGATCACCCGCCTCCGGTCGACCAAGAGCCGTCGCCCCCCTGCCGCGGAGCACCCGAATCATTACGACCACACCAGACGAACCCGAACCACCACCACAGGGACAGACCACACCCCGGAAGTCCCCACCACGCCCGCCGGACGCCAGGCCCATCCCACAGCCCTCTACCATCGCAGCCGACCCTTGACCAGCTTGTAGCACCTGCGTGATCATTGTTCCGCCGAACGGGTGACCGACCGACCGACCGGCAGGCCCGGCCCTGTCTCCTTCGACGATCGCCCGCCGGTCCTGCTTACCGAGCAGTCCGCGCACATCGCGATCAGCTCACGGCTTTCGAGGATGACCTCATTGCTCAATCGACGGAACGACCCTGCCCTACGCGACAAGGTCTCCCGGCTGATGGCCTTCATGCGTCGTCTCTCCATCGCCCGATCCCAACCCGTCCGCCATGTCGATCGACATCCGAGACTGCTGTGGCTGGAGCAGATCCGCGACATCGGCGGCGTCACCGTCGCCGTCGACGCCGGACCGGGCGGGGTGCTGCTGCGGGTGCCCAACACCGCGCAGCAGCCTGAGCCGCCGACGCCGGACGACCTCCAGGGGTGGGTGCAGCGGCCCCTTCCGTCCGGGTTGACACCGCCGGAGCCGACGCTGCATTCGCAGGGCAGGCCGCCGGGTTCGGCCGCGGCGGTGCCGATCTCGCAGGCACCAGAGGTCCCGCTCGGCTTCGTGAAGTGGTTGGAGCGCACCTGGCGGCCGTGGGCGAGTCGGGAGGCGGTGCGGCAGCTCCACATTCGACTGTTCGAGCTGCACCAGCTGAGCAACGACCAGCCGGAGTCCATCGAACTGGTGCTCGCGGGCGGCCTGCTGCACCTGCCCGGCGTCGAGGACGAGCCGCCGCTGCACATCCACCTGCTCAGCCAGCCGGTCCGCATCGAGCGGGATCAGGAGACCGGCGACCTGCTGTGCACTCTCGACGTCGAGACGCCGGTCCGGCTGGAGGCCGACGAGGTCCTGCACGGCGAGAGGTGGTTCGACCAGACCCGCGATCCGGTGCTGCGGCATCAGCTCGTCGCCGGAGTCGGCTCGGTGCTCGATCCGGCACTGCCGGAGTTCCTGCGGTCCTGGGCAGAGCAGGCCGCGCAGATCGAGGTGTCCGTGTCCGACAGGTGGGAGCCGCCCACCGGGCAGGCCCCGCTGCTGTCATTGGCCCCCGCCCTGCTGGCCCGCAGACGCGGTGCGTTCGCGCTTCAGGAGTACTACCACCGCATCACCCGGGCGATCGACGATCCCACGACGCCGATCCCGCTGGGACTGGCGCAGTTGATCGAGCCGATCGAGACCGAGGATCGGGTGACCTGGTTCGGCGAGTCGGCCGCGCCGGTGTCCGATCCCGTCGAGGAGCCGCTGTTCCCGCTGCCCGCCAACGCGGAGCAGCGCAAGATCATCGACGGTCTGTCCCGTGATGACGGCGTGGTGGTGGAGGGTCCGCCCGGCACCGGCAAGACCCACACCATCGCCAACCTGGTGAGCGCCCTGCTCGCCAGGGGACAGCGGGTCCTGGTGACCAGCGAGAAGAACCAGGCACTGCGGGTACTGCGGGACAAGCTGCCGCCGGAGATCCAGGATCTCTGCGTCGCGCTCACCGGCGACACCGCGCGCGGAGACGCCGCCTTCGACCGGAGTGTCAACACCATCGCGGGCCGCAAGAGCGACCACGACCCGCAGGCGTCGGCAAGCGAGATCGAGGAGCTGACCTTCCTCCGAGAGGCCTTACGCCGCCACCGTGCCGACCTGCTCGACCAGATCCGCGCGCTGCGGGAGTCCGAGCTGTTCGAACATCCCGAGGTCGCGCCTGGCTATCGCGGGACCCTGGCCGCGATAGCCAGGACGCTGACCGCCGATCCCGAGTGGGTGCGCTGGGTCCCCGGCCCCGCCGAGGGGCCGCCCCCGCTGAGCACCGGCGAGCTGCGCGAGCTGATCGACCTGTTCGCCACCGCCGATCCGACGCGGGAGTCGCGACGCACCCAGCAGTTCCCGCCTGCGGACATGCTGCCCGCCGACGCGCGAGTGGCGGAGCTGTCCGATCTCGTCGAGATCGGCCGGGCCGCGAAGACCGGCGAGACCGGGGCGCTGGTCGAGACCCTCGGCACCCTCGACGACGACCGGCTGGACCGGCTCGGCCCGGTCTGTCAGCGGGTCATGGACGCCTGGGCCGAGCTGGACAGGCTGCCCGCCGATCGAGAATGGGCGCTGGAGCAGGTGGACCCCCTGCTCAGCGGGACCTCGCTGCACGGCTGGCAGCGGGCCGCCGAGCGACTGGCGCTCGTCGAGAAGGCCGAGGAGGCCGAACGGCGACTCGACTTCGTGCCCGTGCAGATCACCGAGGGCGTCGATCCCTTCACCGCAGGACCGGCGTTCGAGCGCTGGGCCGAGCATCTCGGCGCGGGCAACCGCCCCAAGCGGCTGCTGCGCAGCAACGAGCAGAAGACCGTCGAGCAGTACGCCGCCTCGGTCCTGGTCAAGGGCGAACCGGTGTCCGACGCCCGCACCGCGAGCATCGCCGCCGCCTACCTGCGGCTGCTGGCGATCGTGCAGGAGATCACTGCCGCCTTCGTCCCCATCGGGCTCACCCTGGTCGTGCCCACCGAGCCCGGTGCCGCCGTGCAGCGACTCCTGCATCTGCGCACCGCCTGTCTGCGGCTCAGCGCGCTGCTGAGCGCCAGGAACGATCTCATCGACCTGCTGAGCGGCATCCCAGTCGTCCGGCGGCCCCGGCTGGACAGCCTGGCCGGGGTGCGGCGGACCTGCGACACAGTGCTGGCCGTGGCCGAGCATCGACGTGGGGCGGCCGCCCGGCTCGAACTCGACGAGGCGGTGGAGCGACTCGCGGCCGCCGTCCCGGCCGATCAGCGCCCGCCGGAGCTGACCAGGCTGGGCCGGGCGCTCTCCGATGTCGACGCCGAGGGCTATGCCGTCGCCAGGCGGGCGCTGTCGGCGGCGCGGGAGCAGCAGGCCGCCCAGCTCCGCTGCGACGAGCTGTCCCACCGGCTGCGCGACTCCGCACCGGTGCTCTTCACCCGGTTGCGCGACGCGCCGCGCGACCCCGCCTGGACCGATCGGCTGTCGAGTTGGGAGCCGGGTTGGGCGCGGGCGTGCGCGCGGAGCTGGATCGACCGGCAGACCACCCCCGGCAGAGAGACCGAGCTGGAGAACGGGCTCACCGCCGCCGACCAGGACCTCGCCCTGGTGACCACCCGGCTGGTCGCCGCCCGCGCCTGGCAGGCCTGTCTCGGTCGGATGACCGAACACCAGGCACAGGCGCTGCGGTCGTATCGATCGGCGATGGGCAGCGTGGGTAGGGGGACCGGCAGGTACACCGAGCGGTATCGCCGGTCGGCGCGCGAGGCCATGCAGATCTCGCAGGCCGCCGTGCCCGCCTGGGTGATGCCGATCCGGCAGGTCCTCGACTCGGTGCCCGCGCAGCCGGACTCCTTCGACGTGGTGATCATCGACGAGGCCAGTCAGGTGAGCATCACCAGTCTCTTCCTGCTGTGGCTGGCGCCCAGGGTGATCGTGGTCGGCGACGACCGGCAGTGCACGCCGTCGGAGGTCGGCAGCGGCGCGCTGGACGCCGTCTTCGAGCGGCTGGACGCCGAGCTGCCGGATCTCCCGCACTACCTCCGTACCGAGTTCACGCCGCGCTCGAGTGCGTTCTCCCTGCTGCGGACTCGCTTCAGCCAGGTCATCCGGCTGCGGGAGCACTTCCGCTCCATGCCGGAGATCGTCGACTGGTCGTCGAACGAGTTCTACCAGGACGCCCCGCTGGAGCCGGTGCGGCAGTTCGGCGCCGACCGACTTCCGCCGCTGCGGTCCACCCACGTGGAGAACGGACAGGTCGAGGGCACCGGTCAGCGCCTGATCAACCGGCCGGAGGCCGAGGCGGTCGTGGACTCGGTGGTGGCGTGTCTGCAGGACCCCGCCTACGCGGGGCGGACCTTCGGCGTCATCGCGTTGCAGGGTCACGCGCAGGCCGAGCTGATCAACACGATGCTGCTGGACCGGGTCGACGCCGAGGACTTCGAGGAGCGACAGCTCCGAGTGGGCACTCCGCCGGACTTCCAGGGCGACGAACGTCATGTCGTCTGGCTGTCGATGGTGGTCGCGCCGGAGCAGCGGTTCAAGGCACTGACCCGTCGGGAGTTCCAGCAGCGGTTCAACGTGGCCGCGACGAGGGCGCAGGACCAGCTCTGGCTGTTCCACTCCGTCACCTCGGAGCGGCTGCGGAGCGTCGACCTGCGACGCTCCCTGTTGACCTACGTGGAGTCGACGGGATCGGTGCCGCTGCAGGAGATGCTCGCCGACGTCGACCGGACCGATCGACATCGCGCCTTCGACTCGCTTTTCGAGCAGCGCGTGTATCTCGACCTCGCGGCCAGGGGCTTCCACGTCACCCCACAGGTGGAGACCAACGGGAAGCGGATCGATCTGGTCGTGACCGGTCCCGCAGGCAGGCTCGCGGTGGAGTGCGACGGCGACGCCTTCCACTCGACACCGGAGCAGCGCCGGTCCGACCTGCATCGGGAACAGGAGTTGAAGCGCTGCGGCTGGCGGTTCTGGCGGGTCAGGGAGTCCACTTACCATCTCGATCCGGTGGTCGCCCTGCAACCGCTGTGGGCGAAGCTGGAGCGGCTCGGGATCACCCCGTTCGGGCCGGTCCCGTCGGACGGCGCGAGCGGCGAACCCGCCCCCGCCGCAGGCACGGAGTCCGACCGGAGCGCAAGCGCCGAAGCAGACCCCGAGCTGGATTCGGCCGCTCACCAGGACGCCGCCGCCCGGGCCGCGCAGGAACCGGGCGGCGCCCAGAAGACCGCGCCGAACGTGGGGCCGAGGGCGCGGTCCGGGCCCGGCGGCACCACCTGGCGACGGGCCAGGGAGCGGGACGAGCCCGAGGACGTCGGCGCCTGGGAGACGGAGATCGACGAGCCGCCCCGAATCGTGGAGGGGCAGGTCGTCGAGAGCCGGGTCGTCAGGGTCGTCGAGACCTGAGCGGACACCCCTCCGGTGCGGTTGTCACCGTCGGCCCGTCGCCCCCGCGAAGGGCGCGGACGAGGGGCCCGGCCTGCGGGGCGACCGGACGTCAGGCCGAGGGCGCGGCCGGTCAGCCCTCGTCGTCGACGCCTCGGCTGCGCGCCGCCGCGATCTCCGGGCCGTGCTCGAAGGCCCAGTCCGCCAGCGCCGACAGCGGGACGAGCAGGGTGCGACCCAGCGGGGTGAGGCTGTACTCGACGCTCGGCGGCACCGTGGGGGTCACCTCGCGGTGCACCAGCCCGTCTTGGACGAGGGTGCGCAGGGTACGGGTCAGCATCCGCTGGCTGATGCCGTCGACGGCACGGTGCAGCTCGTTGAACCGCCGAGGCCGATCGCCGAGCAGGACGATGACGAGGACGCTCCACTTCTCGCCGATCCGCCGCAGCACGTCGCCCACCGGACACACCGCGGGCTCCACCGGGCCCATCGGGACCGTCAACCCGCCGACCCACGGGAGCGGCGCGGCGCCCGTCGCGTCAGCCGCCGACATCGCGTCCTCGGCAGGCACATATCGCTCGTGAGCAGGCACATCGGTGTGCGTTACTGACATCAGAATGCCTTCTTCCCTGGTCGTCGACGATTGCCGATGATGCGATCACATCAGAATTCCTCAGGAGGATCTCGTGGTCGCACCGACCGGCAAGACCGTCGTCGTCAGCGGAGGCACCGACGGAATGGGGCGTGCCGTGGCGCTGGACCGGCTCCGCCGCGGTGACACCGTGGTGGTGTTGGGAAGCAACGAGGCGAAGGGCCGGACTCTCCAGGAGACCGCAGGCGCCGACGCGAGCAGGCTGCGCTTCCTTCGGGCCGATCTGAGCCTGATCGCCGAGAACGAACGGGTGATCGCGAACATCGCCGACCATCATCGGCGAGTCGACGCGCTGGTCCTGTGCGCGAACCGGCAGAGCCCACGACGGCAGGAGACCGCCGAGGGCCTGGAGTTCGTCTTCGCGCTCTACTACCTGAGCCGCTATCTGCTCTCCTACGGCCTGCGCCCCCAGTTCGAGCAGGCGGAGGCCCCGGTGATCGTCAGCATCGCCGGGGTTGGGCTCACCGCAGGCTCGATCGACTTCTCTGACCTGCAGCAGACCAGCAAGTACAACGCGATCAAGGCTCAGCTGCAGGCAGGTCGGGCGAACGACCTGTTGGGCGTCGCCTTCGCAGAGCAGGCGGAGAGCCGCGCACGTTTCGTCATGTATCACCCGGGCTTCACCCGAAGCGGCGATGTCTCGGTGCTCGGACCGGTGACCAGGACGGCGATTCGAGTGCTCGCCATGGTCGGGGCCCGCTCCGTCGACAAGGCGATCGCCCCGGTGCTGGGCTTCCTGGACGAGCCGCCGCAGGCGCCGCTCACCGCGCGCGACCGGCACAAGACGGTGCCGTCGAGCCTGCCGACGCTCGATCCGGAACGAGCCCGCAGGCTCGCGGCCCACACCGAGGCACTGCTCGGCCGAGTACGCGGGTCCGGGGAGGCCCTGAGCTGATCAGCCTGCCGTCTCAGGGTCGTCTGGGGGACACTCCCCGTGGTCGCCGAGCGGATCGTTCGGGAAGATAGTCCATACCGATTAATCCGTTCTACCGTGATCCAGGAGTGACTCGACGAGATGAAGGTCGATCGATGAACGCACGCGTGAGACGGCGCCGGTTTCGCATTCTCAAGATCCTCATCGGATTGAGCCTGGTAACGGGCCTCGTGGTGGGCGCGGGGGCCCTTGTCCTGTGGTCCACCGCCGTGGTCGACACCGCAGACGAGATGGAGTTCGACACGCCGTTGTCGGTGCCGCCGCTGGCGGAGTCCACGGTGGACGGCGAGGGGCGCCGGGTATTCGACCTGGAGGTTCGCGAGGGCAGCCACGAGTTCACCGCAGGCCGATCGACACCCACCTGGGGAGTGAACGGCGATTACCTCGGCCCCACGCTGCGGGCGAGCCGGGGCGAGGAGGTGCTCGTCAACGTCACCAACGACGTCGGCGAGCCCACGACCCTGCACTGGCACGGGATGCACCTGCCCGCGCGGATGGACGGCGGGCCGCACCAGATGATCGACCCTGGTGAGACGTGGTCGCCGACCTGGCGGATCGAACAGCCCGCCGCCTCGCTCTGGTACCACCCGCACCTGCACGGCTCCACCCAGGAGCACGTGTACCGGGGCGTCGCGGGGATGTTCCTGCTCGACGACGAGCGGTCGGGTCAGGTCGGCCTGCCCGACGAGTACGGCGTCGACGACTTCCCGCTCGTCGTCCAGGACAAGAAGTTCGCGGCCGACGGCACGCTGGACACCGACGAGGGCATGGTCGCGCCCAGCGGGCTCCTCGGCGACACCGTCGCGGTGAACGGCACCGTCGGCGGCTATCTCGACGTGACCACGGAGAAGGTGCGGCTGCGGCTGCTCAACGGCTCCGGCGGCCGGTTCTACGACTTCGGCCTCGCCGACGGCGGCACGGTGACCATGGTCGCCTCCGACGGCGGGCTGCTGCCCGCTCCACTGGAGATCGATCGGGTGCTGCTCTCCCCCGGTGAACGCGCCGAGATCGTCGTCGAGATGGCGCCCGGCGAGGAGAAGGTGCTGCGCAGCCACCCGACCGACCTGGGTCTGGGCGCCTGGGACAGCCGATTCACCGGGGCCGAGGACACGTTCGACCTCGTGCAGCTTCGGGCGGCCGAGTCGCTGGCACCCTCGGCGGAGATCGCCGCCGAGCTGGCGCCCGCACCCGATCTCCGTGCGGAGGACGCGAGCGAGACCAGGCGGTTCCGGCTCAGTGGGAACAACATCAACGGGCGGCGGATGGACATGGACCGGATCGACGAGGTCGTCACGGTCGGCGACACCGAGATCTGGGAGGTCAGCAACTCCAACGGTGGGACCCCGCACAACTTCCACGTGCACGACGTGCAGTTCCGAGTGCTCGACCTCGAAGGGACACCGCCCCCACCCGAACTGAGCGGCTGGAAGGACACCCTCTACATCAGGCCGAACACCACGGCCCGGATCGTGATGCGCTTCGAGGACTACACCGATCCGGACTATCCCTACATGTTCCACTGTCACCTGCTCCAGCACGAGGACCGGGGCATGATGGGCCAGTTCGTGGTGGTGGAGGAGGGCGGCTCGGCGGGCACCCCGCCCGCCCACGACCACTGACCGCAGGCAGGTGGCGCCGCGCCGGGTCTCGACAGGTTCACGAGGTCGAGCCCGGCGAAACGCCGTCACCGCCGCGAGCGAGCCGCGTTCCGTGCCTGGACCACCAACGACAGGCCCTCCTCCGCGGTGCGCTCCGCGAGCCGGAACTCCTCGGTGCTCGACGCCGTGGCCAGGATCGCGCCGGTGCTGTTCCAGCGTTCCCGTGCTCGGCGGGCCTGCACGGCACCCGCCGAGGCGCGGTCCGCACCGCTCGTCTCGGCGGCGGCCAGCAGGTCGACCTGGTGGCCGAGCCGCTCATAGCGCGATCGAGCACGGGCCTCGGCGCCCGCCGTGCCCCGGCCTGCCCACCAGCGGCCCGCCACGGGCGCGACAGCGCCGAGCAGCAGCAGGACACCACCCGACACCCACACCAGCAGGTCCATCAGTGCCGCCCGCCGCGACGGCCGCGTCGGCGAGCAGCCGAGTCCCGGCGGCGTCCCGCGCGGCGATCTCGACGGTGACCAGCAGGGCACTGAGGCGGGTGATCTCCGCCAGTGCCTCGGCCCGCAGCGCCCGCAAGGCGCTCGCCTCGGATCGGCGACGGCGCATCGCGGCCCGTGCCCACCACAGCAGCGAGCCGCCGCCCAACGCGAGGGCACTGAGTCCGAAGACCCCCGGCGCAGGCCGCTCGAACACCTCCCTGGTCAGGGCCGGCTGCACCTGCGGCCTGCCGAAGGGCTCGCCGACCCGGAGTTCGCCGAGCCGCAGCAGGGACTGATGGAGCAGCCCGTCCATGGGGGCGCCCAGAGCGCGAAGCCGCTCTCCCAATGACCGAGGGCGTAGTACCGGGCAGCGTCGACCTCCGCCTGTTCGGGACCCGCTGCCTCCAGCCAACGGCCGTGGATCACCACCACCAGACCTGCCCCGCGCCGATGAGCAACAGGCAGGCGACGAGCAGCGAACCGCCGGATCGCCGTAAGCCGCGCCGCATGGCGAAACACCCCCGGGCATCGTGACCAGCACGGACGCTGACCGCCAAGGAGAGTAGGCGGTCGGCGGCGGTGCCACGGGCGCGGAGTCCGAGTCGTGACGTGCCGAGAGTGAGGCGTCGACCCTTGATCGCCGTCGTGGTGTGCGGGATCTGCCCGTCGAGGAGACCTCGTGACCGTGCCGCCTCGGTGTCGGCGAGTCCTCGGCCCGCCCCTCACTCCTGGTCGGCGCGCCGTCCGTTCCCGACGGGAGGTCATCCGGTCAGGGATGAAGTTCACCGGTTCGTCGGGGGCAGCCGCTGCGTTCGGCGGGTCGTTCTCCCGGCGGCGGTCGCCACGGGCCTGAGTCGCGTGCCGGTCGGCAGGCGGGGCGGCCCTCCGTGCGACCGGGCCGCAGACCCCGGCCCACCAGCGGACATCTCGGATACGCGCGGCGTCAGCGGGTCGGGACGTCCCGTCGAACCGGGCGGCCGCGCGCACCGAAGCTCGCGCAAGCCGGCGACGCGGCGGCCGGACCGACTCGACCGGCGACGACGACGGCCCGACACGAGGCTGAACAGATGAGACGACGGTTCCTGCTCGTCGGAGCGCTGCTCATGCTCGCGGTCACAGGCATCGAGGTTCCGCCTGTCGCCGCGCAGACCGCTTCCGGCCACACGGCAGACATCACGGTGAGCCCCACCGGCATCACCGCGCCCGACACGCTGCCCACCGGCAGCGTCACCCTCGACGTCAGCACGAACGATCCCGACGGCGCCTGGCTGGTCCTCGTCCGGCTCAATCCGGACATGCCGTTGGAGACCTACCTCGACAACCTGCGGACGGCCTACGGAGACGACGAGGAGGCCGCCCTGGTCGCCAGGCGATCGATCGCGGCGGGGGTGCAGATGCTGGGCGGGGCGATCCTGTCCGACATCCCGGCGTCGGTGACCACGATCGTGACCCCGGGCGTCCACTACCTGGTGGACATCCAGGACGCCACCGAACCCGACCTCGCCGAGCGAGTGCGCCCGGTGCGCGTCGTGCCGGTGCGGGCGGAGGACGTTTCCCAGCCCCAGCAGGCCCCCGCGCTGCTCACCATGGTCGACACCGAGGACGGCCCACGATTCCGGGTGCCGGAACGGCTGGTCGCGAACCGGCCGATCATCATGCTGAACCGGGGTGATCAGCCTTACGAGGCGATTCTGGCTCCAGTGCGCCCCGGCACCACGCCGGAGGACCTCGACGAGTTCTTCGGGAGCCTCGACGACAGCCGGCCTGCGCAGACACAGCCGCCCTTCATCGGTGACGGGACCGGATCGTCGCCGCTTTCCCCCGACCGACTGATGACCTTCGAAGCGGAGCTGCCGCCGGGCGACTACGCGATCATCAGCTGGGTAGCGGACCTCGCGACCGGCCGGATCTCCTCGGCGCTGGGCCTGCACGCCCTGGTCACCATCGTCGATCCCGCAGCCGAGGCCGCTGCGGAGTCTGCCCCGTAGCCCTCCGGCGGCCGACCGAGGACGGCCGAGGCGCGTGACCGCGACGACCGGCCGTCGGTCCCGTCCGGACGAGAAGAGTCCCGTACGGAAAGGACGGGCCTGCTCGGACCGCCTCGACGACACGTAGGACACCGCCGCACCCGACACCCTCGTGTGATCACCACGCGCGAGGGTGTCGGCACGTGGGCATCCGTTCGGGTTCACTCGAACTGATCACCGCTGTCGGTCACCAGACCTACTCTCTTGCCACATCGACCGCGAGGGGGTGGGAAGTCAGCCGACCTCGCCGGAACGACAGCAGCGAGGGAGCATCCATCATGCCCAGCAGTGCCGCGCACGCCGACCAGGTCACCTACCTGGAACTGTCCGAGGACGGCGGCGGCGCACACAAGTTCTACGAGGTGCGCGTCGCGGGTACCGAGGTGACGATCACCTACGGGCGGATCGGGGACACGGGTCAGATCCGGTCCAGCTCCTTCCCCTCCCACGAGAAGGCCCTGGCCGCAGCGGCCCGCAAACTCGCCGAGAAGAAGCGGAAGGGCTACGGGCCTGCGGTGCGCGGTGTCCGGCAGCGCCGCGCGGTCACCCGACGCGAGATCGTCAGCACCAGGTCATCGGCCAACCAGGCGCCGGTCCTGTGGCGGTTCGACTCCGGAGCGGCCGCCTTCGGCATCTACGTCGACGACGATCACGCCTGGGTCGGCAACCAGTCCGGCGACGTCTACACCCTCGCCCACGACGGGACCGTGACCGGCCGGTTCGGCCTGCCCGACGGTGTGAAGTGCATCGTCTCCGACGACTTCTGGATCTACGCGGGCTGTGACGACGGTCGGGTCTACGACCTCGGCGGCAAGGTGCCGCACGTCGCCTACGAGATCGCCGACGACGTCGACATCTACTGGCTCGACATCAACGACGGGGTGCTCGGCGTGTCCGACCGCCTCGGCGGTATCACCACCGTCGACCACGAGGACGAGTTCCAGTGGCGTCGCCGGAGCCTCGGCAGCGGCGGCTGGATGGTGCGCTGCGACGACGACGGCGTCTACCACGGCCATGAGAAGGGCGTCACGCGCTACGGATCGCGCGACGGCGAGCAGATCTGGCACACCTCGACCGTCGGACAGGTGCTGTTCGGCTGGCAGGAGGAGACCGAGGTGTTCGCGGGCACCTCACGCGGCTGGGTGCACGCCATCGCCAAGCATGACGGCGCCGAGCGCACCCGATACCGCTGCGACGCCGCCGTCTACTCCTGCGCGACCTCACCAGACGGTCGCTTCGTCTTCGCAGGCGACAATCACTCCTCCATCTACTGTTTCGCCGCCGACGGCACCCGCCTGTGGAAGCTGGGCACCGGCTGCGGTTCGGCGTTCTCCATGCAGTACCACCAGGAACGTCTCTACGTCGTCACCACCCACGGCACGCTGGCCTGTATCGACGCCGCCGAAAGTGCCATCAGCGACGCAGAGGACGGCCACCTGCCGATGGCCGCCGACATCAAGGCGACCGGCTGGGAACGGGTCACCCCGGCAGCGCAGGTCGAGACGGTGACCGTGGCGCAGGCCCGCGGCGCGGGCGGTGTCGAGGTCGAGTGCGTGCAGGACGGCAGCCGCACGCGAATCCGGGTGACCTCCCCGGGATTCGACCCCACCTGGCGCGTCCAGTTCCCCAAGAACATCCGGGTTCCCGGCGCTCGTTACCTGGTCACCGAGGTGCTGCCCTCGGATCGAGGCGGCTTCTACCGCGCGAGGGGCGAGATCCGGCGGCTGCTCTGACGTCGATCGGCCGCGCCGGGGCCACCATCCGGCGCGGCGGCCGGACGCGGGTCCGTCCCTGCTCCTCGGCGGGGCGGCCGAGCGCACCACAACGGGGCTCACCATCGCCCGCCTCGCGTCCGTGGCGGCCGATACTGGCCTGGCAGGTACACGCCGTCATGCGCACGGGTCGGTTGGCGGGGCGCGCCCCTGGTCCTCGGATCGGGCAGCGAGAGCAGTTCCAGCACCGCGTCCTGGAAAGTGCCGTCGAAACTCCAGATCACCCGTCCGATTCCGCCCTGGGCGGCGTCCTCGGATCGCCAGGCCGTGGCGTCGTCCTCTGATCGGACATGTAGTGCGTCGATATGACCGGGCCAGCCGAAGGTGGCGACCAATGTGAAGGGAACGGCGGCGTCCCCCGGTGCACGCGAGAACTGGAAACCGCGTTTCATCAGTTGATCGAGAAGATCATCTACCGGAGCCATGCGAACTCCTGAATATCGTGACGCGGGGTCGGATAAGCAGCCACGTTCATCGACCGAGTGCTCGACACACGGGCACGATGAATCGCGACAAGTACTCCGAAGCGGCCTCGACAACGGTCGATCAGTCGTTTCATCAGAACATCGTCGCTGGTCACAGACGTGACCGGCTCGCTGATGAAAGTAAGGTCGACTCGTGCGAGACTGCCGGGAGCGCTACTCGACGACCGGCGAAGACTTTACCGATAAACGGCGGCACTCAGTTCTGGAGCACCCACACCGTACGCGGGAAGGGGCAGCAAGCAGCGACCCTGGACGAGGGCGGCCGGGCACCGGGACGTCCGGCCCTCGAGATGCCGACAATGCGGCGGTGTCACAAAGCTGAGGAGGGCCTACGACGATCACCCGGCGAGAGACCGCTCTCGGCGGGATCGCTCTTCATCGCCACGGGGTTCACGCGAGGAAGGGCACACCAGAGAGCACGGAGAAGTCTGACCGGAATCGAGCACCCCGAGTATGCCCTATCAACCGGCCGATGGTCTACACCTGCGAAGTGAAATGCACCGAATTCGTGGTTCACCAGCAGATTCTCGGTCCGACTGGAACGCGGACATCGGGAGAATCGGGGGCCCGCGTTTCCATTGCAATCGACAGACCTGCGTTCGATCGATTGTGGAGCACCGGACACCTGGCCCGCCGATGAGATCACCTACGACCGGCCGCAGGCGGTCCCGCACTGGTCACCAAGGCCCTCCACCAGCGAATAACGGCACGTGATCACGCCGGTCGACGGGTTCGGGCGAAGACCGAGTACGACCGACTTCCGCCCGCCGCACTCGTCCGCCGAGAGATGAACACAATCGCGATCGCATACATTCGCCGCAGTGATCGGTCGCCACGGTGATCGAACCCGCAGTGATCGAACCCGCAGTGATCGGCCATAGCAGGCCGAGAGAGCCCCCATCGACCGGGCCGCGGCGATCGGCCTGCCGCCGACCGTCGAGCGGCACCGCGACGCGGCCTCATCGACCGTCGAGCCCGACACGCGGAGATCGCGACGAAGACTCGTCTGCCGCCGCAGGACAACGCGAGACGGTCGATACCGGGCACCGAGGAGCGGCGTCCCGGGCGGCCCGAGGCGGCAGGCCCTCCTCCTGCCGTGGCGACGCGGCGGAGTCCAGGCCGTCGGGCCCGGCCCGGCCGACCAGCCGCGTCGACCCGCCTCGGGCCGCCACTCCCCCTTGGAGCCTGTTTCTCATCCCCGCTTTCGGAGTTGCGCGGGGCCTGCGTGGCGATCTGCGGCGTCGTCGTCGCCTCACCATGACTGGAGTCATGGCTCGCGCCTGTCGCCTGGCAGCTCGTCCACGCCGATCCCCGCTCACGGCGGAGGATGAAGAACAGGCTCTCAGCCGGCGACGCGATCCCACCCCGTCGGCGCCCTTCCGGGGTGTCCGTCCCCTGCGGGTCGCGTCGCCCGATGCCGTCAACTCCTGGTGAGCACCTCGACCGGGATGCCGTCCCTGGGGCGCAGTGCCGCGAAGCTGACGGGGCGCACGCGGCCTGCGACGGGACGCAGGGTCGTCCTGGCCAGCAGCCGAGCGAGCATGACCGTCAGCTCGGTGGTGGCCATCGTGGAGCCGAGGCAGCGGTGTGCACCGCCGCCGAAGGGCAGGAACTCGTGCGGTCCCGGCTTGCGGTGTCCCGGTTCCGCGGGGTCCCACCGCTGCGGACGAAAACTCAGCGGCTCCGCCCACACCTCGGGCAGCCGGTGCGTCACGTACGGGCTGAAGATCATCAGCGGGCCCGCGTGCACCGTGCGTCCGGCGAACTCGAAGTCTTGAACGATCTTGCGCGCCGAGATGACGGCGGGCGGCCACAACCGCAGCGTCTCCTGGACGACACCACCGAGGTAGGTCAGCCTGCGCAGGTCGTCACGGGTGGGGACGCGGTCGCCGAGCACCGAGCGCACCTCCTCGGCGGCCCGTTCCCAGACGCCGGGCACGGTCAGCATGGCGTGCACCGCCCAGCCGAACACGCCGCTGGTGGTCTCGTAGCCCGCCGCGATCAGCGAGGCCGTCTGATCGCGGATCTCGACGTCGCTCAGCGCGTCGCCGTCCTCGCCTCGGCCGTTGACGAGGGTGGCCAGCACGTTGTCGTCACCGTCGACCTCGCCGCGCCGGGTCCGGGCGATCTCGGCGTAGATGCGCTCGTCGACCACCGCACGGTCGACGACCGCCCGGCGCCACGCCGCCGTCCGAAACCGGCGCCGCAGGGCCAGCACGGTCGGCAGGTCGTTCATCAGCGACAGCAGCGACTGGAGATGCCGACCGAAGAAGTCGGCGTCGGCGGCGAGCCTGCGGCCGAAGAGCGACTCGATCGTGGTGCGCCGGATCGCCGCGCGGAACTCCTGGTAGGCGTCCACGGTCTGGCCGGGATTCCAGGCGTCCAGCGTCGCGTCCGCATGGGCCGCCATGATCGACAGGTAGCCGTCGATCTGCCGGTGGTGCAGCGCGGGCGCCATCAGTCGGCGACGACGGCGGTGGACGTCACCGTCACTGAGCAGCAGCGAACTCTCGCCGTTGACCGGCACGAGCACCTCGAACGCCTCCCGCGTCCGGAAGAGCCCGGCGTTGGCGAAGATGAAGGAGTTCGCCTCCGGTCCCATCAGATACACGAATCCCCGCCGACCGACGCCCGCCCGCATCAGCGGTCCGAAGCGCCGATGCATGGCCGCCAGTGTGTCTCCCGGCCGGTAGCCGATCGTCGGCCCCGACGCCCCCGTGATCTCCGACATCACGCATTCCCCCAGCCCGTTCCGCTACAGATGTAGCAATCACGATACGGGAGGGCGCCCGCGCCGAGGACGGGAACCCGAGTTTCACCGGTGGACTCCGCCGTGCGGCCGATCGCCGGGGAGTGCTGGCGGCCGGGCCGACGCGTTGGCCCGGCCCGGTCCGGAACGCACTGCGGTCTCGGTTGCGCTCAGCCCTGAGCGGGCTGTCCTCTTCGGAGCTGTGCGTCGATCGGCCGGGCAGTCGGGGTCAGGAGCGACCGCCTCCCGGCGTCGAGTCGATCAGCGCCTGCCCGACGCCGGCAGGCCGTGCCCCTGCCTGCGGCAGCGCGGGAGACCCGATCGGCGACGCACGGAGTAGGGCGCCTGCGTGGCGAACTCCCGCCGAATGAGCCGGGGACGCCCGAGACCGGCCTGGTCGGGTCGCCCTCGCCATCAGGGCACGAATCCTCGCAGCATCACCTCCACCGAACGGCGCAGGCCGGCTCGTTCGGCGCCGCCGAGGAACGGCCGGGCCAGTGCGGAGTAGAGGATTCCGTCGAGGCCCGCGAGCAGCACCCGCGCCGCCTCCTCCGGCTCGGTGACCCCCACCTCCCGCATCCCGGCGGCGGCGCGGACCACGAATCGACGGCTGGCCGCCTCCAACTCGGTGGACAGCTCGCTTCGTCGCATCGCGTCCAGATACAGCTCCATCCTGGCGAGCGTGCGGGATCGCGCCGGACCCAGCCAGTGCGCGAGCAGGTCGGTGTAGACGTCGACGATGCGGGCCTGGTCCTCGGCCGTGGCGACGCTCCACCCGGTGGTCGGGATCTGCTCCGCCCAGGCCTCGTCCAGCTCGACCAGCCGGTCCAGCACCCCCGACAGCAGGGCCAGCCGAGTGCGAAAACAACTGCTGGTGCTGCCGACGGGCAGCCCCGCCTTCGCATCGACGGCCCGATGGGTCAGCCCGCGCAGCCCGTCCTCGGCGATCACCTCGATCGCCGCGTCCGCGGCACGCTGTCTTCGTGGTCGGTTCCTCGTGGTGCTCGTCACCGGCATCACGATGCTGCCGCGTGCCCGTCGAGGGCAAGTCCGGCCGGGCGCCGGCTGCCGCATACCTCGCGGCGACCAGCCGAGGCGGACGGAGCCGACCGGCCGTGCTCAGTCCAGCGCGGCGAGGACGAGACTCCGGATCGCCCGGTGACACCGCGTCTGGAGCGGCTCCGACAGCGTGTGGGTGAAGAAGACCACGCCCAGATCCTCGCGCGGGTCCGCCCACCAGGTGGTGCCCGCCGCTCCCGGCCAGCTGACCTCGCCGACCGAGCCGAGTCCCGCCGCCCCGCCCGAGGCGGTCCGCACCGCCAAGCCGAGGCCGAAGCGGTGTCCTGGACTCCATCCCGGCTGTTGGAGCTGCCGCACGTCGGTCGTCTCGTCGAGCTGATCGGACAGCATGTGCTCGACGGTCTTGCGACCCAGCAGGCGTCGCCCATCGACCTGCCCACCGCCCAACAGCAGCCGGATGAACCGCAGATAGTCCCCGGCGGAACCGACCAGGCCCGCGCCGCCGGAGTCGAACCGGGCAATCGACAGATCGGGCAGTTCCTGCGGCCTTCCCGTCAGCGGGTCCAGCGGCGCGGCCGCCGCGTAGCGCTCGCGCTGCCCGGCAGGCACGCCGAAGGTCGTCGACCGCATGGCCAGCGGGTCCAGGATGCTCTCGTGGAGGAAGTCGCCGAGCGACATCCCGGTGACGGACTCGATGACGAAGCCGGTGAGGTCCAGCCCCCACCCGTAGTGCCAGCGACGTCCCGGCTCGTGCAGCAGCGGCAACGCCGCCAGGCGATCGGCGAACTCTTCTCCGGTGAGGTCGGTCATCCCGCCGCCGACCGCTTCGGCGTAGAGGGCGTGCACCGGAGTGTCGTCGAGCAGTCCCTCCGGAATCCCCGCCGTGTGTCGCAGCAGGTCACGCACGGTCGGTTGGCGTTCGGCCCGCCGGGTCGGGATCGGCATGCCCTCGGCCCGGCCGCCGGGCGTGGCAGCCGAGTCGGGAAGGTCCGCGACTCGCCGATCGCGGAACTGCGGCAGGTACGTCCCGACCTCCGCGTCCAGATCGAGCCGACCCTGCTCGACGAGGGTCAGTGCCGCCGCCGTGGTGAGCGGCTTGGTCATCGAGGCGATCCAGAACAGCGCGTCGGTCGTCATCGGGATGCGGCGAACCGGGTCGCGGTGGCCGACCGCAGCCGACCAGACCAGTCCCTCGCTGCGGACGATGCCGACGACCGCACCGGGAATCCGGCCCGCCGCCACCTCGGCCGCCAGGAAGCTCTCGATTCGCGCGAGCCGGGACGGCGAGAAGCCTGCGGAGGCCGCGTCGAGGCGCGGCGGTTCGACGCCATGTGGTTCGACGCCATGTGGTTCGACGCCGCGTGATTCGACGCCGCGTGATTCGACGGCCGAGGCGCCGTCCGGTGCCCGGGTCATGACCGGTCCCTTCGATGATCCGCTGACGGCGATCGAGACCCGATCGGCAACGCTCGCCGGTCGGCGGCGCAGGCCCTGGCTCTCGGCTTCGCACTCCCTTCGCCGCCCATGCTGCGGGCCTCGTGACATCATGTCCAACGATGGATTCCGATCGAGTGGATCGAGGATGTCGATGGAGACGCGACTGTTGCGGAGCTTCCTCGCGGTCGTCCGCACCGGGGGCATCACGGCGGCGGCGGCCGAACTGTCCTTCGTGCAGTCCACCGTCACCGCCCACGTTCAGTCGCTGGAACGACTGCTCGGGGTGCCGCTGTTCGAACGACTGCCCGGCGGAACGCTGCCCACGGATGCGGGCCGCCGACTCGCCGGGCACGCCGCCGACATCCTCGACCGAGAGGATCGAATGCTCGCCGAGTTCGGCCCGGCGGGGCTCCGACCCGCCGGCATCGTGCGGCTCTGCGCGCCCGAGTCGATCTGCGCCTACTGCCTGCCGCCCGTCCTGCGGCTGCTCGGCAGGCGGTACCCGGACGTCCGGCTCTCGCTCGTGCCTGCGACGACCAAGGCGGCGCTGACGGCGGTCCTGGACCGCCGGGCCGATCTCGCCCTGGTCATGGAACCGGCGGTGGCCGCAGCGGGCATCGACGTCGTCGGACTCGCACCGCAGCGGCTCTCCGTCATCGCTCCGCCGGACACCGCGCTGCCGCGCGATCGCGCTCCGACGATCGCCGAACTCGCCGCTGAGGGCGTTCTGCTGCTGGAAGAGGGCTGCGGATACAGCGACGAGCTGGCCGCGCTCCTCGCCGCCGTCGACCCGACCACCAGTCCGCCCCGCTACGGCAGCGTCGAGACGGTGAAGCGCTGCGTGGAAGCAGGCCTCGGGGTGGCCCTGCTGCCCGCGCTCACCGTCGAGACGGAGTCGGCGCAGGCGCGGCTCGTCGAACTCGAACCGCCGCCGATGGCGGCCCAGCAGCTCTGGCTGGCGCGCCAGGCGAGCCGCTGGGCCTCCCCCGCCGTCCAGGCGGTGCGCACCCTGCTCGTCGAGGAGTGCGGCATCGACGGGGCTGCGCGGGCCTGAAAGCCTGTCTGTGATCCCCACTTTCCTGTTGCGCGGGGCCCAGTGGGATCAAGGACAGGCTCTGAGTGCGCCGCCCCGTGGATCGGCGGCCCCTCGGCTCAGCTGAACGTGGTGATCAGCCGCAGGCAGGTCGCCGCGATCGAGAGGAGACCGATCGTCGCGACGATGTTCTGCCACCACCGATTGCGCAGGTCGCCCATCAGTCGTCTGGTGTTGGCCAGCAGGAAGAGCAGCACGCCGAGGAACGGCGCGACCAGGACCGTCAGCGCCTGGGCCAGGATGATCAACTCGACCGGGGAGCCCTGCGCGAGCACCGCGACCAGGGCGCCGAAGGCGAGCACCACCAGGATCATGGCCCGCACTCGCCGGGACGAGAGTCGGTTGCCCCAGCCCAGTCCGTCGGAGAGCAGGGTGCCGCCCGCCGTTGCGTTGGCCACCATCGAGGAGAAGGCCGCGCCGAAGAAGCCGAGGGCGAAGATGATCCGGCCTGCCGGACCCGCGACCGGTTCGAGCACCTCCGCGAGTTGTTGCAGGGTCCCGCCGCTGCTCCCGCCCAGTGCCGCGGCACCCGCGACGATCACCAGGATCGTCATGATGCCGGGCGCGACGATGCCGGGGATGGTGTCCGAGATCGTCACGTCGCGGTACTGCGAGCGGGTCAGTCCGCGTTCCCGCGTGGCATAACCGGTGTAGAAGGCGGCGTTGATCGAGAAGTTGGTCCCGACCAGCGCGATGAGGAGCAGGCCTACGCCCGGCGGGAGGTTGGGAATGAAGCCTGCCGCCACGTCGCCCCAGTCGGGCCGGGTGAGGACCGCGCTGGCGATGAAGCCGACGGCCATCAGCACCACGATGGCGAGCAGCAGCCGTTCCACCACCGTGTAGAAGTCGCGCGCGAGCACGACGACCGCCACCACCACGGTGCAGACCAGGGTCCAGATCACCGGCGAACCGCCGAAGACCAGCGACAGACCGAGCCCCGACCCCACCGCGTTGCCCACGGAGAACATCAGGCTGATCCCGAAGACGCCGATCCCGGCCAGGACACCGGTCACCTTGCCGAGCACTCGTTTGACCGTCTCGACCATGGACTCGCCGGAGGACAGCGCGATCCGCACGCTCATGTCGGTGAACATGATCATGAGTGCCGTGGACACGACGATGACCCAGATCAGCCGATAGCCGAAGAGGCCGCCCGCCTGGACGGCCGAGGTGAGATTGCCTGGACCGAACTGCCAGGCGCCGACCACGAAGGCCGGGCCGATCAGTGCCAGTCGGCGCAGCAGCCGGGACCGGCGGTTGCCGCCTCCCGGCTCGGCCGCCGCGTCGGCCGTGGTGCGGGCGTCGTCGTGCATCGCGACACCTCCTTCATCTCCCGAGGCCACTCTGCGCTCGGAAGGTCGACGGGGCCTGCGAGAGTCAGATCAGGTCGGCGTGCTTCAGCGCGATGGTGATCTCGTCCGCCGCGGAGGCGACCAGGGGAAGCAGGGGCGACCGGACGGTGGCACTCGGCAGCACACCTCGTGCGACCAGGCCCAGCTTGAGTGCCACGGTGCCCTCCATGTGCGAGCCGCGGTGGTAGACGGCCTTGGTCAGCGGCAGCAGTTGGTCGTGGATGCGCCGCGCGGCGGGGTAGTCGCCTGCCATACCTGCCGCGATGAGCCGGACGAGCGGCTCGGGGGCGAGACTGCCGTACCCGACGAGGGCGCCGTCGACGTCGAACATCGTGTGCAGCAGATACTCGTCGTGGCAGGTGAGGATCTGCAGCTCGGGATTCTCCCGCCGGAGCACCGGGATCTCGGTGTCCCAGCGCCGCATGTTGCGCACCCCGTTCTTGGTGGCGAACACGCCGGGCTGCGCGGCGATCTCCAGCTGGGTCTCGAGGTCGTAGGAGGCCTTGGTGACGTCCGGGTACTGGAAGAGGATCAGCGGCAGACCCGACTCCTCGTGCAGCACGCGATAGCGCTCCTGGGGAGCGCCTGCCTGGAAGCCGAACCGCAGCCAGCCGTGTGAAGGATAGACCAACCCTGCCGACGCACCCGCCGCGACCGCACGCCTGGACTCCTCGACCGAGACGTGCGTGCCCTCGCCGGTGATGCCCGCGATGATCGGGATCGCCCCGTCCACCGCCGTCACCAGCGTGCGAATGACGGCCTGCTGCTCCGCCGAGGTCAGGTACGTGCCCTCGCCCGCGTGTCCGAGGCAGACCAGTCCCTTGACTCCCGCAACGCCCGCGAGCCATCGGCCCAGGTCGGCGAGGGCGGCGTGGTCGACGGCGCCGTCGGGTGTGAAGGGCGTGACGGGAGCGGGCACCAGGCCGCGAAGGTCGATCGAAGACATCCGTGATCCTTCCAATAACGATTGCGGGAACGTTCCCGTAGTGTGCGGCGTGTCGTGGCTCACGTCAAGGAGGTCCGGCTGGGCGAGGGCAGGCAGCGGCGTTGCCGGCCTTCAAGCGGTGCGTCGGCCCGACCGCTCACCGGACGCGTGCGCGAACGGCGCAGGCGGATCGGCGGCAGCAGGCGACGTGCGGCGCAGCCGGGCGGCTCGGCGCGAACGCGGCGGGCCCGGACGGCCCCTGCGACGCGCGGGGACAGGGCCGCACCGCGTGACGACGCCGAGCGTCGCGAGAGGCCTAGGCTACGGAGCAGTCGGGGAAGGGATCACACGATGGACGGCACCGCCGGGGCAGCGGGCGGCTCCTCGGGGCGGCCCGCGCGACCCGTCACGATCCACGACGTGGCACGAGCCGCAGGCGTGAGCACCTCGACGGTCTCCCGCGTACTCGACGAACGCCTGCCCCCCTCCCGCAGCGCCACCGCGCAGCGAGTCCGCGAGGCCGCCACCACCCTCGGCTACACCCGCGACGTCTACGCCGCCAGTCTGCGGCGACAGGGGACCAACACCATCGGCGTCCTCGTCCCCCGGCTCAGCGACACCGTCATGGCGATCCTGTACGAGGAGCTAGCGACGGCGTGCGAACAGCGCTCCCGATTCGCGGTCGTGGCCACCACCCAGGAGGACCGCGCGGCGGAACGCGCCGCCGCCGAGAGCCTGCTGCGCAGACGGGTCGACGGCCTGGTGATGACCACCGCCCGTTCCGACGACGACTTCCCCGCCGAGCTGCGGGCCAGGGGCGTGCCCCACGTGCTGGCGCTGCGCACCGACGGCGTCAGCGCCTCCTCGGTCGGGGACGACGAACTCGGCGGCTATCTCGCCACCCGGCATCTGCTGGACCTCGGACATCGACGTGTCGCGCTGGTCGCGGGTCCCGATTACGCCTCCAGCGCCCGCAATCGGCGGGCCGGGTACCACCGCGCCATGGCCGAGCAGGGCGTGGACGCCGGTCCCGAACTGGTCCGCGAGTCGGGTTTCAGCATCGACGCGGGCGAGGACACCGGTCACGCCCTGCTCACCCACGCACCGCGTCCCACCGCGATCTTTGCCGTCAACGACAACACCGCCATCGGCGTGATGGCCGCCGCCCACCGGCTGAACCTGCGCGTTCCCGAGGACCTCTCCGTCGTCGGATACAACGACATCCCGCTGGTCAGCAGGCTTCCCGTGCCGTTGACCAGCGTCAAGGTCCCGTTCCACCTCATCGCGGCCGAGGCGTTGAACCTGCTGCTCGCGCCCCCGCGCGCCGGGGAGCAGGCCGTCCACGTCTGCACGCCGACGCTGATCCCCCGCGCGTCCACCACGCGCCCGGCCGCCGGGACCTGAGCAGGCACGCTCGGGCCATACCGACCGCGAGAGCGCGAAATCCGCCTCGGAGGCCGGAGTCGCAGGCCGCACCCACGGCGGTGCCCCGCCGTTCCGCCGTGACTCCGGCAGGCGATTCATCTCGCCACGGAGTACGTCGACCCGAGAACTGACGGTCATCGACGCTAGGTTCGCCAGTGATCGGCGGACTTGCCGACAACCCGGGCTTCGCGTGTGCTCCGATCAGCGGCGAGCGGTGCCGGGGCCGGTTCTCGGATGTCGGATAGGGGCAGCAGATGTCGTTGTTGGAGAACAAGGTCGCCGTGGTCTACGGCGGCGGCGGAGCGATCGGCGGCGCGGTGGCACGCGCATTCGCTCGGAACGGCGCCCAGGTCTTCCTGGCCGGACGGACCGCCGACCCGATGGCGAAGGTCGTCGCCGACATCCGGACGGCAGGCGGCACGGCGGAGTCGGTCGAGATGGACGCGCTCGACGAGACCGCCGTCGACTCCTTCGTGGACAGCGTGGTCGCGCGGACGGGCCGGGTCGACGTCTCGTTCAATCTCATCGGTCTCGGCGACGTCCAGCAGCCCCTCACCGAGATCTCGGTGGACGACTTCCTCACGCCGATCAGCACGGCGATGCGGTCCCACTTCCTCACGACCAGGGCCGCCGCCCGCCACATGATCCCGCAGGGATCCGGCGTGGTCCTGGCCTTCGGCGGCTCCGGCCCCCAGACCCTGCCGGGCCTGGGCGGCTTCAAGATCGCGCTGGACGCGCTGGAGGGTCTCCGCAGGCAGTGGGCCTGCGAACTGGGCAGACACGGCATCCGCGTCGTCACCCTCACCACCGGCGGAGTGCCGGAGTCGATCCCAGTCGACTTCGCGGTGCGGGCGGAGATCACCGAGGGCATCGTCCAGTCCGGCCTGCTCGACCGGGCCGCGACGCTGTCCGACGTCGGCGAGGTCGCCGTCTTCGTGGCCTCGGACCGGGCCAGGACGATCACCTCCGCCGCCGTCAACATGTCCTGCGGGGCGATCGTGGACTGACGGGCTGCGCTGACGGTCCGGGCCGGGCGGGCCCGGGGCTCGACCAGGTGACGTGCCCGGCGCCGAGGCCCGGTCCTTCGAGGTCGGTCTCGCCGCCCGCACCGGCTCCAGACGGGCGAGGGCCTGGCCGGGCGCAGCACCCGACCTGCGAATCGTCCTCAGCCCCAGCCGATCCGCAGGCGCCGCCCGGCGGCCGCGCTGCCCTTGTACCGCACAGCGACCGCCGAGAGCGTCACGACGATGCCGACCAGCGCCGCGACCGCGACCAGCCCCGTCGACGTGGTGAGCACGATCCAGGCCAGCGCCCAGGTCACCGAGGCGACGAAGCCGAACACCGCGAAGGCGTTGATCACCACGAGCGTGACGACGGCGGTCGTCGCCAGGACAGCGGCCACGGCCACCGACGCCGTGAGCCCGGCGGACAGCCGAAGGCCCAGCGCCGTGACCGTGGTGGCGGCCCCCACCACCGTCGCCATCGTCACCCAGCCCGCGTAGAACGTCACCGGGGTGTACAGCAGCAGTCGGTCGCCCCAGTCGCGTGCCGGAGTCTCCGTGAGCCGGACCCACGCCATGATCAGGCAGATCAGCAGCGCCACGATCACGACCTCGGCGAACGCGATCCAGCGTTGACCGAACACGAGCACCCAGCCCGCGTTGAGCACGCCCGCTGCCACGAGCCACCAGCCCGCCCTGCGATACACCCGACGGCCGCGCTGGGCAGGCAGCGCGGCCCGCACGGCCAGCGCCAGGGTCGAGACGTAGATCAGCGACCAGATCGCGAAGGCGCCGCCGCCCGGCAGCAGCGGCGTGGGATACGAGTTCGCGACCGTGCCGATCTGCTCGCCCCACACCCCGATCCCGCCGACAGCCCCCGCCGCGACCTGCGCGACCATCGCGATCAGCAGTGCGACCGAGCGCACCGAGTCGGCCGGTCGTGGCGCGGCGCCGTCAGTGACGTCCGTGGTGCTCGTCTCACTCATCATCCGCTCCTGTCGATCGGCGGTCCGTCCCGACCGCGTGCTCGGCGGTCCGTCCGCTGGTGATCAGGGTTCGAGATCCACCGCCCGAGCGCAGAACTCCCACAGCGACTGCCGTTGCGCCGCCGTCTCCCTCGTCCACGGCAGCAGCGACACCGGACGGGCCCGCCGGTCATGCCAGAACCGGCCCAGGACCGGCCGTGGCTCCACCGCAGCCAGCCAGACCGTCGTGTCGGCGCCCTGCTCGGCGGTGCGCAGCACTCGCAGGGTGCGTCGGTGGAAGCCCGGCAGCGCCGAGGCGATGCCGGGGGTGTCCACCCAGCCCGGATGCATCGCATAGACCGCGATGCCGTCCGCCGACCATCGCCGAGCCAGCACGGGCAGCAGGGTCACCTGGATGCGCTTGCTGCGCGCGTAGGCGGCAGCTCCCCGATAACGGCCCCGGTTGTACTCCGGATCGACCACCGGCGACGGCTGCGCGTACATCCCGCCGGAGGACACCCAGATCACCCGGGCGGCCCCCGCCGCACGCAGTTCCGGACGCAGCGACTCGGTCATCAGCAGCGGTCCGAGGACGTGCGTGGCCAGTGTCAGCTCGTCACCACGCTCGGTGGTCCGCCGATGCTCCGGCAGTACGCCCGCGTTGTGCACCAGTATGTCGAGCGTCGACTCGGTCCGGCGGAACTCTTCGACGAAGCGTCGGACGTCGTCGAGGTCGGCCACGTCGCACCGCCAGACCCGCAGCCGGGCGGTCGGGTCGGCGGCGGCCAGGTCGGCACGGGTCCGCTCTCCCTTGGCCGGGTCGCGGACCAGCAGATGGACTCGCGCGCCGAGCCGGGTCAGCCCGGCGGCGGTGGCCTTGCCGAGCCCAGAGTTCGCCCCGGTGACGATCGCGGAGCGGCCCGCCAAGGCGTCCGGGGCCGGGTCGGGCTGCCAACCGGGCAGGCGACGGCGCAGTGCGAGGCCCCACCGGGGATAGCCGCCGAGCACGGTCCGATCCAGCAGTGTGTCCAGCAGCAGGCCGCTCCGTTCCGCCACGGTCATCTCGACAGCTCCCCTCGACGCACGTCCTCGGTCCCTTGCAGGCATTCCCGGCCGTCGGCCGCGTCCCGACCGAAGGCCCTATGAGGTTCGTACCCGGCGGCGGTCCGGTTCTCCCCTTTTCGGCGCGAGTTCCGGAGATCTCCGCCTGCTCGACCGATGTCGGGGACCGCGCGGAGGGCGAAATCGCAGCCGAGGAGCCGTTCGCGTCGCTACTGCGCCGCGCTCATGTCCATCCAGGTGACCTCCCACTGGTGACCGTCGAGGTCCTGGAAGCCGCGCAGATACATCGAGCCCTCATCCATCGTCTCGGTGTCGGACACCCCGCCTGCGGCCAGGGCCGCGTCGGCCAACCGGTCCACCGCGGCTCGGTCCTCGGCGCTCAACGCCAGGATCGTCTCGGTGCTTCGGGTGGCGTCCGCGACGGGCTTGGTGGTGAAGGTCGAGAAGAAGGGCTCGACGAGCAGCATCACGTAGATGGCGTCGCTGATCACCATGCAGGAGGCGTTCTCGTCGGAGAACTGCGGATTCCGGGTGAAGCCCAGCTCCTGATAGAACGTGGTCGCCCGCCCGAGATCCTTGACGGGCAGGTTCACGAAGATCATCGGGTTCATCGACCACTCATCTCTCTCGGGTAGCGGAATCGGGCGGACGAGGCCGGACGGGATCAGGGCATCGACCGGGACCGAGGCGAGCCTCGAAGCCACCCTGGCACCTCCCCACGCCGATCGGTCGCGACGCGCCCGCCCCGAAAGGAGTGCCTTTCCGGCCTGCCCTGCCCGATGCCGCAACACCGCGCAAGCCGTCGCGGGACGACCGCACGCCGCTTTCGCTCCTCGATGCGGCGGCCTGATCCGGCCGACGGGCCGCGCCTGCCCTCGTGCCCGACGACGCAGGCAGGATCATCCGGTCGATTCGCGCGGGCGGGCCGACTGGTCAGCCCCGGCCGTGCGCCTCATTCCCCGGCCGGTTCCCCGGTCGCGGTCCTCGTCGACCGGTCCGGTTCGTACGTGGGCGTTGGAGCGGCCGTCGACGTTGCGGGGAGTTGGCGGCCCGGAGGACTCGCAGCGCGCTCAGCGTGATCCAGCAGTGCTCATTCCGGTGCGCCTGCCGCCGAGCACGAGGCCCGGTCGACGGTCCACCCGCCGTCGTCACGTCGTCGGGCAGCGAGCCGGTCGGAGGTCCTGCTCGATCGCGGCGGCGGAGTAAGCGCTCGGGTGCGAGACCGATCTCCTCGATCGTGCGCGGCGGCCTCGAACCCGACCGTAACCGGTCTCGGTCTTCGACCGGTTGCGGTGGGGAGGCCGTCAGCCCGCCGCCTTGCCGTACTTCGCTCGGTCGGCGGCGAGGAAGTCGATGATCAGGCCGTTGACCCGCTCCGGCGACTGGCGATTGGACCAGTGACCATTGCCCGCCAGCATCTCCAGTCGCGCGCCCGGCACCTTGGCCGCCGCCGCCACCGTGTGCTTCGGCCGGATGCCCACGTCCTTGTCACCCTGGATGAAGAGCGTCGGGCAGGAGATCTCCGCCAGTCTCGGCCGCAGATCGAGCTTCATCTTCAGGAAGCCGATCGAGCCGTTCTGCCAGTCCGACGACCCGGCGCCGCCGTCGAGGACCAGCTGGTGGACCTCGTCGACGATCTCCTCGAAGTCGTCGACCGGGCCGGGGATCAGGGTGTTCCTGACCAGGGAGGCGACCGCCTTGCGTTTGCGGAACATCATCGTCGACAGGCCGTGGCTCAGCAGCGGCAGCTTGGCGATCAGCCACAACAGCTGGTGCACGCCGGGCGGGAAGGAGATGATGCCCCCCGGCGCGATGGGAACGATGTTGCGCACCCGCTCCGGGTGCTCGATGGCGTAGGCCAGGGTCATCCCGCCGCCCTGGGACATGCCGACGAGGTTCACCGTCTCCAGGCCGAAGTGATCGAGGACGCCGGTGATGCAGCGCAGCATCGTCGAGTGATCGGCGATTCCCGCCCAGTCCCGACTGCCGCCCTGCTTCGGCCAGTCCAGCGCGAACACCCGGTGCTCGGCGGCGAGCGCGGGGATGAGGTGTCGCCAGCTGAGCATCGCGTTGTCCAGGCCCGCGCCGCTCAACAACAGCACCGGCGGCCCGTGGTCGCCCGCCGTGATGACGCGGAGGCGGCCCTCCGGGAACTCGACGTAGGTGCTCTCGTACAGATCCTGCTGGTCGGTCATGCCGATCCTCTCTCTGGTGCCTGCAACTGGGTCGCCACCCGATCGAGCAGCCGGAGCTGCGCCGCCTGCGTCTCCTGCCGGTCCGCGTCCGCCTCGGACCGGTCCAGCCCCCGCTCGACCAGTTCGGTGATCACGTCCAGCGCGCCGTCGAGCTGCTTCTCGCTCAACCCGCCCATCAGCGGGCCGACGGACAGGAAGCCGACGGTCACGGCGCTCAGGGCGAGGGCGACGGCGTCGGAGTCGATGTCGGCGCGAATCGCGCCCGCCCGCTGGAGTTCGGCGAGGTACTCGGTGAGCCAGGCGAGACGCAGGGCGTAGCGGTCGTCGGTTCGATCGCGGGCGTAGGAACCGAGTACGTCGGAGGTGCCGTAGAGGAAGGCGTACACGAGCGGCTCGCCCCGCAGCGCCTGGATGCCGAACCGGTACACGGCCGCCAGTCCCATCGGCTCGGCGTCCTCCTCCACTCGAGCGCGCACGTCGGCGACGAGCCTGCCGACGCTGCGGACGAGCAGGGCGTCGAGCACCGCCTCCTTGCTCGGGTACTCCCGGTACACCGCTCCCTTCGCGATCCCGGCGCGCTCGGCGATGTCGGCGACCGTCGTGCGGTCGTAGCCACGCGTCCGGATCAGGTCCTCCGCGGTGTCGAGGATGACGGCGGAGCGATTCGGGATCAGCGGTCTCGGCATGGGCGCCCCCCTTCGTAGTGACCAGATTATCAGATTGGGTCACTACGAGGCGATCCTCCACATCTCCCCTGTTCAGAGACTCGGTTTTCGCCGTTGCGGCCTCGGGCACCCCTCCGGTGTGCGGGTGACAGCGCATCGGTGGCAGCCCCCGTCGACGGGCCGACGACCACCGCGACCGCACCCCGCGCACGCAACGACATCCGACGCCGGACACACCCGGCCAGCGACGAGGAGGCGGCGATGACCACGATGACCACTGCCGAGTACGAGAGCTTCATCCAGGACGGCACCCGCACGGCGAAGGTCGCCACGGTGCGTGCCGACGGACGCCCGCACGTCACGCCGGTGTGGTTCGTCCTAGACGGCTCGGACCTCGTGTTCACCACGAGTGCGCACTCCGCCAAGGGCCATGACCTGATCCGCACCGCACAGGCGGCCGTGTGTGTCGAGGACGACGACCCGCCGTTCTCCTTCGCCGTCGTGGAGGGCACCGTCGCGACCGAGGACGAGCCCGCCGACGTCCTGCACTGGTCGACGCGCAACGCCGCCCGCTACATGGGCGAGGAGCTGGCCGAGGAGTACGGGCGGCTCAATGCGGGCGAGGGCATGATGACGGTGCGTCTCACGCCCACCAAGATCATCGCGGAGAAGGACCTGACGAACGGCTGAGCCGCCCCGGGGCGCCCTGCGAGATACCCGGCCCGTCCTGGCTGATCGCAGCCGCCCTCCGCCGCCTCCGCCCGCACCCTGGGCAGGCGGCCACCCTGGGCAGGCGGCTTCCGACTCGAGCTCCGACAGGTTCTCGCCGTCGAGGCCCGCCGCTTACAGTGTTCGTCGGCGATGGCCGGACAGGTTCTTCGGCGGCAGCCGGATGGCGAGGGGGCAGGCGGTTGGTCGAGGGCGTACGACGG
This sequence comes from Actinoalloteichus fjordicus, assembly GCF_001941625.1. NCBI lineage: Bacteria > Bacillati > Actinomycetota > Actinomycetes > Pseudonocardiales > Pseudonocardiaceae > Actinoalloteichus > Actinoalloteichus fjordicus. Next base: position 5,703,537 of record NZ_CP016076.1, read on the forward strand.
GTGTCGATGGCCGACGTCGCGCGGCTGGCGGGCGTGTCCTCGCAGACGGTGTCCAGGGTGTCCAACGGACATCCCAGCGTCATGGAGTCGACCCGGCGCCAGGTGGTGCTGGCGATGCAGGAGCTGGGCTACCGGCCCAACAGCGCGGCCCGTGCCCTCAAGCGCGGCGAGTTCCGCACGATCGGCGTCATCCTGTTCACCCTGTCCAGCACCGGCAACGTCCGCACGCTGGAGGCGATCTCCGTATCGGCCGCCAACGAGGGCTATGCCGTGACCCTGTTGCCGGTGAGCGTGCCGACGCAGGCGGGGATGCACGGTGCCTTCACCCGGCTCGGCGAGCTGGCGGTGGACGCGATCATCGTCATCATGGAGGTGCATCTGCTGGATGCGACGACGGTGGACCTGCCGCGCAACGTGCCGATCGTGGTCGCCCAGTCCGGTGAGGACGACCTCTACAGCATCGTCGACACCGATCAGGTCGGCGGCACCCGGGACGCGGTGCGGCACCTGCTCGACCTGGGACATCGCACCGTCTGGCATCTCGCGGGGCCGGACGAGTCCTTCGCGGCCCGGCGCAGGGCCGCCGCCTGGGAGCAGGTGCTGCGCGAGCAGGGGCGCGAGGTCCCGCCGCCGGTCCGAGGCGACTGGTCGGCCGACTCCGGCCACCGCGCGGGCCTGCTGCTCGCGGCGGAACCCGACTGCACGGCGATCTTCGCGGCCAACGACCAAATGGCCCTCGGCCTGCTCCGCGCCCTGCACGAGGCGGGCCGCGCGGTGCCTGCGGACGTCAGCGTCGTCGGCTTCGACGACATTCCGGACGCAGGCTCGTTCCTGCCGCCGCTGACCACGATCCACCAGGACTTCACCGAGGTCGGTCGTCGACTCGTCGCCGGAGTGCTGCATCAGATGCGCGGCGAGGCCGTCGAACGAGGCCGGACGCTGGTACCCACCCGTCTCGTACTACGCGAGAGCACCGCGCCGCCCCATGATCGGCGCTGATCGCGGCCAATCCGCAGCACGACACGCTCGAGGGCTGGACCGCCGCATCGGAATGGGCCGGTCACCGACAGCCGAGCACCCTCGCATCGGGACCTCCCTCGCATCGCGACATTTCGCGCGCCCCGACACCGCATACCGCCGTCAGTAAACATACCGATCGGTATACCTAGGAGAATGTCATGCGGGCCGTGCAGCTCGCCGGCTTCGGCGGGCCGGATCGATTCGTCTACCGCGACGACGTCGCCGACCCGGTGGCAGGCCCCGGCGAAATCCGCGTCGACGTCGGCGCTGCCGCGATCGACATAAGCGACACCGGCGGAGACGACGAGCCCGCGACGAGCGCACGTCGTCAGAAGGCCAGTCCCCCGCAGGATTCCCGGACCTCCAGCGTCGGCCACAGCTCGACCCGATGGACCGGGCGCATCCCGCCCTCAGCCGCGCGGGCCAGCGCCAGCTCGGCAGCGAGGCGACCGAGCCGATGCTTCTGCGGCCGGACGGCCGTCAGCGGTGGATCGGACGCGGCGGCGACCTCGTCGTCATAGGACACCACCGCGAGGTCGCCCGGCACGTCGATCCCCAGGTCACGGGCGCGTTCCAGCATCCCGACGGCCTCCCGATCGGAGTGCACCAGCATGGCGCGGACGCCGTCCCGTCGACAACTGAGCAGCACGTCGTCGTAGGTGGCTGGCCAGCCTGCCGTGCCGTAGGCGGGGACCTCGACGTCGATCCGGTCGGACCTCGGCAGCCCGAGTTCGGCCGTGGTGTCCCGCCAGCCGGTGCGCAGGGCTCGGCTGGTGGGGCTGGATCGCGAGGTCACCAGCGCCACGGATCGGTGCCCCAGCGTGACGAGATGCCGGACGGCGAGCCCGGCGCCCATGGCGTGCGCGGTGGTGGCGGCGTCGAGCGCCAGCATCGGCAGTTCCGGCGGGGGACGACGCTCGACGAGCACGACCGATGCGGCCAGTCCGCCCAGCCAGCGCAGCAGTTCGCGCCCCGCGTCGCCGGAGACGACCGGGGCGACCAGCAGGGTCTTCACTCCCCGATCGAGGAGATCGTTGATCTGTCGGCGGTCCTCGCCGGGCTGGTAGTGGGTCACGCGCATCACGAGGCGACCGTCGGCGGCGGCAACGGCGGCCTGCGCACCTTGGATGACGTGCGGCCAGTAGTACTCCACCGAGGGAACGACCATGCCGACGGCGGTGCGCAGCACCGTCGCGCCGAAGACGGAGCCGCGCGGCCCGGCGTCCTGGGCGCCGCGCCGAGGCAGGGTGATCCCGCCGTGCACTCGGACCACCAGCCCGCGATCGGCCAGGGCCGTGACGTCGCGCCGCACGGTGACGGCGGAGACGCGCAGCAGCGTCACCAGCTCGGAGAGCCGGGCGCCGCCGCAGCGGCGGACGAACGCGAGGATGGCGTCCTGTCGCTGAGCTGCCAGGGTCACGGCGCGGCCTCCAGTCGAACGCGGGCGGCGGTCACCGTCGGGGAGACGGCGGCGAGGGTGAGCCTGGTGAGCTGCGCACCCCAGGAGCCGCGCAGCAGCGGATCGGTCAGTGGACGGTGTTCGAGTTCGGCGACGAGCGAGGTCGGGTCCCAGCTCACCAGCAGCGACCGCCCCGAGGCCGGGGTCACGAGTGCCCGCCCGGAGGCCAGTTCGACGGTGCCGGTGAGGACATGTCGCACGAGCACCGGCGTCGCGTCGCCGCGAGCCCGGGAATCGCCGAGAGCCCAGGAGTCGTCGATGAGGACGTGGGCCGGTTCCCATTCGGCGGCCCGGACCAGCCGCACGGTCCGCGACCACCGGGTGAGCAGGCCTGCGGGATAGGCGTCGGTCAGCTCGGCGTGCAGCGCGGTGGTCTGGTCGGCCTGCTCGACGGAGACCTCGCGCGCGGCGTGGGCGGCCCCGGGCAGCTGGCCCGCACCGGGCTCGGGGACGTTGTGCCATTCACTGCGCAGCGGCCAGGCCGCGTAGCGGTCCGCACCGAAGCTGCCCGAGGTGTAGGTGGGCTGGCCGACATCCACGACCAGCGGTGTTCCGTCGAGCGCGACCCAGTAGGAGCCGACGTCGAGGTGGTTGTGTCGTTCGCCGTTGTGGCCCGCCTTCGCGGCCAGGGTGAGGCCGTGTGTGGTGCCCGCCGTCTCGCGGGCGACGAGCACCTGCACGCGGGGCAGCCAGCCATCGCGGCTCAGCCAGGAGCCCTGCTCCTCGTCGGCGGCGGCGGCCGGAGCGGTGGGCCGCTCGGCGCCGACGGACGGGCCGCCGGGCGCGGCGCGGCAGGCAGCGGACCGCTCGACGTCGGGGCCGGCCGACTCGACGTCGGCACGGTCCACGCCGGACCGAACCGACCCGGCCCGTCCTGCGGCGGCACGGGCGGCCGTGTGGGCAGCACGCCAGTCCGCATCGACGAGCCCGGTCAGCGCGCTGCCGAGCCCGGACTCCGGCCGGACCGCGAACGGGTCCCGCCCGCCTCGGGCGGCCGCATGCTCGCAGACGGCCTGCTCGGACAGTGCCCGTCCCCAGCGATGAGCGACGTGCCAGGGCTGGGCGCCGGACAGCCGGGCCGGGCCGTCGCCCGCGTTGACGTACCAGAGCCCGCCGAGATGCATGCGGTGCGGAAAGCGGGCCAGGCTCGCGAAGATCGGCAGTCCCCTGGCGTCCAGCGCCGGACCGCCCACCGTGGCGAGCAGGTCGAGCGACTCCCACAGCCGCCCCGCGCCGTGCCACCAGTACGCCACGCCCTCGTCGATCCCGCCGTCGTCCGGCAGCGCGGCGAGGAACCGATCGAGTCCGGCAGGCACCAGCCGGATCACGGCGGCCTGCTCGGCGGGATCGTCGAGCAGCGCCAGTGCGGCGATCAGCACGGCACTGTGAATCCACGGGTTCCAGTTGTCGGCGGGCCGGTCCAGCCCCAGCCAGGGCCAGTCCCGCCGGGTGGTGAACGGCGTGAGGAGCCGAGCCCGCACCTCGCGTCGAATCCGGCGGCGCAGGCCGGGCACGCGGCGGTCCAGGTGCGGACCGAGAACGTGATCCGCCCAGGCCAGCAGGCCGCCGACCTCGGCGGCACCGAGGTCGAGATAGGGGTCGTCCGGATCGGGCAGCACCTCGCGACGCGCTGCGGTGTGCGAGTCATGGGGCGCCCAGCACCACGTGCTCATCTCGCACAGGGCCACGATTCCGTCCGCTGCGGCGTCGAGATCGGGCACGACGCCGGGCGGCGCATCGGCCTCGGCGTGTTCGCCGGACAGCACTGCGGCGAGGACGAACCCGGCGGTGCGCGTCCGGAGCAGACGCGCGGCGTCCTCGTGCGCGGTGCGGTTGCCGTCGCGGAAGGCACGGGCCCAGTCCGAGGCATGCAGCGGCGGCGCGGAGCGGGCTCGCTGCTCCGCCGCGAGCCGAAGCAGCCCGTCCCGAGTCCGCGGATCGACCGCGTCCCAGACGCTGCGATCGGTCACCGGAGGAACGGGCAGCCGAGTCCTGGCATCACGCAGAGCGAGCACGACAGGATCGGGGTCACCGGGCTCCCGCATGCCTCCGTCACCGAGAATCGCCTGCTCTCCGGCGAGCAGGCCTGCGAGAAGACCGTCTGCCACTTTCGCTCCTGATCGATTGTGATCGGTTCTGGCCACAATGATTGACCACGAACGATTTCACACGATGGAGTGACGCAGGTAACTGCCAGAAGGGAATCAGCAATGGGGCTTGATACCGGCTGGTCGCGCCGCGCCTTCCTCCGCGCCTCGGCCTGCACCGCCGTCGCCGTCTCGGGCGGGTCACTGCTCGCGGGCTGCGCCACCTCGACGAGCGCGCCGCCCGGAGCCACCACGGTCCGGCTGTGGTCCTGGTTGACCGGGATGGATCGCTATGTCGCGGCGTTCAACGCGTCCCAGCGCGAGGTCCACGTGGAGCTGAGTGTGCTGGCCGCCGGGCTCTCCGGCGGCTATGCGCAGCAGACGAACGCGATCCGCGCACACAACGCGCCCGACATCATGCACGTCGAGTACCAGGGTCTGATCCAGATCCTCGCCACGGGCGGCCTGCGCGACATCACCGAGGAGACCGCCGATCTGGCCGACGGCTACTCGCCTGCCGCCTGGCAGGCCGTGCGGCCGGACGGTCGTACCTGGGCGGTGCCGATGGACATGGCGCCGATGGCCTTCTACTACCGCAAAGACCTCTTCGACGAGGCCGGGCTTCCCGTGCCGCGCACCTGGGAGGAGTTCCGCGGAGCCGCCGAGACGATCCGCACGCTGGACTCCGACGCGCGCATCACGACGTTCCCGCTGAACGACGGCTCCTTCTTCGCGGGGATGTCCTGGCAGGCGGGCGACCCGTGGTGGGAGATCGACGGAGACACCTGGGTGGTCGACGTCGCGGGCGAGGGCACGCTGCGCACCGGCGAGTACTGGCAGGACCTGATCAGCGCCGACCTGGTGGGCAGCGGATCGACCGGCACCCAGGACTGGATCGCCGCCATGCACGACGGGCGGCTGTGGGGGCTGCTCGGCGCCTCGTGGAGCGTCGGGACGCTGCAGAAGTCGATTCCCGACGACCGAGGCCGCTGGGCCGTGACCACCATGCCCACCTGGGGCGGCGAGCCCGCCAACGGGATTCAAGGCGGCACGGCGTTCGGCGTCTCACGGGAGAGCGAGGTGCCGGAGGCGGCGCTGACATTCCTGCGGTGGCTGAGCACCGATCCCGAGGTGCCGCGCATCGGCTCCGAGTTCACCTCGCCGTTCCCCGCCTACCTGCCCAACCGGGAGGTGGCGCGCGGGCTGGCCCCGAGCGACTACTTCGTCGGCGATCCGGTCTACGACGTGCTGGACGAGGCCGACTCCCGAGTGCCGGACTGGACATGGGGCCCCAATGCCCTCGGTCTCTTCTCGACGGTCGCCGACGCCTTCGGCGGCGTCACCGGCGGGCGCACCACCATTCCGGAGGCGCTGGCGGGCGTACAGGCCGCCGCCGTGGCGGGAATGCGCGACCGGGGCCTGTCGGTGCGCGAGCGGAGGCAGTCATGACCGTCGTCGCGCCGTCCGGCGAGCCCACCGCGTCGAAGAGGTCGACGGGACCGCAACCGCGACGCCGAGGCAGGCTGCGCCTGGCACCGCTGGTGCTGGCGGCGCCGTTCGCGCTGCTGCTGACGGGCACGGTCCTCGTCCCGATCGGCTATGCCCTCTACCTGAGCCTGTTCACCGAACGACTCACCGGCCTCGGCTTCGCCGGGCCGCAGGAGGTCTTCGTCTGGCTGGCCAACTACGCCGAGGTGCTCGGCGATCCCGCCTTCCTGACGAGTCTGGTCAACGTGGCGGTCTACGCCCTGGTCCACGTCCCGCTGATGCTGGGCTGCGCACTGGTGCTGGCCCTGCTGCTGGACGGCGCGGTGAAGCGCCTTCGCCAGATGTGGTCGCTGATGGTGTTCCTGCCGTACGCCGTGCCCGGCGTGATCGCGGGCCTGATCTGGTCCTACCTGTTCAGCCCCGGCATCGGACCGCTCAACGACGTGCTGCCGTGGAATCCCCTCGGCGCCGACGGCGTGCTGCCCTCGATCGTCGTGATGGCCACCTGGCAGTGGATGGGCTACAACATGATCATCTTCTACACGGCGTTGCGGACCGTGCCGCGCGACGTGCTGGAGGCGGCCAAGGTCGACGGCGCCGGGCCGATCCGCACCGCACTGTCGATCAAAGTGCCGATGATCCGGCCGACGATCTTCGTGGCGCTGGTCTTCACCGTCATCGGCTCCCTCCAGCTGTTCACCGAGCCGCTCATCCTCAGCTCGTTTACCAACTCCGTGACCAGCACCTGGACCCCGAGCCTCTACGTGTACGAGGCGGCGTTCATCACCAACGACTACGGCCGGGCCGCCGCAGCCTCCCTCGTGCTGGCCATCGCCTCGGCAGTGTTGTCGGCGCTGGTCATGCGACTGTCCACCCGGAGGGCTCGATGACCACGACCAGACCGACCTCCCGCTGGACCTCGCGGGGCGCCGTCCACGCGCTGCTGCTGCTGGCCGCCCTCTACAGCGTGCTGCCGCTGATCTGGCTGCTGACCTCGGCCACGAAGAACGTCGGCGACTTCTCCACGACCGGCGCGTTCGAGCTGGGCGAGTGGAATCTCATGGGCAACATGCGCGACCTGTTCGCCGAGGAGAACGGCATCTTCCTCGACTGGGCTCGCAACTCCCTGCTGTACGCGGGAGCAGGCGCGCTGCTGGGCGCGCTGATCTGCACGGCCTGCGGATACGCCATCGCCCGGCTGGACTTCCCCGGCCGCAGGCTGCTGTTCGCCGTCACGCTGGCGGGCGTCCTGGTCCCCACCACCGCACTGGCCCTCCCGCTCTATCTGCTGGCCACGGAACTGCGCATCGTCGACACGTTCTGGGCGGTGTTCATCCCGCTGCTGACCAACCCCTTCGGCGTCTATCTCGCGCGCGCCTATGCCGAGGCAGCCGTGCCGAACGAGCTGCTGGAGGCCGCACGCATCGACGGCGCGGGCGAACTGCGGACCTTCGTCACCGTCGCGCTGCCGCTGCTGCGGCCCGGCGTGGTCACCATCCTGCTGTTCCAGTTCGTCGGCATCTGGAACAACTTCTTCCTGCCCCTGGTCATGCTCACCGATCCGAAGCTGTTCCCCGTCACCCTCGGCCTCTTCCAATGGAGTTCCCGCGTGTCGCAGTTCCCGTACTACAACCCGCTGGTCATCACCGGGTCCCTGCTGGCCGTGGTGCCGCTGGTGCTCGCGTTCGTCGTCCTGCAACGACAGTGGCGGTCCGGCCTGGCCGCCGGGAGCGTGAAGTGACGCCGCACCGGCCGGAGACGATGCTGGTGATGGGCGCCGAGGCGTTCGCAGCCCAGTTCGGCCCCGCCGAGCACGACCGCCTGCGGACGCTGGCGAGCCTCGGCGATCCGGTGCACACCGAGGAGCTGACCTCCCCGGCGGCGCGGCGCAGGCTCGCCGAGGTCGAGGTGCTGATCACCTCCTGGGGAGCCCCGCCGCTGGACGCGGAGGTGCTGCGGGCAGCGCCCGGTCTGCGGGCCGTCCTGCACGCGGCGGGCAGCGTCCGAGGTCACGTCGGCGATGAGGTCTTCGATCGGGACATCCTGGTGACCACGGCCGCGGCGGCCAACGCCGAGCCGGTCGCCCAGTTCACCCTGGCCTCGGTGCTGTGGGCGTTCAAGAAGGTGCCGTTCCTGGCGGCCGACGCCCGCGTGCACCGAGCCGACTGGAGCTACCGAGACGGGCGCGGGCCGCTCTCCGGCCGCGACCGCACGGTGGTCGTCCTCGGCTACTCACGCGTGGGACGCCGCGTCGTCGACCTGCTCGTGTCGCTGGCGGTGGCACGGGTCCTGGTGGTGGACCCGGTCGTCGATCCCGCCGTGATCACCGCCGCCGGAGCCGAGCCCGTGAGCCTGGCCGAGGCACTGCCGCAGGCGGACGTGCTGAGCCTGCACGCCCCGTCACTCCCCGAGACCCGACATCTCATCGGCGCCGCCGAGCTGGCCGCCCTGCCCCCGGGATCGGTGCTGATCAACACGGCTCGGGGCGCGCTGGTCGACACCGCCGCGCTCACCTCGGCCTGTCAGCGGGACGGGCTGCACGCGATCCTGGACGTCACCGAGCCGGAGCCGCTGCCCGCCGACTCCCCGCTGTACGACCTGCCGAACGTGGTGATCACCCCGCACATCGCGGGCTCGCTCGACTCCGAGACCCGCAGACTCACGGCGGCGGCCCTGACCGAGCTGGAACGCCTCGGCGCCGGTCTGCCCGCCCTGGACGAGGTCACCCGAGAGACCAGGGCGGCGCAGGCATGACACCACCGACGGATCATCGGCTCTCCCCGTACACCGGCTGGACCAGGACGCACTGGGCCGACCTCGCCGACTCGATGCTGGCGGCGGTGCAGCGGCACCGCTCGCCCCTGGGCGCCCGCTACGACCTGCCGGGTCCCGCCAGCCGCAACGGCCGGGTCTCCGACGGCTTGGAAGGCTTCGCCAGGACCTTCCTGCTGGCGGGCTTCCGCATCGCGGGCGAGCGCGGCGCCGACCCGACGGGCCTGCTGGACCGCTATGCCGAGGGGCTGCGGGCGGGCACTGATCCCGCCTCTCCGGAGTACTGGCCGCGCCCGGACGAACTCGGGCAGGCCAAGGTCGAGGCCGCCTCCCTCGCGCTGATCCTTCAACTCACCCGGCCCTGGTTGTGGGACCGACTGGACGACGGCGTGCGAGAGCGGACGCTGGACTGGCTGGCCGGGGTGGTCGGACAGCCGTATCCCCCGATCAACTGGGTGTGGTTCCGGATCATCGTCGAGTCGTTCCTGCGCGAGGCGGGCGGCGCGTGGTCGGCCGAGGATGTCGAAGGGGACCTCGCGGTGCACGCCGCCCTGCGCAGACCCGGCGGCTGGTTGTCCGACGGCGCGGACGAGCGGGCCTACGACCACTACACGGGCTGGGCGCTGCACGTCTACCCGCTGCTGTGGACCGAGTGGTTCGACGTGACGGGCTCGTTGTGCCCGCCGGAGCTGCGCGCTCAGTGGGCCGAGGACCTGTCCCGCTATCTGGCCGACGCCCTGGTGCTCACCGGGTCGGACGGATCGCCGCTGATGCAGGGCCGCAGCCTGATCTATCGCTTCGCCGCCGCCGCGCCGCTGTGGACCGGCGCGATCACCGGCGTGGGCGGGCTACCGCCCGGACAGGTGAGGCGGGCGGCGAGCGGCATCATCGCCCATTTCCTCGACCGAGGCGCCCGCGACGACGACGGTCTGCTGACGCTCGGCTGGCACGGGCCGTGGCCCGCGATGCGGCAGGACTACTCCGGCCCCGCCTCGCCGTACTGGGCGGCCAAGGGAATGCTCGGCCTGGCCCTGCCCGCCGACCATCCGGTGTGGACGAATCGTGAGGTCGGCCTGCCGGTGGAGACCGAGGACGTGTCTCGGGTGATCGCCGCGCCCGGCTGGCTGGTCTCCGCTCGCCGCCGCGACGGCATCGCCGTGGTGCTCAATCACGGCACGGATCACGCCCGGCCCGGTGCGCAGATCACCGACTCGCCGCTGTACGCCCGTCTCGGTTACTCCACCGCCACCGTGCCGCCGCTGGTCGGGCCGAGCGTGACCGATCCGCTGGACAACGCCGTGGTGCTCCTCGACCACGAGGGGCGGGCGACGCACCGCAGCGGCTTCACCACCCTCGTCACCCGCCGCGAGCCGGACGGGGTGCTCGTCGGAGCCTCGACGGGCCGGGTGAACTGGGTCGACGCGGGTTCGGACGCCTCGGCCGACCATGGCTCCGGGCGCACCGGGACGGTCACCGAGGGGCCGGTGATCACCGTGGCCTCGGTGGTCCGCGACGGCGTCGAGGTGCGCATCGCGCGGGTCGGCCCGCACCTCGACACGGCGCGGGCCCACACCCTGCGACTGGGCGGCTGGCCGGTGTCGGCGGCGGCGGAGCCGCGCGTCGGGCCCGGCGCCCACGCGTCCATCGCGGGACTGCGCTCGTCGCTGCGGGCGGCGCGGGTGGAGGTGATGACGACGGCGCCCGGTGTCGCGCGCGGACGGTCCCTCCCCGTCACGGCCGAGGACGTCGCACTGGACCGAGACGTGAGCCCGCTGGGAGTCTGGACGGCGATTCCGTGGCTCGCCTTCGACGTCTCGTCCGCCGCCGACGGACGCGCCGAGCCAGGCCCCACGGCCGATCCCGATCACGCCGTCGTGGTGGCCGTGGTGGTGCGCCTGGACGACGGCACCGAGGAACTCGGCCCCGACCCGACCGTGACGGTCGCAGGCACGACGGTCGTCGTCCGCTGGCCCGACGAGGTGGAGACCGAAGTCGAGCTGACCCCGCAGGCAGGCGGCTGACCCGTCCCCGTCCGGCGGCGACGAAGTAGGGCGGCGACGCCGAACGGGGCCGTCCAGGGCACGGGTGGGTCGGCCTTGCGCCACGGACGGGGCCCCCGCGATGCCGCCGAGCAGGCAGGCACACCAGCCAGGCCCGCTCAGACGGAGCCGCCCGACGCCGGTAGGCGGACAGCCGACGGCTCGCCGAGGATTCGGCGACGAACAGGCGGGCACCGCTCCCCCACGGGGCTCGGTGCCCGCCTGTCTCGGTGCCTGCCTGCGATCCGCCTACCCGATCACGACCCGGCGGGATCGGTCTCGTCGATCACCTGCCAGCGCTGGCGCGCGCCGGAGTTGGGCGTCCAGACCGAGACCTCGGCGCCGTCGTGCGTCGCCTCCCCGCTCACCTCCAGGAGCAGGCCCGCCTCGGCGTTGATCAGCGTCCAGGTCCCGTCGCCGGTGGTCGAGCCGATCCACTGCGCGGCGGCGTCCGCCTGTCCCTGCGCGTCCTCGAGGCCGACCTCGTCGTCCCGCAGCGCCGGCCGCCGATCGGTGTCGGCGGTGGTGACGACGTAACGGGCCCGGTTGCTGAGGTCCTCGGCCGAATCGGCGACCCTGGTCAGCCGCCACGCCTGCGCGGCGTTCCCGTCGACCGGGGTGCGGATCTCCGTGCCCGTGCCGTCGGCGGCGACCGTCAGGGATCGGCCGCTGCCGACCCCGGTAAGCCGGTAGTCCCGGCCGTCCCGAATCGTCGCGGCGTCCTCGGCCACCCCGGACACGCCGCTCACCGCCAGCGTGGCGACCGACCGGGCGGGGACCTCCACCGTGGCCGTGCCCGTGGCGGCGTCCACGGGCACCTGCGGGACGAGCCCCCGTCTGCGCTGGTCGCCACCGGGGTCACCGTGGCATCGGCAGCGACGTCGGCGAACCGGATGCCGTGCGCCGCCTCCAGACGTTCCACCGCGCCCACCAGGGTCCGCGGCGAAGTCCTCGACGTCGTCCACCTTGAGCTGATCCTGCTGCGCGTCGAACCCGCCGGAGACATACCCGCTCAGAGCCTGTCGTTGATCCCTGCCTTCGGAGTTGCGCGGGGCCGGCGCGGCGATCTGCGGCGTTGTCGTCGGTCACCATGACTCCGCCATGGCTCCCTCCTGTCGCCTGGCAGCTCATCCACGCCGATCCCCGCTCACGACGGAGAGGAATCAAAGACAGACTCTCAGTCATGAACCACGGCGGCGAGTTGCTGAAGGCCTCCCAGTGGTCGATCTGCCCCTTGATCCGGTCGACCCACCATCGCTTTAGTCTGATCCGCGTCCGGGTTCCCGTGCGCCGGATCGTCCGCCGACCACCAGTCGACGTCCTCACGGGTCGTGCCCGCCGGCGCCTGCCACCAGCCCGGCACCGCAGCCCCGGCGCGCAGGTAGTCCGGCACGTCGGGGGCGTTCCCGCCGCCGATGTTGTAGCGGGCGAGGTTCAGGGCCAGCCCCTCGGCGGGCGAAGACCAGCTCGGCGAGTTCCTCGCGGATCTCGTCGGGATAGCCCCCGGTGGCGCTGGCGAACCAGACCAGGCTGGTGCCCCAGCCCTCGAAATCCGGCCCCTGGTAGGAGGGGTCGGGGGTGATGGTGACCGCCGAGGCGGGCTTCACCGCGACGGCGGGCCCGGCCCCCGCTGCGGCGGAGCCGGTCGCCATCGCGATGACGCCCAGGCCTGCAACCAGGCGCTGCGTACGTGGTCGTCTCATTCCGGTGTCCTCTCGAGTCCTTGACGAGCGGTGCGGAGATGAACTCGTGGCCGAGACGACTTCGGCGGTGAGCGCCGGGCCTCGGCGGTCGATCCGGATCAGCGGGTCTCGATCAGGCGGTCTCCTCCGGGGAGCGGCTCAGCACCAGGACGTCCCTCGGCCCCAGCACCAGCGGCGACGGCCCCGAGTCCTCGGCCCCGCGCTGCGTCCCGGTCCCGGCGAGGACCTCGCCGAGCACGCCGGGCAGTTCGACGGGTTCGTCCGTGCGATTGACCAGGAACCAGTAGACGGCGTCCGCCGAGCGGCGCACCGTCAGCTCGACGCTGCCGCGCGCGGACTCGGGCAGCTCGCTGGCCACGCCCGCCGCGCCGAGGAGTCGGGCCAGCACGCCGCGCAGACCGTCGGGCCCCAGCCGGGTCGACACGTAGGAGGCCGAGCCCGCGCCGACCACGCGCCGCGTCACGGCGGGCAGACCGGCCAGGTCGCCGTCGGCGTAGCGGGTCAGCACCTCCACGTCGGACTCGACGCGGCTGATCCGGTCGGTCCACAGCGTCCCGATCCCGCCGTCGTCGAGCACGGCCTGCCGACCGTCCAGCAGCGGCTCGAACTCCTCGATCCGGATGCCGAGCAGCTCACGCAGCGCCCCCGGATATCCGCCGAGCCAGGCGTGGTCGTTCTCGTCGACGATCCCGGAGAAGTAGGTGGTGACCAGGTGTCCGCCGCCCTGGACGTAGTCGGCGAGCCGGTCGCGCAGCTCTGCGGTGACCACGTGCAGCACGGGCGCGATGACGACGTCGTAGCCTGCCAGCTCAGCCGCCACCGGGACGACGTCGACCCGGACGCCCTCGGCGAGGAAGGCCGAGTACCAGTCCAGCGCCTCACGGTGGTACCGCAGCAGCGAGGTCGGGTGCGAGTCCTGCTCGCTGGCCCACCACGACTGCCAGTCGAAGACGATGGCGGCCCGGGCGGGCTCGCGGGCGGAACCGGCGATCGGCGCGAGGTCGCGCAGCAGTCCGCCGAGCCGAGTGACCGAGCGGAACACCTCGCTGTCGGCCCCGGCGTGCGGCACCATCGCCGAGTGGTACTTCTCGGCCCCGGCTGCGGACTGCCGCCACTGGAAGTAGCAGACCGCGTCGGCCCCGTGGGCGACGTGCACCAGCGAGTCCCGCGCGAGTTCGCCTGCCCTCTTGGCCAGGTTCACCGGCTGCCAGTTCACCGCACTCGTCGAGTGCTCCATGAGGAACCACGGGCTGCCTCCCGCGATGCCGCTGGTGAGGTTCGCCGAGAAGGACAGCTCGTCGCGGGCCTGTGGACCGGGAATGACGTAGTGGTCGTTGGAGACGAAGTCGACCTCGCTCGCCCAGTCCGCGTAGTCCATCCGCTTCGTGCCGCCCATGACCATGAAGTTCGTGGTGACCGGCACCTCCGGCGTGATCCGGCGCAGGATCTCGCGCTCGGCCACCAGGTAGTCCTTGAGCGCGTCGGAGGAGAAGCGGGCGAAGTCGAGCTGCTGGGTCGGATTGGGATGCGAGGCCGCGAGTCGGGGCGGCAGGATCTGGTCCCACTCGGAGTAACGCTGGGCCCAGAAGGCCGTTCCCCAGGCGTGGTTGAGGCCGTCGAGCGTGGTGTAGCGGGCCCGCAGCCACTGGCGGAAGGCGCGCGCGGCGTCGTCGGAGTAGTCGTAGACGTTGTGGCAGCCCAGCTCGTTGGACACGTGCCAGGCGACCAGCGCCGGATGGTCCCGATACCGCTCGGCCAGCGCGGTGACCAGTCGCAGGGCGTGTTCCCGGAACACCGGCGAGGTCGGTCGCCAGTGCTGGCGGGCGCCCGGCGAGAGGACCTCGCCGGTTCGCGTGACGGGCAGGATCTCGGGGTGTTCGGCAGCCAGCCACGGCGGCGGCGACGCGGTGGCCGTGGCCAGGTCGACGGCGATCCCGTTGGCGTGCAGCAGGTCCATCGCCTCGTCGAGCCAGGCGAAGTCCCACTCCTCGCGCCGAGGCTGGATGCGGGCCCAGGAGAAGATGCCGAGCGACACGATCGTGACGCCCGCCTGGCGCATCAGGGCGACGTCGTCGTCCCACACCGATCGCGGCCACTGTTCCGGGTTGTAGTCGGCCCCGAAGGCCAGCCCCCTCGGGGAGCCGGTCGGCATTCGCAGCCAGCGCGGGGAGGTGGGGGAAGACATGTCGATCCTCTCGATGCGTGGGCGGGGGTCGTGTCGTTCGTGTGCGGCGGTCTCGGACAGCCGAGCGCTGCGGTGGTTCGCCGACGGGCTTCGTCGGGTCTGTCGAGTTCGCGACGTGGCAGGCCCTCCCGTCGTCGGGGTGGTCACGGCGTCCGCGCGGCGAGCTCGGACGCGCGACCTGCGGACGGACTCGGCCGTGCCGGACCGCCCGCCGTGCTCAGCCGACGTCGAAGCCCTGGTCGACGCCGTAGGCCGACACGCTGTCCTCCCAACGGCCCAACGCGTCGGCCAGCGGTAAGTCCGAGACGTAGGCCTGACCGACGGTGTCGTTGAAGATCGAGTTCGCATACGCCTGATAGGGCAGGTAGGACCAGTCGTCGGCGACACCGGCCGCCGCGTCGGCGAAGATCTGGTTCGCCTGCTGGCCGCCGAAGTACGGCAGCTCGGCCGAGAGGAACTCCTCGGACTCCAGCTCGGCGACGGTCGCCGGGAAGGCCCCGGCGTCCAGGCGGGTGACCACGCCCTCTCCGGTCGTCACGTAGTCGATGAAGGCGTAGGCGAGCAGCTTGTTCCCGCTCGCCGTCGGCACGGCCAGCCCGCTGCCGCCGTTCTCCGCCTCGGCGGACTCGCCCGCCGCCCACTGCGGCAGCGGCGCCACCCGCCACGATCCCGCGCCGGAGGGGACACCGGAGGAGAGGTTGGCGGGCATCCAGGCCCCGGTCGCGAGACTGGCGATGCTGCCGTCCGCCATCCCCTGGTACCACTCGTCGGTCCAGGAGTTGATCGGCGAGACCAGGTCCTCGTCGATGAGCTGCTGCCAGATCTCGGTGTAGCGGGCGGTGCCCTCATCGGAGAAGTCGATCTCCACGCTGGTGCCGTCCACGGTGAAGGGGCGCCCGCCCGCCTGCCAGATGAGGCTGGTGGTCAGGCCCGCCTCGCCGTTGTCGCTGGTGATGTAGACGTCCGGGTCCGCAGCCTGCAGCGCACGCGCCGCGTCGAGATACTCCTCCCAGGTGGTCGGCACCTCGACGCCGTGTTCCTCGAAGAGGTCCTGGTTGTAGAACAGTGCCATCGGCCCGGAGTCCATCGGCAGGGCGTGCACTCCCCCGCCGCCGGTCACCGAGTTCCACGGCCCCGGCGAGAAGAGGTCTTCGAGATCGCCCGCCCCGAAGCCCGCCAGGTCCGACACCGCTCCGGAGACGGAGAACTGTCCCAGCGCGAAGTACTCGATCTGTGCCACGTCGGGACCGCCGTTGCCCGCGGAATGGGCGTTCTGCAGGGCGGCGTACTGGTCGTCGCCGGTGCCGACGTTGACGATCTCGACCTCCACGCCCGGATGCAGCTCCTGGAAGTCGACGGCGGTCTGGGCCAGCGTCGGCTCCCAGGCCCACACGGTGATCGAGCCGCCCTCGTCGAGCGCGGCCTGGATCTCGGCCGCCGAGGCCGAGGTGGGACCGTCGTCGCCACCGGAGCCGCAGGCGGTCAGGCCGAGGACGACGACGAGAGCGGTTCCGATGCCACGCGCGAGGCGGCGGGGACTCGTGTTCATGATCGACTCAGCTCGCTTCGCTGTCGGTGTCGAACGTGGACGATGGGCAGCAGGCCCGCCTGGGCGGCGAGGACCGGCGGCTGCCGAGGGGCGTCGGCGCTCACTCCTTGACGCTCCCGGCGGCCAGACCCGACTGCCAGTAGCGCTGAAGCAGCAGGAATGCGGCGATCAACGGCAGGATGGTGATCAGCGAACCGGTGATCACCAGGTGGAACACCACCTCGCCGCCCGCCGTCGCCGCCTGGGCGTTCCAGGCGTTGAGCCCCAGGGTCAGCGGGAACCAGTCGGGATCCCTGATCATGATCAGCGGCAGGAAGTAGTTGTTCCAGGTGGCGACCATGCTGAACAGCAGGACGGTGACCGTGCCGGGCACCAGCAGCGGGAGGCTGATGCGGAAGAAGCTCCTGATCTCCCCCGCACCGTCGATCCGCGCCGACTCCAGCAGCTCCCGAGGGATCGCCTGCGCCGCGAAGACCCACATCAGGTAGAGGCCGAACGGGGTGATCAGCGAGGGGATGATCACCGCCCACGGCGTGTTCGTCAGCCCCATCCGGCTGAACATCAGGAACGTCGGGACGGCCAGCGCGGTGCCCGGCACGGCGACCGCGCCGATGACGACGGCGAAGACGGCGCGCTTGCCGGGGAAGTCGAAGATCGCGAGCGCGTAGCCGCCGAGCACCGCGAGGAAGGTCGCGCCGCCCGCGCCCACGACGACGTAGAGCAGCGTGTTGGCCAGCCAGCGGGCGAAGACGCCGCCGTCGTAGGTGAAGGTGGCGACGATGTTGTCCCAGAGCGCGAAGTCCTCGGCGAACCACAGGCCGAAGGAGTCGAACAGCCCGCCCGGCGTCTTGGTCGCGTTGATGAGCAGCCAGCCGAGCGGCAGGAGGCTGTAGACGAGGATGAGGCCGGTGAGCACGGTGAGCAGCACGCTGCGACGCGGGCGGGTGACCGTGCTCGGCCGTCGCGGCGTCCGCAGCCGGGCGTATCCGGGCCCCTTGCTCCGAGGGGCGGTGGTGACCGGGGTGCTCATCGACTCACACGTCCTTTCGCATGCCGCGAAGCTGCACCGCGTAGGCGATGACCATCGTGACGAGCCCCATGAGGATCGCGACCGTCGCCGCGTAGTTGTGCTGCTGCGCGGCGAACGAGAGCGAGAAGGTGTACAGGTTCGGCGTGAAGTAGGTGCTGATCGCGTTCGGCGCGAGATTCTGCAGGATGCTGGGCTCGTTGAAGAGCTGGAAGCTCCCGATGATCGAGAAGATCGTGGCGATCACCATCGCGCCTCGGATCGCGGGCAGCTTCACCGAGGTGATGACCCGCAGTTGCCCGGCTCCGTCGATCTCCGCCGCCTCGTAGAGCGAGTGCGGGATGACGCGCAGCGCCGAGTAGAAGATCAGCATGTTGTACCCGATGAACTCCCAGGTCACGATGTTGCCGATCGAGGCGAGTACGAGATCCGGCGACAGCGGGTTGGGCAGGGTGATGCCGAAGGCGTCGTTGATGTTGCCGACGAGCCCGAAGCGCGTGCCGTACATGAAGCCCCACATCAGCGTGGCGACCACGGCGGGCACCGCGTAGGGCAGGAAGATCGAGATCCGGAAGAAG
Organism: Actinoalloteichus fjordicus; assembly: GCF_001941625.1. Lineage (NCBI taxonomy): Bacteria > Bacillati > Actinomycetota > Actinomycetes > Pseudonocardiales > Pseudonocardiaceae > Actinoalloteichus > Actinoalloteichus fjordicus. Next base: position 5,721,444 of record NZ_CP016076.1, read on the forward strand.
CTCCGGCCGTAGAGCCTGCCGCTGTCGATCGCCAGCGCGACCAGCAGCGCGATGCCCAGCATGATCGGCACCTGCACGGCCAGGAACAGTCCCACCCGGCCTAAAGCCTGCCAGAACTGTGGGTCGGCCATGGCCCGCTGGTAGTTCTCCAGGCCGACGAAGGAGTTGCCGCCGACCAGCTTGTCCCGGAAGAAGCTCAGATAGATCGAATACGCGATCGGCGCGAGGAACACCAGGGCGAAGACGACCATGAACGGTCCCATGAAGCCCCAGCCGACCCAGGATCGACGATCGGCCTGACCGGCTCCGGAGGCCGAGCGTCTCGACCGCCCTACCGGCGGCGATGACAGCGCTGTCATGTGGCTCCCTAGCTCCCACCACCGGAGGCTCCATCGCCTTCGGGGGCCGATGTTTACGTAACCATCGAGGTGCGCGAAATGCTGTCACCGCTGGGTGAAGGTCGTCAAGAGAGCGCGCGGCGGCCTCAATCGATGAAGGGGGCTCTGAGTCGAACCGCACGCCTGACGCCGAGCGCGTGCGCTGCCTGGACAGGCGCCAGTGCCCGGATGCCCGCCGTCCCCGATCGCGGCAGCAGAGGCCGTTCGACCCCGTGCAGCGCGGCGGCCTGACCACCCAGGCACCCGAGGCGCACCGGGGTGCCCGCCCAGGCGATCGGTGACCTCCGCAGGCCGTCCGGCCCCCGCAGTCAGGCCGGATCCGGCCATCTGCGCAGCCGGCGGCCGAGGCCGACGGGTCTCCTGCGCCTGAACCGCGAAGACAGCCGGCCTCGTCGAGCCTGCGTGGCATGTCCCGATCGGGACACCGTTACCACCGCAGGGCCGCCGCAGGCCGGTCTGCCCGGCGGTGCCGAAGCACATCGGTCCGCAGTGCCCTGCTTCCGACGGCATCCCGGCCGTCGCCTGCCCGCCGCCGTCGCCTACCCGCCGGCTCCGCCTGCCCGCAGGCACAGCCCGTCCGCACCGGTCCTCAACCGGTCTGATCCGCAGGCGTTGGCCGCACGACCGCAGCCGCGCCACCGCCCCGGCGCACCGGTTCGGCGGCGGCCAGCCACCGTCCGTCCGGCAGCCGCTCCACCCCGGTGACCGCACCGATCGACGAGGGTTGCGTGGCGAACCCCTGGCCTCGGTCCCGCAGCTCGGCGACGGCGGGCAGGTCGAGGAACGCCTGCTCGACCCCGGCCGTGGCGGCATTGCGCTGCGAGACGCGTGGCGCGGCGACGGCCGCAGGCAGCGAGAGGCCTCGGTCCAACCGCTGGAGCAGCACCCCGAGGATCGTGGTGATGATCGTGGTGCCACCCGGAGACCCGACGGCCAGCAGCGGCTCGCCGTCGCGGAGCACGATGGTCGGTGTCATCGAGGAGCGCGGCCGCTTGCCCGCATCGGGAAGGTTCGGGTCCGGAACGCCGGGCGTGACCGGCGTGAACGAGAAATCGGTCAGCTCGTTGTTCAACAGGAAGCCGCGACCGGGCACCACCATGCCGCTGCCGCCCTCCTGCTCGATAGTCAGTGTGTAGGCCACCACGTTGCCCCAGCGATCGGCCACGGTCAGGTGGGTGGTGCTCTCCCCCTCGTAAGGCGTCGGCGCAGGCGGGCCGTGGCTGCCACAGGCCTCCGGACTGCGCGGATCGCCGGGGGCGACGGGACTGGTCAACGCCTGCCCGGCCTCGAGGTCGATCAGGCAGCTCCGGCTGTCGGCGAACTCCTGTCCGGCGAACTCGACGGCGGGCACGTCGGCGAAGTCCGGGTCGCCGATCCACCGGTTCCGATCGGCGAAGGAGATCCGACTGGCCTCCAGATAGCCGTGCAGGTAGTCGGTCTCCGAGGCGTTCGCAAGGTCGAAGCGCTCCAGCATGTTCAGCGCCAGCCCCACGGTGAGCCCGCCGGAGGAGGGGGCAGGCATGCCGTAGACGTCCAGCCCCCGGTAGTCGACATGCGTGGGATCACGCGGCACGACGCGATACCCGGCAAGGTCGTCCACCGTCATCGCGCCAGGGCGGACGTTGCGGTCCGAAGCCGGGTCGACCCGCGGTTCTTGCACCGTCGCGGCGACGTCCGCGCCGATCTCCCCGCGATACAACGCGTCCACTCCGGAGCGGGCGAGCAGCCGATAGGTGTCGGCGAGATCGGGGTTGCGGAAGACCGAGCCGACTGCGGGAGCGTGGCCGTCGGGCAGGAACAGGTCGCGAGTGGCCGGGAAGACGGAGAACCGGTCCGCGTTGTTGGCGATCTGCCCGTGGAACGTCGAGTCCACGACGAACCCGTGCTCGGCGAGCCGCGTCGCGGGCCGCAGCAGGGCGGCGAGCGAACGCGTGCCCCACCGCTCGACGGCGTCCCGCCAGGTCGCAGGAGTGCCCGGGACCCCGACCGACAACCCGCTGGTGACAGCCTCGGAGAACGGCAACGGAGCACCGTCCTCAAGGAACAGGTTCTCGTCGACGGCGGCGGGCGCCGTCTCCCGGCCGTCCAGGGTGTGCACCCGCCCGGAGGCTGCGTCGAAATACATGATGAAGCCGCCGCCCCCGATGCCCGCGGAGAACGGATCGGTGACGCCCAGCGCGGCGGCGGTGGCCACGGCGGCGTCCACCGCGTTGCCCCCGCGCCGCAGCACGTCGATCCCGATCGCCGTGGCGTCCGCGTCCACGCTGGACACCGCACCGAAGTCGCCAACGGCCACCGGCTGTTTCGCGGTCGGCGGCGTATCTCCGACCGCGTGCGGCAGAGTCAGCGGGATAGCGGGACCGAGCAGTACCGTAGCGGCGGCGACGGCCAGGACCCGATGAGCGCGGCGAAGACGCATCGTGCAAGTCTCGCGACATTCCGTGCGCGGCCGCAATACTTCGGCTCAGGCCCGCTGTCGGTGATTTTCGGTCGGGCGAGGTCGCGGATTCTCCGGGACTGCGTGAGAGAGCCCGTCAGAGACCCCGGTTACCAGGCACATCAGCGGGGGCCGGTCGAGGAACACGCGGCACTACCGGCGGCCTCGCCGGCTTCCGACCGCGGCAGCCGTCCTCGCCATGCGACGGTCGGTCGCCCCACGAGGGTGGATTCTGGGTTGCTTCGCAGGTGTCGGTTCTTCTCCTGTCGATGTGTGGTGCGGTCGGCCGGGTCGGCGCGGTCGCCCGCATCCGATCAACCACAGCTGCGGAATCGTTCAGAATTCAACCACCGCAACCCGGCCCGCCGAGCCGTTGACCGACTCCGACCGGTCACCGAACCCGCGCCTCCCGAGACTCGCTAGGATCACGATCGCCCGATCCGCGCGACGAGGTTCCCCCTCCGAACGCGCAGGTCGACGGCGCCGGGGGCGGTAGCTCAGTCGGTTAGAGCAGGGGACTCATAATCCCTTGGCCGTGGGTTCGAGCCCCACCCGCCCCACAAGATCACGCCACGCGGAGCAGAGCGGCCCACGGCCGCTTGCATGGGCCGCTCGGCTTGCGTTTCGCCCAACACCCCAGCCAATCAGGCATGGCGGGCGTCACTGGTCATCACCAGTGAGCAAAGACCTCGCCGAGCATCAATCTTCGACGGCCTCGATCCTGCGACCGCCGCCGCGCCCGCAGCCGAAGACGGTCACGGCGACGGCCAACCAGTCACCAACGGCTCACAGCGGCCTCAGCACGTCACGGGGGTTCGCGTCGAGTCCGAGTGTGTCGAGCACGGACAGGAGGCTGCGTTCCTCGTAGCGGAAGTGGTTCTCCATGATCGCGGCGATCCCCTCGAGGTGTTGGTCGAGTTCGGCCGGGGAGGCGGCTCGCTCGACGGCCGTCTGCAGCTCGGCGAGGAGATAGGCGATCATCGAGTGATCCTGCTCCAGCAGTCGCAGGGTCTCGCGCAGCTCTGGATGCGCCGCCTCGATGGCGGGGAACAGGCTGCGATCTTCGCCTTCGTGGTGATCGGTCAGCGCAGCGCAGAAGCCGTGGCAGAACAGCAGCAGATCGCGGGTGGCGGACCCGGCGGTCTCGCCGTCGCGCACCGCGTCCCGGGTGATTCGCAGAGTTTCGCGCAGTCGCTGATGAACGGCGCGCAGTTCATGACTCCAGGCGGTCAGCCTGGCCTTCTCGCCCTCAGCCATACGAGGGCGAAGGGAACGACGTGGTCATCGTCGCGCTCCTTCGTGCTTCGACGCCTCCATGCCTGGCACTGCCTGCCACCGACACGCGACGCTGGAACCACGGTATCCGACCGCGGTTCGCCGCCGATCCCCGACGCCTGTCCCCTGTTCGGTCCCCGCCGCACCGACCTCCCGGCCACACCGACCTCCCGGCCACTACGGCGGACGGCGATCGACCCTGCCCGGCTGTCGTGATCACCGTCACGAACGACGCTGCGCTTCGTCGCGATCGATGTGGTCGCGGAACCGGCCGAGCATGAACCGCAGCGAGGCGAGGCCGTAGTCGAGGGTCGCACGCTGGTAGGTGGCGACCTCGCGAAGCTCCTCGGGGACGTCGGCGGCGTTGACGCGTTCGTCGAGCTCCGAGAGCTTCGCCAGGTCGGCCACGATGCGCGTCTCGATGCGGTGCAGTACCGGCGCGCGTTCTGGCTGGTCCAGCAGGCCGAGGAAGTAGAGCCGGGAGAGCGCTGCGCCCTCCAGATCCGATCCGGACAGCTCGCTCGTCATCCACGTGTGGAACTCCCGCCGACCGGCCTCGGTCACGCGGTACACCTTCCTGCCTCGGCCGACGGGTTCGACGCTGGCGACCTCGATGAGACCACGCTCGAGCAGGGAGTCCAGGGCGCGCTTGATGCTGCCCGAGCTGGCGCTGTAGAGGAGCGCGACGCCTGCCTCGAATGCCTTGATGAGGTCGTAGAGGCTCTGCGGCGCGATCAGGAGCAGGCCGAGGATCACGTGTGCCATGCGTCGAATCTAGCCTATAGTCTCTCATAGACATGTCTATGAGAGATGTCTATCCGCCGAGGAGGACCACCCCGTGACAGCGCCGCTCGCCATGACGCAGGCACCCGACAACCACGTGCCCGCCGACGTGGACACGCGACTGACCGACCTGCTCGCGGAGCTCGCTTCTCGCGGCGGGATTCGCCAGGCTGCCGTCGCCGTCGCAAGCGACGACGGCACGCAGCGCTGGTCGGCCGCCGCCGGTCCGGCCGACACCATCGCGCATCCGCTGCGTCCCGATACTCCGTTCTTCATCGCGAGCATCACCAAGCGGTTCGTCATCACGCTGGTGCTCCAGGCTCAGGAGCGCGGGGAGATCGACCTCGCTGCGCCGATCACCGACTATCTGCCCGCGAACACGATCACGGGTCTGCACGTCTTCGGCGGAGTCGACCGCACGTCCTCGATCACCGTGCGGCACCTCGCGAGCCACACCTCCGGGCTGCCGGACCATTTCGAGAGGCGTCGCGACGGCCCCAGTCTGAACGAGCACCTGCTCGCCGGTCGGGATACGGCCTGGACCTTCGAGGACGTGATCAGGACCACCCGCGACCGGCAACGTCCGCACTTCGCACCGCAGGATCTCGCTGCCCCGCGACAGAAGGCGCGCTACTCCGACACCGGCTTCCAGCTGCTCATTCGAATCCTGGAGACGGTGACCGGTCGGCCGTTCGCCGATCTGCTCGCCGAACGGATCACCGAGCCGCTCGGCCTGACCAGCACCTGGTTACCCGGTCACCGCCCGGCAGGCGCGACGACCACTGCACTGCTCCCGCTCTATTCGGGCCGAACCCCCGTGGAACTGACCTCGTTGCTGGAGTCCAGCAACGACCTGTTCAGCACCACCGGCGACCTGCTCGCCTTCCAACGGGCACTGCTTCGCGGCGACCTCTTCCGCGACCCGCACTCCCGAGGGCTGCTCACCGAGCGACGCAACCGCCTGCGCAACATTCCCATCCTGCGTTACGGACTGGGCACCATGTTCTACAAGGTCGGTCGTCTCGTGTCCGGGGGGCGCCGCCCTGTCACCCTCATCGGCCACTCGGGAGCCACCGGAACGTGGCTCTTTCACTGCCCGGAACTCCAGCTGCATCTGACCGGCACCGTCAACCAGGTCAAGGGGCAGGCCGTCCCCTTCAGCCTCATGGCGCGGGCGCTGGGCATCTGGCGGGCATGACCGGCCGACCTCGGAGTGCGTCCACGCCACGGATGCAGGCCCCGCCGCTGGGGTCGAAGCGGCGGGGCCTGGCTTGCGCACCCCCGTGCGGAGGGTCGGATCAGCCCCTGGCGGGCGGCACCGTGAAGGACGGGGTGCCGATGGGCAGCTCCTTGCTCCACGCCGCCAGATAGGTGTCCAGGTACGGTGCCCGCTCGCCGGGGACGCCGTTGTCATCGGCCGGGTCGTCCAGGGCCAGCTCGAGTTCGACGTCGTCGACCTGGATCGTCTCGTGGGCCGGGGTCTTGAGCCAGTCGCCGCCGGGCTGGATGGTGCCGATCTCGACGGCCAGGGAGTGGCCTGCGGCCATGGTCCAGTCGGTCGACTTGAGATCGAAGCCCATCGCGCCCGGCTTCACCCGGGAGACCTGCTCGTCGAACATGACCGCGTTGCCGTCCGGGGCGACGTCGTACAGCTTGACCATGAGGTCGCCGTATCCCCCGGCGGCCAGGGAGATGCGCGGCGTGCCGGTGATCCGGGTGTCCTGCTCAAGCGGCTCGGACCACTGGACGAACGTGTTCTCGTCCGTGGGGCCGGCCTCGGCGCCGTCGTCCAGGTAGGAGCCGCCGCCGATCGGGAGGGTGGCGGCGCTGTCCGTGACGGGCCAGGAGTCCTGGGCGCGCCAGGTGCCGTTGCTGTCCTGAACGGCGAAGTTCGGGTACTCGACGGACGGTTCGACGTCCTTGAGGTACTGGTCGTAGAAGGAGATCGTCTCCTCGAACCAGCCCTCGCGGCCCATGGCCAGTCTGCCGTCCTCGACACGGTCGTTGCCGCGCACGTGGTCCCACTGGCCGAGCCAGCCGCGCTGGGGTCCCTCGTGATTCTCCAGGAACTCCTGCATCGCCTCCGGCTCGGTGTTCCACTCGAGGAAGCCCTGGGTCACGAACAGCGGTGTGTCGGTGCCCTTGGCGTGTTCCGCGAAGTCGCGGGCCCGCCAGTACTCCGACTCCGGGTCGGCGTTCTGGTATCCGAGCAGGTTCTCCACGATGCACATCGGGTTGTCGTCCTCGTACGCGGCGTTCGCCAGATAGCGGGGATCGTCGTCCGGCATCTGGGGCAGCTCGGCGATCTTGTTGTACGCGTTGGCCGTGTTGACGATGGTGGTGCGGGGCACCCCGTTCGAGCGGATGTTGCGTTGCAGGTCCCAGATGGGTTCCTGGGCGACGACGGCCTTGAGGGCGTCCTGATCCAGGTTGTTGCCCATCAGGCCGGTGATGGCGTCCCAGGACTTGCCGTACATTCCCACGGCGCCGGTGGACCAGGACTGGTCCGCGGCCCAGTCGATCGCCGCCTTGACGTCGGCCTCGTCGCCGGGGCCCGCGAAGTCGAGGCAGCCGGTGGAGCCGCCGAAGCCGCGCGTGTCCACCATGACGAAGGCGTAGCCCCGGTCGAACAGGTCGGTGCCTTCGATGAAGTCGTTGAAGCGGTCCGAGGGGCCGGTGTGCGTCCAGTCTTCGACGTCGGTCTGCCCGGAGTGTCCGAAGTACGCGCCTGCCGACAGGATGACCGGCACCTGCTCGCCCTCGGCCAGGTCTGCGGGCAGCAGGACGTCGGCGTGCAGTTCCACCTCCGAGCCGTCCGAGGACGGAAAGTAGTGCTGCGTCCAGGCCGCACCCTCGGGGACGCGGTCGTTCTCCTCGTGGGTGACCGACTTGTCGGCCGTGGCGACCGCACCGGTCGCAGGCTCGGCGACGGCGGAGCCTGCCATCGCACCGGTCGCGGCGAGTACGACAGCGGCCGCGGCCGAGACAGCCACCGGATGTCGGGATCTGTTCACAAGTTCCTCCATAGCGGCGTGATGGTCGGCGGAAACCGCTTCGGAGGTCAGCAGACACCCGGCCGTAACGGCACAGTCAAACGTCGCCGTGGTGATTCGGTTCACAGATCACGCCGGAAGGTCATCGATGCGGCGCCGCCGTCGGAGCCCGACGGCGACGGTGCATGCCAGGTGTCCGGCCTGGTCAGGACGAGACGGGCGTCGCGATGGACCGACGTCCGCGATAGGCGAGGGCGCGCAGCAGCCACTCGGCGGGTCCGCGCCTGCCTGCGCGTTCGAGCAGGACGGCGAAGGCCATCGAGACGAGCCACGCCGCCACCGCCACCAGCGCGGCCTGCCACTCGTCGAGGACGCCGCCCAGCCCGAGGCCCCAGGCGGACAACAGCGGCGCGAAGATCACCGACTGTAGGAGGTAGCAGGAGAGGGACCGCTTGCCGACGGCCGTCAGGCCACGGACCAGCAGGCCGGGCGTGCGTGTCGTCGCGAAGCGTGCGGCGATGAGAGCGAACAGCGCCGCATAGCCGAGTGCGGCGAACAGCCCGGTCAGCGCATGGAGCAGGATTGGGGACCACTCTGGCAGGTCCCAGACTCCGTGGTGCACGAGCACGGAGGGCACCGCGCCGAGCCAGCCGACGGAGATGCCGACGATCGCGGTGCGTCGGAGCAGCGGTCGGTGGGTCTCCGGTGATTCGAGCACCCGACGACGCGCGCAGACGATCGCCAGGAGCACGGCGATCGGCACCACGAGGCTCAGCACGCCCTGCGCGACCGCCAGGGTGAGCCAGAACAGGAATCGAGACGTGATCGAGTCGACGTACGAGGTCATCGCGGCTAACTGCGGCAGCGCGGCCTCGGCCATGTCGAGATCATCCGGGGCGGTCATCCCGGCCAGCGACACCAGTGCCGTGACGATCGCGAGGAGGCTGCCGAGCGCGATGATCCACCTGCGCAGAGTCCGGTCGGTGCGCCGCAGGAACAGCCAGACCACGATGAGGCCGATGAGACCGTAGGCGCCGACGACGTCGCCCTGCCAGAGCAGCGCCGCGTGCACCGCGCCGAAGACGATCATCCAGAAGTGACGGAGCTGGAGCAGCCGCCGCGCGGACTTCTCCTCGACGCCTGCCGCCGCCTGCCTCAGGTAGAGCTGCCAGATGCCGTATCCGAAGAGAAAGGCGAAGAGCGGATAGCTTCGCCCGTCGATCGCGACGATCGCGATGGTCTGCCACACCACGTCGAGGCCGGTCGCATCAGGCCGGTGGACGCTGCCGAGCGCGGTGGGCTCCCCGTAGAGGAACCAGGGAACATTGGCCAGCGCGATGAACAGGAGCATGAGTCCGCGGGCGAGGTCCGGTGCGATGGCCCGGCTCAGTGGCGGAGTCGGATGGTCGTGCGTCGTCGTCATCGTGGTCCTTCTCGTCTGAACGAAGCTGTTCTACCTGCGGCGTATGGGGTCCGGGGTATCCCGGCCGGGCGAGTTCGTCGCGGGCGGCCCGGATGATCGGCCGTCGCCGACGGGAGGCCGGTGCGCGGCGTTCGGGGATCGCGGGCGAGTCGAGGGACGAGCGCATCGGCGGTGAACTCCGCGGCCGCGATCGGGCTTGCCGCACTCGCTGATCTGCCGGAACCCACGTGGCGAGGTCGGGCTGGCGCTGACGCTCGTCCGCTTCGGCGGCCCGTCCCCCGCGACCATCCGCCATCGGCCGCAGGCGAGAATTCGTGACCGCCTTCACCTGATCGTCGATCTCCACAGCACAGCGCACAGCAGGCAGGCCCGCTCGTCCGACGAGAAGCCCGTCGACGGTCAAGAGTACTGATTCTGCGGTCGTCGTGGTCGACGGAAGTGATCTCTGCGGCCCGGCGCACGGCACCGACCGTCGTCGTGGGCAGGATTCCGCATATCCGACCTGCGGCTCTCGCCGCCACGGCGCGGACCCGGTGGCCCCGCTCGGGTCGAGCCCTCGTCTCGCGTCTCCAGTCGCACCCACGGCCGCCTCCGGAGGCCGTCGGCGTCCTGAGCTGCCAGAACACCCCGGGAACGATCACGAGGGCACCCCGACCCGCCGACATCTATTCTAGCGCTAGAATAACGGGTGTGGAGCTGACCCCGTCCGAGCTGACCGTGCTCGGCCTGATCATCGAACGCCCGCAGCACGGCTACGACCTGGAACGGGTCATCGAGCGGCGCGGTGTCCGGCAGTGGACGGACATCGGGTTCTCGTCGATCTACTACCTGCTCACCAAGCTGGAGGGCCGAGGGCTGGTCCACGTACCGGCGGCTCCCGTCGCGGCGAGGTCTCGCCGCGTCTTCCACGCCACCGGCGCAGGTCGAGAGGCGGCGGCACGCACCGCGCTCGCCCTCGTCACCGAGCTGCATCCCGTCCCGAGCCCGTTCCTGGTCGGCGTCGCCAACCTGCCGCTGCTCTCCGCGCCGGAGTACGCCCAGGCGTTGCGGGCGCGTCTCGCCCAGGTCGACGCCCGCATCACCGCCGTTCGGCAGGCCGAGCAGGCGCCGGTCCCCCTCGCGTCCCCGGCACGCGAGGTCTTCTCCTACGCACTGAGCCTTCTCGAGGCAGAGAGGTCGTGGCTCGCCAGCCGAGTCGGAGGAACCCGATGACGAACAAGACTGACTTCACGAAGAGTCTCGACTCCTACCAGGCGAAACGCGGCGAGTTCCGGATCGTGGCGGTACCAGACCTGCAGTACCTCATGATCGACGGGCACGGCGACCCGAACACCGCACCGGCGTTCGCCGAAGCGGTCGAGGCGCTCTACCCGGTGGCCTACAAGCTGAAGTTCGCCAGTAAGCGCGACCATGGACGGGACTACGTCGTCACCCCGCTGGAAGGCCTGTGGTGGGCGACGGACATGGACTCGTTCACGACGACGCGGGACAAGTCCCGCTGGGACTGGACCTTGATGATCATGACGCCGGACTGGATCGACCAGGACATGTTCGCCGCCGCCGTGGCGCAGGTCGACAAGAAGAAACGACCGGCCCGGCTCGGCGAGATCCGACTGGAGACCCTGTCCGAGGGCCGGTGCGTGCAGACGCTGCACGTGGGTTCGTTCGACGACGAGACCGAGCTGCTCACCAGGATGCATGACGAGTTCATCCCGGCCAACGGGCTGCGCATGGTCGCCAAGCATCACGAGATCTACCTCAGCGACGCCCGCAGGGTCGCACCCGAGAAGCTGCGCACCATCCTCCGCCAGCCGGTCGTCGCCGCAGCCGTCTCGGACGAGTAGCCGCTGGCTGCGCAGCAATGCCTCGCCGGTGAGCTGCGGCGGACCGGGCGATCACGGCGCACGGCTCGGGTGATCGGGCGTCCCGATCACCCGTCGCCCCGCACGGTCAGGTAGCCGCGGGAGAACGCGGTCGCCACCGCAGCAGCCCGGTCCTTGACACCGAGTTTCGCGTACACGTGCAGCAGGTGTGTCTTCACGGTCGCCTCGCTGATGAAGAGCTGCCGTGCCGCCTCGCGGTTCGTCGAGCCCTTGGCAATCAGCTCCAACACCGCCAGTTCGCGCTGCGACAGCAGCTCGGTGGCGGGCCTGCGCATCTGACCCATCAGCCGGGTCGCGACTGCGGGGGCCAGCGCCGCCTGTCCCCGCGCGGCCGCCTCCACCGCACGGAACAGCTCCTCCCTCGGCGCGTCCTTCAGCAGGTAGCCGGTGGCGCCCGCCTCGATGGCGGGCAGGACGTCGCTGTCGGTGTCGTAGGTGGTGAGCACGAGCACGCGGGCGGGCACACCGCGCCGGGCCAGCTCCTTGATGGCGGCGACGCCGTCGACCCTCGGCATCCGCAGGTCCATCAGGATCACGTCGGGCTGGAGTCGTTCGCCTGCGGTGACGGCCTCCGCGCCGTCGCAGGCCTCGCCGAGGACGCCGAAACGCGGATCGGCGCCGAACATGCCGCGCAGGCCGTCCCGCACCACCGGGTGGTCGTCGACGATCAACAAAGAGATCACGAGCCGCACCCGGCCGGGATCGCAGGCACCGACGCCGAGATTGCGGTGCCGCCGCCGGGTTCCGACTCGATGTCGAGCCTGCCCGCGAGGCGTTGCACCCGCTGCCGCATGCCCGCGAGCCCGAACCCACCGCTCGCCGAACCGCCCGCAGGCCTGGCGTCGGGATCGAATCCCCTCCCGTCGTCGCGCACGTCCAGGGTCACCAGGTCCTCCATGTAAGACAGGGTCAGGCCGACGCGGCCCGCGTTCGCATGCTTGGCCACGTTGGCGAGCGCCTCCTGCGCGGCACGCAGCAGCGTCACCTCGACGTCGGCATGCATCGGCCGAGGGTCGCCGGTGGTGGTCAGCATCGCGTCGATGTCGTTGGCCTCCGACCAGCGGCGGGTCACGTCGCTGATCGCGTCCGCGAGCCGGGCGTCGGCGAGCAGCTCCGGCCCCACCGCGTGGACGGTCCGGCGGGCCTCGGTGAGACTCTCGCGAGCGAGATTCATCGCGTTCGTCATGTGACGGTTCAGCGTCGACGGCTCGTCCGTCGTCTGCTCGGCGGCCTGGAGCTGAGTGAGGATGCCCGCGAGACTCTGCGCCAGCGTGTCGTGGATCTCCCGTGCCATCCGCTGCCGTTCGTCGAGCACGCCTGCCTCCCGGGCCTGGACCAGCAGCTGAGCCTGCAGGCCCGCGTTCTCCTCCAGCGCCGCCGCCAGCTTGACGTTGGCCTCGTGCAGCTCGGCGAGCGCGCGCTGCTGCTGGTCGTTACGGCGATACCCCAGCTCGGCGAAGTGGAAGAACGACGAGGCCAGCACCAGCGTGATGCCGAAGAGCGCCGCCCACTCCCACCAGCCGTTGCCGTCGATCTCGGCGATGCCGCCCACGTACGACACGGCCGCGATCATCGCCGTGACGGTGACGCCGAGGTACCGCCAGCGGCCGTGCAGGAAGAGGAACGCATGAACGTAGCCGACGAAGGCGAAGATGCCGTACCACGGCGCGATCGCCGTCAGGCTGCCCGCGAGGACCGTCAACCCGGCGTAGTACAGGACCGTCGACGGGCCGTTCCGCCGCCCCCTCGCCTGCACCACGTCGAACCAGACCAGCCAGAGCGCGGTGAGCAGCGCGAGGCCGAGCACGAGCGGCCCGGGTACCGGCTCACCCCAGACCGGTTGCAGCAACGTGACGACGGTGCTGGCCGCCAAGAGGAGGTACGGAAGGACGCTGATGACCACGATCTCCCGGCGTTCCTCCCGGTCGAACTCCGCACGCAGCTCGGCCTCGATGCTCAACGACCTACTCCCAACGGAAATACCGCGCGGCCAGTCCGCCTGCCACGATCGTCCACCCCAGCATGACGACCACGTGCAACAGTTGCGGCCAGTGCCCTGCCGCGGCGTCCTGCAATGACTGCACGCCCGCCCCCAACGGGCTGAAGTCGCTGATCGTCCGCAGGAGGTCGTTCATCGAGTCGCGTGGCACCCACAGGCCTGCGAAGAAGGCGATCGGGAAGAACAGCACCAGCCCGATCGCGCTGGCGCTCGTGCTGCTCGGCGCCAGCGCGGCCACGAGCAGCCCCACCGCGAGCATCGCCAGCGCCGCCAGCAGATAGACCACCGGGTAGGCGAGCAGTTGCCTCGGCAGGTTCACCTCGAAAGCCACCCTGCCGACGGCGACCACGACCAGCATCGTCACCACGGACATGATCGTGCACATCAGCAGGTGCGCGCCGAGCATCAGCGCGGGCTTGACCGGGGTGGTCCGCATGCGCCGCAGGACGCCCTTCTCCCGGTACGCGGCGAGCTGCTGGGGCAGGCTGACGAGTGCCAGGGTGGCGATCGCCAACGCGACGAGGATGGGCGTGTACACGTCGATCGGCCGCGCCCCGCCGAGATCGGCGGAGGCCTCGCGAAGCGACGGGATCGAGCCGAGGATGACGAGCAGGATCGGGGGGAAGCCGAGCACGAAGATCATGCTGATCGGCTCCCGGAAGAACAGTCTGGTCTCGGTGGCGGTGAGTCGGAGCAGGGGCGGCATTGCGGTCTCCTCAGACATCGACGGGGTGGCCGGTGAGCGCGACGAACGCGTCGTCCAGCGAGGCCTGCTCGACGCGGAGGTCGGCGGCGATGACCTGGTGCCGGGCGAGCACGGTGGTCACGGCGTGCAGCAGGTTCCCGCTGCCGGTCACGACGAGCTGCCCGCCCGCCCGCTCGACCGACGCGACCTCCGGCAACGCGGTCAGCACGGCGTGATCCAGCGGCACGGACGGTCGGAAGCGAATCCGCTGCCGGTCGTTGACCCTGGAGACCAGTCCGGCCGGGGTGTCGAGCGCGACGAGACGGCCCGCGTCGATCACGGCCAGCCGGTCGCAGAGCCGCTCCGCCTCCTCCATGAAGTGTGTGACCAGCAGGACCGTCACGCCCCGGTCGCGGATGCCCTCGATGAGGTCCCACGTGTCGCGGCGGGCCTGCGGGTCGAGACCGGTGGTGAGCTCGTCGAGCACCGTCACCTTCGGACCGCCGATCATCGCGAGCGCGATCGACAGCCGCTGCTTCTGCCCGCCGGAGAGCCGACGGAACTGCGTGTCCAGTCGGTCGGTGAGCCGCAGCGCCTCGATCAGTTCGCGCCAGTCGACGGGGGCGCGGTAGAAGGAGCTGTACAGCTCCATCGCCTCGCCCACCTTGAGCTTGGCGGGCAGCTCGCTCTCCTGGAGCTGCACGCCGAGCAGCTGCCGCAGCTCACCGGTGTCCCGTCTCGGGTCGATGCCGCAGACCCGGACGCCCCCGCCGTCGGGGGTGCGCAGGCCCTCGATGCACTCGACCGTGGTGGTCTTGCCCGCCCCGTTGGGCCCCAGAATCCCGAATATCTCGCTCTGCTCGACGGTGAAGCTGACGCCCTTGACCGTGGTGTGATCGCCGTAGCGCTTGACGAGGTCGGTCACCTCGATGATTGCCATACGTCGAAGCGTGCCGCCTGCCCGCGATGCGTCACATCGACTGCGCGGTCAGGCCGATGCCGGGTTCGGTGGATGCCGCCATCCACCGATCGGTTGGTGCCGGGGTCGGCAAGGCGGGCAGGGGTCGAGGTCGCGCCGGGGGCCGTCTGCCTGCTCGAGACGTCGCGGCCTGCCCCGACCGATGTCGATGCGCGTGCAGGCGAGCGCCGCCTGCACGCACCGCGCGCCATGCCGCGTCACTCGCCGTGCTCAGCCTCGGGGCAGGTCGACCGTGACGTGCGCGGCCAGCGCGCGCAGGAAGTCGGGTGCGTCGAAGAGCCTGCCCGCCGAGGCGACGCCCGTCGTGCGAGTCCGCCCGGAGAGGATGCGGTCGACCGCCTCCACCGCCAGCGGGGCAGTGACGGCGTAGATGTCCTGCCCCCGCGCGGCCGCCCGTCGCCGGGTGTCGCCGGAGCGGACGATCACGTCGACGAGGAAGGTCTGGGCGGATCGACCCCGCTCGTCGACGGGGACCGGGCCGGCCGGGTCTGGCACCGACAGGTCCTTCGCCGCGTCGACGGCCATGTACGTGCGCACCTCGGGGACCGACAGATGGCTGGGGATGGTGACGACGTCGGTCATCGTGAACCCGCCGAGAACGGGCCGCACCCCGAGCGGAGCGGGGAAGTCCCAGTCCAGGACCGGCGACGCGTCGTCGTGGTAGGCCAGTTCGCCTGCGGTGTAGCGGACGCCCCTGCCGTTGCGCCGCTCCCGCGAGACCCTGCCTGCCGCGAGGGTCCCGGCAGTGGGATGCCAGCTGCTCAGGCCGTAGGCGACGTGCACCTCGTCGGCGGCCGTCCAGTCGCCCATCGCCGTGGTGGCCAACAGATCGCCGAGACCGCCGTAGAAGGCCATCGCGGGGAGCACGACGGTGCCCGCCTCGCGGGCCCGGTCTCCGAAGTGCGCGAACGCGTCGATGTTGGCCTCGATCTCGGCCGACACGTCCACATACGGGATGCCCGCGCGCAGGGCGGCCTCGATCACCTGGGCAGCGGTGGCGGCGAAGGGCCCGGCAGCGTTGATCACCGCTGCCGCTCCGGCGAGCGCGCGATCGAGCGCGGCCGAGTCGTCGACGGACGCCTGCCGAGCGTCGAGTCCGGGGTGTTCCGCTGCCAGCGCATGCAGCCGCTCCGCGTCACGTCCCGCCAGGAGCGGGACGAACCCTCGCTCGCGCAGCTCGGCCACCACGAACCGTCCGGTGTGCCCGTAGGCGCCGAACACCGCGACCGTGTGACCCGATTCCCGCTGTTCCGCGGTCATGCTCATGTGATCCACGGTGAGAATCGTGGCCGAGGGGAGCAGGCGCCACGAGTGTCTTGAACGCCGTCATGCGTACAGTTTCGGACATGAGCACGATCGCGGTGGCCGTTGCCGACGGGATGCGGCACTTCGAGCTGTCGGTGGCGTACGAGATCTTCGGCGCCGACCGGACAGGGCAGGCCGACGCCTGGTACGACCTCGTGATCTGCGGCTCGGGCCCAGTGCGGCTCGGCCGGTTCCGGCTGGAGCCGGACGGCGGGCTCGACCGGTTGGCCTGCGCGGACACGGTGATCGTTCCCGCACTGGCCGACGCCGACGAGCCGCCGCCCGCCGACCTCGTCGACGCGGTGCGCACGGCCCACGAGGCGGGCGCGCGAACGGTCTCGCTGTGCACGGGGGCGTTCGTGCTGGCCGCCGCAGGCCTGCTGGACGGCAGGCGCGCCACCACGCACTGGGCCCACGCCGGGGCGCTCGCCGCCCGCCATCCCCGCGTGACAGTCGACCCGGACGTGCTCTACGTCGACGACGGCAGCGTCCTCACCTCGGCGGGCAAGGCCGCAGCGGTGGACCTGTGCCTGCATCTGGTCCGCTCCGACCACGGCTCGGCGGTCGCCAACACGATCGCCCGCAGCCTGGTCGTGCCGCCGCACCGGACCGGCGGCCAGGCCCAGTTCGTCACCGCCCCGGTGCCGGCCCGAGACACGCACCCGCTCGCCCGGCTCCTCCCCTGGGCGGCACAACGGCTGGAGCATCCGCTGACCGTCGCGGATCTCGCCCGCCAGGCGAACATGAGCTCACGCAACCTCGGTCGCCATTTCCGATCCGCGACCGGCACCACCCCGCTGCACTGGCTGTCGACGCAACGAATCCGCCGCGCCCAGGAACTGCTGGAAACCACCGACGACGGCATCGACGCCGTCGCAGCGGCGGTGGGCATGGGCACGGCGGCCACCTTGCGCAGGCATTTCCACCGCACGGTGGGCGTGCCGCCGGACGCCTACCGCCGCACCTTTCGCAGCTAGGTCGCCACCCGCGAGATCCGCCCCGCGGCGATGCTCGCCGAGCGCAGCCGGCTCGTCAGCCGCGCGGCAGGCTCGGCGCCGATCACCTCGGGGATCACGCCGCGTCAGCCGCCTGCCGGCGGGCGCTTCTTCCGCGCCGCCGGACGTCACCGGGCGCGTCAGGTCTCACCGGACCGGACGTCAGCAGCCTGCCCGAACCGCCCGACAGCCCGAACTGCCCGAGCCGCTCGGCTGCCCCGCGATACTGCGCAGGCGTCGCCGTCGGATGCCTCGCCGGTCGTGGCGCGGTTCGGTGCCGGACCTGCTTCCGAGTCCGCCCCGCACCGCAGGCTGGTCGTCGCGGGTCGGCACCGAGTTCACGAACCGCACCCCGCCGGGATCACCGGCATCGACGCGGAGAGGTCAGCACCGCCGTCAGGTGCAGGCTCGGCGGCGAGTCCGCCCGCGAACCACAAATCACGAATCACAAGGCGAATCGTTGAAGCCCGGTGACGCGGAGAAGTTCCAGCGCCGATGCCGTCGCCGTGCCGGGTGCAGCCGAGTAGATGAGGACGGTCTGATCACCCTCGGGCTCCCGGAGCACGTCGACGTCCAGGGTCAGCATGCCGACTTCTGGATGCACGCGGGTCACGCAGGCGGCGCGCAGCCGCCCGGAGCGGCCCGCTCGCCACAGACTGTCGAAGCGGGCGCTCCCGCCACGCAGGTCGGCCACGAGTCTCGCGAGGTCGGGATCATCGGGGTAGCGGGCCTGCGCCGTCCGCAGGCAGCCGACGCAGTCGGCGGCCGCCGAGGTCTCCGTATCGGGATTCGGGCCGAGAAACCGCTGCCAGATGAGATTGCGTCGCGCGGTGGGCAACTCGGAGAAGTCGCCGAGCAGGGCGGCGCCGAGCGGGTTCCAGGCGAGCACATCGGACTTGGCCGACAGCACGAGGGCGGGCAGGTCGGACATCCGGTCGAGCAGGCGCAGCACGCTCGGCCGGACCAGCATCGGAATCCGGCCTGCCTGCGGCGGTTCCGCGCCCGCGAGCCGGAACATCATGTCGCGGTCATCGTCGCCGAGCCGCAGCGCCCTCGCCAGCGCGCCGAGTACCTGCGTCGACGGTCTCGGCCCCCGGCCCTGCTCGAGCCGGATCACATAGTCGACGCCCAGACCCGCCAGCTGGGCGACCTCCTCCCGACGGAGCCCGGGGACCTGCCTGCGCAGGCCGGTGGGCAGGCCGACGTCGGCGGGTCTGACTCGTGATCGCGCAGTGCGCAGCACCGCGGCCAGTTCGGCTCTGTCCACGCACCCATCGTGCCGGCGGAGCGGCCCGTTCGGGGTGGTACCGGCGGTCCCAGGCCACCTCGGTCCTGGCGTCGGCGCCTCATCATCGGCGACGCTGGCAGCGTGTCGACGAACAAGATGACGACCGCCCTGGTGACCGGGGCGAACAAGGGACTGGGACGCGAGACCGTGCGCAGACTCGCGGCCGCGGGCTGGGACGTGTTCCTCGGTGCGCGTGACGAGGCACGCGGCAGGAAGGCGGCGGCGGAACTGGCCGACGACGGCGTGACGGTGCGGTTCGTCCCGCTCGACGTGACCTCCGACGAGTCCGTCGCCGCGGCCGTGGACACGGTGCAGGCCCATGCCGGGCGGCTGGACGTGCTGGTGAACAACGCGGGCGTCGGCGGGCCGCCGAACCCGCCCGCCGAGGTGCGAGCCGACGATCTGCGGCAGCTGTTCGAGGTCAACGTGTTCGGCCCGGTCCGAGTCACGAACGCCTTCCTGCCGCTGCTGCGGGCCGCCGAGAAACCCCGGATCGTCATGGTGTCCAGCGGGATGGGGTCCTTCGCGGTCTCGAACGACCCGCGTTGGTTCGGGCTGGTGCCGCCGACACTCGGCTATCCGGCGTCGAAAGCGGCGTTGAACATGATCACCAGCCAGTATGCCCGTGCGCTGGACGGAGTCCGGATCAACGCCGTGGACCCCGGCTACACCGCGACCGACCTCAACGGCCACACGGGCACCCAGACCGTGTCCGAGGGGACCGACGCGATCGTCCGGCTGGCCGGCCTCGGCTCGAATGAGCCGACCGGCGGCTTCTTCAACCGCGAGGGAGTCGTTCCGTGGTGACGACGCAGGAAGAGCACACCGGTGATGTCGTCCTGTCGCTCGGGCTGCATCCGAGTGCGGTCGATTTCAGTCTCCACCCGGAGATCACCGAGGAGACGCTGACGGCCCGGCTCGCCGCAGGCGAGGCGGCGATCCGAGCAGCGGGGTTCGACCTCGTGCAGTGCCTGGTAGCGGCCGACGAGGCCGAGGCCGAGCGCACGATCCGGCAGTGCGTCGCCCGACGAGCAGTCCACGTCGTGATGATCGGTGCGGGCCTGCGCGTTGCACCGGAGCACACGCTGCTGTTCGAACGGGTCGTGAATCTGCTCAACGAACTCGTTCCCGGCATCGTGTTCTGCTTCAACACCTCGCCGGAGAACACCATCGACGCGTTGCGGCGGCACGCACGGCCCGGCAGCGGTCACGACGGCATGGGACCGCGCTGACCTGCGACCACGCTGACGGGTGCGCGCCTCGGTGCGCACGCGGCCGTCGAGACGCCGACGGCCGCACCCGTTCGCGACCGGCCGGCTGCCATGGCAGTCCGCTTGCCGCACCGCTCGCCGTGACCTTCGGACACCGATCGAGGCCGCCCACGTCGCGCGCGGACCGGCCCGGATCGGGACGAAGCTCAACAGCATCAGGTGGGGAATCGAGTCCGACGCGCGACCGCAGGCACCGGCGTCGAAGGCCTGCGGGATTCGAGGGTCCGGCAGGCGCAGGCATCGCGATGCCGGGGTCTGCCGGTCGGCCCCGCCTCAGGCAGCACGCAGGGTGCGGAAGAACGCCCGGACGTCCTCGACGAGCAGATCAGGAGCCTCCATCGCCGCGAAGTGGCCGCCCCGGTCGTACTCGGTCCAGCGCACGACGGTGTGCTGCTGCTCGGCGACGGCCCGGATGGTGACGTCGCCGGGGAAGAGCGCACAGGCGGTCGGGACGCCGGAGTCGGCCAGCTCGGCACCCCAGTGCGTGGACTCCTTGTAGATCCGAGTCGAGGACGCGAAGGTCTCGGTGAACCAGTAGATCATCACGTTGGTGAGCAGCGCGTCCCGGTCCACCGCGTCCTCCGGCAGTTCCTTCGCCGGGTTCGAGAAGGTCTTGAACAGGTCGACGATCCAGCCCAGCAGCCCGACCGGCGAGTCGTGCAGGCCGAAGGCCAGCGTCTGCGGACGCGTGGACTGGATCGCCGCGTAGCCCCCGACCTCCTCGAAGCCGCCCTGCTCCGCCAGCCTTCGCTGATCGGCCTCGTCCCATCCGCTGGTGTCCTGGTCCCAGCCGCCGATGGTGAGCAGGCCGTTGACGTGGACGCCGACGACGTGCTCGGTGGCGATTCGGCCGATCTGCGGGCCGACGAGCGAACCGAAGTCGCCGCCCTGCGTGCCGTAGGAGGTGTAGCCCAGCCGAGCCATCAGCGCGGCGACGACCTCCGCGTGGCGTTCACTGCCGCTCTGCCCCGCCTCACGGGTGGGCCCCGAGAAGGCGAAGCCCGGCGGCGAGGGGATGACCAGATGGAAGGCGTCGGCGGGATCGCCGCCGTGCGACCGGGGGTCGGTCAGCGGGCCGATCACGTCGAGGAACTCGACGAAGGACGCCGGCCAGCCGTGCATCATCACCAACGGCAGCGCGGCAGGCTCGGGAGAACGAATGTGCAGGAAGTGGACCTGCTGCCCGTCGATCTCGGTGATGTACTGCGGGATCTCGTTCAGCGCCGTCTCCTGCGCCCGCCAGTCGTACCCCGTCCGCCAGTACTCCACGAGCCCTCGCAGATAGGAGACCGGCATCCCGTGGTCCCACCCCATGCCCGGCAGTTCGTCCGGCCAGCGGGTGGCGGCCAGGCGGGCGGACAGGTCGTCGAGTCGATCCTGCGGAACGTCGATGCGAAACGGGCGGATCTCGGGGGTAGGAGTCGTCATGGCGGCGACGGTAGAACGGCGTTAGAGCCTGTCTTTGATCCCCCTCCGTCGTGAGCGGGGATCAGCGTGGATGAGCTGCAAGGCGGAGGAAGGAGACATAACGGAGTTATGTTGACTGACGACAACGCCGCAGATCGCCGCGCTGGCCCCGCGCAACAGGAAAGTGGGGATCAAAGACAGGCTCTGAGGACCGGATCGCTCCTATGTTCCTGCGAGGATCGACGGCATGTTGGAGACCTCCGCCCGCCTGCTCAAGCTGCTGTCCCTGCTGCAGGCACGCCGCGACTTCTCCGGTGCCGAGCTGGCCGAGCGGCTGGGGGTCAGCCGCCGCACGGTTCGCCGCGACGTCGAGCGGCTGCGGGACCTCGGCTATCCCGTGCACGCCAGCCAGGGCATCTCGGGCTATCGGCTGGGTGCAGGCGCCGCGCTGCCGCCGCTGCTGCTGGACGACGACGAGGCGGTCGCGGTGACCGTCGGACTGCGCACCTCGGCGGAGAACTCGGTGGCCGGCATCGAGGAGAGTGCCCTGGGGGCACTGGCGAAACTGGAACAGGTCCTGCCGTCCCGGCTGCGCCACCGCGTCGCGGTGCTGCACTCGACGACCATGCGGGTGGGCGATACTTCCGGCCCGCAGGTCTCCTCGCAGACTCTGATGGCCGTGGCCGACGCCTGCCACCGACGCGAGCGGCTGCGCTTCGATTACGCAGGCCCGCGTGGCGGGGTGACGATCCGGACGGTCGAGCCGCACAACCTCGTCAGCTTCAGCCGGCGCTGGTACCTGGTGGCCTTCGACGTCGATCGGGACGACTGGCGTGCCTTCCGCGTCGACCGGCTGACGCCGCGCACGCCGACCGGGCCCTCGTTCCCCCGCCGGACCCCGCCGCACGGCGACGCCGCGACATATCTGACGCACCGGCTGTCCGCGCGGACCTGGCCCTGTCAGGCGACGTTCACGCTGCACCACGCGGCCGAGGCCGTCGCGGACCGGATCTGGCCGGGAATGGGCGTCGTGGAGGCGGTCGACGAACGCAGCTGCCTCTTCCACGTCGGCGGCGAGACGGTGGCGGACCTCGTGTGGATGATCACCTCGGTACGGGTCGACTTCACCCTCGTCACCGGCCCCGCCGAGCTGCCCGACGCGCTGCGGGCACAGGGTCTGCGCTGTCTCCGGGCCGTCGACGCGCCGTGATCGTCTCGGCCCCGGCCGCAACGACGAAAAACCCCAGGCCGGCGGCCTGGGGTGAGTGAGGCTCCTCCGGTTGGACTCGAACCAACAACCCTTCGGTTAACAGCCGAATGCTCTGCCAATTGAGCTACGGAGGAAGGTTATTCAGTTCTCTCGCCGGACTTCAAGTCCGACGAGACATACTCTAGCGCACCATCGGAACCGGTTTTCACCACCCCTCGGTTGAACACCTCGCGATGCGGGAACATGGTCCACACGAGCATCGACCGAGGAGGGCACCATGACCAAGCTGTTGCTGGGCGCGGCCATTGGTTACGTATTGGGGGCCAAGGCTGGCCGGGCTCGGTACGAGCAGATCGTGCAGGCCTATCGCCGAGCCCTTGATCACCCGATCGTGCGAGACGTCACCGCGAAGGTGCGGGGCAGAGTGGAGCAGCAGACCCGCCCGAAGCACCCGCAGCCGGACGACCTGCTGGTCTGACACCGGTTCGCACGAGAGAACACGGACGGCCGGGGGTCGAACCTCGGCCGTCCGCTTCGTCGAGTGCCACCCCCGGACCCCTGGACCCGCGGCCGCCGGGCCGCGCCGGCAGCGTCCGCGGCCAGGCCGTCGTCCCGGTTCACCAGTTCCGCGGCCGGACCGAGCCCGCCCCCGCCTCGACAGCGCAGGACGGGTTGCGCGACGGGACCGGTCAGGACGGCCCGAGCACCGCCGACCTCAGCCGAGCCGCCGGGCGACGACGAAGATCCGCCGGAACGGGAACCAGGTCACGCCGTCGGCCTGTCTCGGATACGCCGACCGAAGCCTCGGCCCGAGTTCGGCCCGGAACTCGGCCCAGCCCGCCTGGGTCAACACGCTCCTGATCGGGCGCAACGCCGTTCCGCTCACCCAGTCGAGGACCGGGTCCTCCCCGGTCAGCCGCTGGAGGTAGGTGGTCTCCCAGGCGTCGACCTCGGCACCCAGCGCCGCCAGCGGAGTCGCGTAGCCCACCGCGTCGAGGACGGCACCCGGTGCGCGCATGGCCAGCCCGTCGAGGCGGTCTCGCCAGGCGGGCGACCCCGCCAACGTGCGGATCTCGTGATGCGAGGGCGCATCGAAGTTGCCGGGCACCTGAAAGGCCAGCCACGCGCCGGGCCGCAGCCGGGTCAGCCAGCTCCGCAGCAGCTCGCGATGGCCGGGAACCCACTGGAGCACCGCGTTGCTGAGCACGACGTCGACGTCCTCGTCGGGCTGCCAGGCCGTGACGTCGCACAGGCGCGCATGCACACCTGCCGCCTTCGCCGCGTCCACCATCTCCTGCGAGGAGTCGACCGCCTCGATGTCGGCGTCCGGCCAGCGTTGGGACAGCGTGGCGGTGAGGTTGCCCGGCCCACAGCCGAGGTCGACCACCCGCCGGGGATCTTCGGCACCGATTCGAGCGACCAGCTCGTGAAAGGGCCTGCCCCGCTGGTCGGCGAAGGTCAGGTAGGTCTCCGGATTCCACTTCGTCGTGGCCATCGCGCCTCCTCTTGAAAAACGTACGTACGTACTTTATTCCCTTCGTGGTGTCGATGGGGCCGGAACAGCCGGGATCGACGGGAGAAGTCCCACATCGTCACCGCCTGTCGACCGCGCCGTGACGCCGCCTCGACCGGACCCTGCGGACCCGCGAGGCGGCAGAAGGAGCACGGCGGAACGAATGAATCGGGAGAACCGAGTCGCTACTCGACGGGCGGTCTGGCCTGGGCGAGCTTCGCGGCCACCTCGGACGCGATGTCGGCCACCACGGCCCGGTCCGTGCCGGGGTCGATCCGTACCTGAAGCAGCACGCCGTCGCGGCCGGGCACCCGCCGCTGCACGAACCACGCCCCGCCGCCGGGCAGCTCACGATGATGCCGAGAGGTGATCGAGGCGTTCACCCGTTTCAGGACGGCCTCGGGGACGCGACCCGCCTCGGCGATGGCATACCGACGAGGCGGCAGGTCCGTGAGCAGCTCGGCCTCGCCCGCAGCACCCGCCGACTCCGCCTCGACCACCGTCAGGCTGCCGTCCTTCCAGGTCGCCTTGGAGATCAGGTGCCAGCCCACTCGCCGAGAGCCCGACACCTCGGGCAGCCACAGCCCGAGCCGGGTCGCGACGACCGCGCCGCCGCCCTTCGTGGTGGCCACCGCGAGCACCCGCTCATCGGTCTCCAGGGTTCCGGTGAAGCTCGCGGGCAGCTTCGGCGAACCGACCACCCACAGCCGCAGTCGACGGATGAGATCCCTCACGACAGTCCTCCCACCGCCTGGTCCTGAAGCGCCTTCCGATACTGCTCCAGCCCGACCAGGTCTCCGAACAGGGCGTGATACTCCTCAGGCTCCTCCGTGGCCGACATCCGCTGCAACCGAGACTTCAGCTCGGCGATCTCCCTGGCCACCACGGACTCCTTGAGCCTGGCCAGCAGGCTCGCCACGTACAGCGCGTCCTCCTCCGATCGGGACCGCAGCGACTCCACCGACAGCTCGGTGAGCAGCGACCGGACCGAGGCGTGCGGGCAGTGCTCCGCCATGGCCGCGACCAGTCCGGAGCCCGAGAGCCCGCCCGAGGCTCCGCCCGCCGCGATCAGCGCCCGATGCACCGCCAGGTAGGCGGGATGCGTGTAGGCCTGCTCGGAGATCGAGTCGTAGACGGGCCCCGCCAGCGCGGGCCACTGGAGCGCGACCTTCAGCGCCTCCCGTTGCAGCCAGAGCTGCGGGTCGTCCGGCGCGGGCCTCGGCGGGCCGCTGTCGTCCCCGGCTCCCCGCCCCGGCGCGGGCTGCCGGGCCTGCCGCGTCGGCCGCGCCGGTTCACGACGGCCGCCGCCTGCCAGTTCACGGACCTCGCGCACCACCGAGGGCGTGTCGTCCCAGCCCACCCAGCCCGACAGTCGACGGGCGTACTCGTCGCGCAGGGCGACGTCGCGGATCTGCGCCACCAGCGGCGTCGACGAGCGCAGCGCGGCGAGCTGGCCCTCTGCCGTGTCAAGATCATGGCTCTTGACCACGCCCCGGATGGCGAACTCGTACAGCGGGCGGCGGCGGGCGACCAGGTCGCGCACGGCGGGGTCGCCCTTCTCCTGCCGCAGCTCGCAGGGGTCCATGCCGTCCGGCGCCACGGCGATGAAGGTGTTCCCCGACCAGTTCTGGTCGCTGTCGAAGGCCTTTCGGGCCGCCGACTGGCCCGCCGCGTCGCCGTCGAAGGTGAAGATCACCTCGGAGCCGAGGGAGGCCTGGTTGAAGGAGGCGTCCATGAGCAGTCGCGACAGCACCTTGATGTGCTCGTCACCGAAGGCCGTTCCGCAGGAGGCGACCGCTGTCGGCACCCCGGCCAGGTGCATGGCCATCACGTCGGTGTAGCCCTCGACGACGACGACCTGATGCCGCCTGGCGATCTCCCGCTTGGCCATGTCGAGACCGAACAGCACCTGGGACTTGCGGTAGATCGGGCTCTCGGCGGTGTTGACGTACTTGGCCTGGATCGGGTCCTCGTCGAAGATGCGCCGCGCGCCGAAGCCGACGACGTCGCCGCTCAGGTCCTTGATCGGCCACAGCAGCCTGCGGTGGAACCGGTCGATCGGCCCCAGCCTGCCCTCCTTGGCCAGGCCCGCCTTGTACAGCTCCGCCGCCTCGAAACCTCGGCCCAGCAGGTGCTTGGTCAGCCGGTCCCATCCCGAGGGCGCGAATCCGCAGCCGAAGCGAGTCGCGGCGGCCTCGTCGAAACCTCGGGTCTTGAGGAACTCCCTGGCCTCGGCCGCCTCCGCGCTGCGCAGCGCCTCCGCATAGAACTCGGCGGCGGCCTTGTGCGCCTCGACCAGCCGCAGCCGGGTGCCCCGGTCGCGCTGCACGACGGCGCTGCCGCCGACGTAGTTGAGCCGGATGCCGACCCGATCCGCGAGGCGCTCCACGGACTCGACGAAGCTGAGGTGCTCGCGCTTCATCAGGAAGGCGATGACGTCGCCGCCCTCGCCGCAGCCGAAGCAGTGGAAGGTGCCGTGCGTGGGCCGGACGTTGAACGACGGACTCTTCTCATCGTGGAAGGGACACAGCCCCTTCAACGCGCCCGCGCCCGCACGACGCAGTTCGAGGTACTCGCCGATCACCTCGTCGATCCGGTTCCGGTCGCGTACCTCGGCGATGTCGCTTTCCCGGATGCGTCCTGCCACGGTCGGCGAGTCTATGGGAGGGGGCCGACCTGGCGTCGCCGAGTCGGCGAGCGGGCGGAGAATGCCGGGGTGAGCCGTGTCGAGAAGGAGACCGCGGAAGCTGCGGGGACCGCGGATCTCGTGGAACTGGCCGAACGCTTCGAGGAGCACCGTCCGCACCTGACGGGAGTCGCCTACCGGCTGCACGGCACGCGTGCCGACGCCGAGGACGCCGTGCAGGAGGCGTGGCTGCGGCTGGCCGCGCTGGGGGCGCCGGATCGAGCAGGCATCCGGGACCTCCGTGCCTGGCTGACGACCGTGGTCGGCCGGATCTGCGTCGACCGGCTGCGCTCGGCGAGTGCGCGACGCGAACGGTACGTCGGGCCCTGGCTGCCGGAGCCGTTCGTCGCTCGCCCGGACGACGGTCGGGCGTCGACGCCCGATCCGCTGGAGCAGATCGTGCAGGCCGACGGGATGCGGATCGTCGCGCTGCTGGTGTTGGAGCGGCTCACCCCGGACCAGCGACTGGCCTTCGTCCTGCATGACGGCTTCGCGGTGCCCTTCGCCGAGATCGCCGACATCCTCGGCTGTTCGGTCGTCGCTGCCCGCCAGCACGCCTCGCGGGCCCGGCGGCTGGTGGCCGCCGCCGATCCGCCGCCGCGCGCCGATCCCGCCGAGCAACGACGGCTGCTCGAGGAGTTCCTGACCGCGCTGGCCGCCAGGGACACCGAGGCGCTGACGCGCGTACTGCATCCCGACGTGGTCGTCCACGGCGACGGCGGCGGCCGGGCCAAGACCGCCGTCCGGCCGGTTATCGGCGCGGAGAAGGTCATCCGCTTCCTGCTCGGTCTGGTCAACCGGTACGGCACTCGGCTCGCGCTAGGCGGCGTACCGGTGCTGGTGAACGGGGATCTCGGGGTGTTGATCGGCGGCGACAGGCCGAGCGCAGAAGGGCCGAGCGCAGCCGGGTCGAGTACGGGCGGGTCGGCAGTGGATGTCGCGGTCGAGGCCGACGGTGTGCCCATCGAACGCCGCGTCGCCTGGATCGCGATCCGGGACGGCCGCATCGAGGCCGTCTTCGATCTGGTCAATCCGGACAAGCTGACTCGCGTGGACGTCTGACCCGCGAGAGCGGCAACGCCGACGGCAGCGGCGGCATCCCGCGTGCTGGGCCTGCGGCGACGCGGGGCGCGGCCGCGAGGCGACGGCCATGCAGAACGCCTCGCTCAGTCGCACCCCGCCCGCTCCAGGGCGCCGAGGAATCCGCCCGCCGATGTCGGCGGCCTACGCGACGTCGGTCGGCGATGAGTGCCGCCGTGGCATCGCAGGCCACCGTCCTCATCGCCTCGACGGCATCAAGTTCGTTTAATACTGAAGTAATTGTGGCGGCAATGGTGCTCGTGTCGCCCTCCTGATCCACGGCCGCCCGGCGGACTCGATCCGACGCCGTCGCACCGGCCTCGGTTCGTCACGTCCGACCCGACGACGCAGCGACGGACGTGACGCAGGCGATGAGCCGACCGGCGGCGCTCACGAGGGGGTCGCATGCGAGCCCCTCGACCAGGATCACCGCGACGGTCGCCCGTGCCCGAGCCGAGGAGCAGGCGGCTTCCTCGGACCACGACCCCGAGACCACGCGGCGGCGCCCGCCCGGCACGGGTCCGGGTCGGCGCCGCCGAGGTCGAGTGGGCCCGGCACGCGCGGACGACGCCGCGCGCGGCGACTCAGCTCGGGTCGGTGACGCGGGCCAGGAAGTAGACCGAGCCGCTCCGACGATGGCGGATCAACAGCAGGAACGGACGGTCGACCCGCACCGTGATCGGCCGCTGCGGGACCATCGCGCCCGCCAGCACGAACATCGCAGCCGTCGCGGCGGCGCCCTCCAGCCCCTCCTCGTCGATCTGCAGCACCGACTCGTGCAGCACCGAGGAGATCTGCACCGGATGCGACTCGCTCAGCCCGCTGAAGTCCGCATCGTCGCGGAACATCGAGCGCACCCCGAGCCCGCTGAGCGAGGCCTTCAGGTCGGCACGGCCCGTGACGCGCAGCCGAGGCAGGAACAACTCGACCCGGGTGGCCCGAATCGCGTCGAGCAGGGCGCCCAGCGTCGCGCCGTCCAGGCCCGCCTCGGCCTCGGCCAGTTCGCCGTCTGGCAGCAGGATCACCGCCTCGACTCCGCCCTTCGCAGGCAGCCCGACGACCTGCCAGCCCGAGCGGACGGCGTAGGGCATCCGCTCCGTCAGCGTCATCGTCGGCACCTCGCGGACGCCCGCCCTCGCGTGGAACGGCAGCGGGCTGGTGGCGCCCTCGGTGAACCGATTGACCCACGCCGTCTTGAGGTACAGGGCGTTGACCAGCGCCGCCATCGTTCGCTTCTCGACGGTTCCTGCGGGCAGCAGCTCCGGAATGAGCCCCCTGGTGAGGTCGGCGACGTCCTCGTTGATCAACGTGCGCGCGCCCTCCGGGTCCGCCTCGAACGGCGCACCCTTGACCGCGCCGCCCGGCCACTGTTCGAGGTTGCGCCGGAACGAGGGGTGGACGACGAGATCGTCCCTGGTCCACAACGTGTTCGCCACCGAGAGGATCGGCGGGTCCTCGCCACCGCCCGAGGTGCTCAGCTCCGCCGACGCGATCAGCGGCCCCGCGACCCGATGCAGGTCGTCCGGCGAGCCGTCGGTGAGCACGCGGCTCAGTTCGTCTCGGGTGCTGCCCCGCGCGCCCGCCGCGGCCAGGCCGAGCGCGCTGGCGACGGACAGCGGTGACCAGCAGAAGTCACCGCCGTCGCTCGGAGCGAGCGCCCGGTGCAGGTTCAGTGCGAAGGAGAGGTGTGCACGGTCGTCCACGGTGATCAACAACCCCTGTCTGTCGTCGGCTCGATCGGCGAAAGGCGCACGGACGCGT
This sequence comes from Actinoalloteichus fjordicus, assembly GCF_001941625.1. Taxonomy (NCBI): domain Bacteria; kingdom Bacillati; phylum Actinomycetota; class Actinomycetes; order Pseudonocardiales; family Pseudonocardiaceae; genus Actinoalloteichus; species Actinoalloteichus fjordicus. The sequence goes on from NZ_CP016076.1 coordinate 5,750,815, forward strand.
GACCGAGCGGCAGGCCCAACACGCTGCGGCAGACATCGGCGGTGACGTCCATCGGGTTCCGACGGCTGGTCGGAGTCGCCGTCCGACGGCCTTCCTCCGCCGTCGCGATCCCCTGCGGGACCTTCCCGCCGGCTCTCTCGGCGGGACATCCCACCGAATCTCCTGGCGGGACCTTCCCACCGCGACCTCCCGGCCGCGACCTCCGATCAGCGCAACTCGGCCCCGGCGACCCCGGCTCGGCAGCGCCGCCGCTCGTGATCAACAGGCAGCCCCGCTGCCCGCCGAGCGAACATCGGAGCCTCGGCCCGGCGCCGCGCCCCCTGACGAGGTCGTCAGGTGCGAGAGCGATCCGCGCGCCATGGGCCCAGTCTGCCGGCCGAAGCGGGTCGGCCGGGGAGATCGCTCACTCGATGCCGGGGCCGTCCCGGCCGGTCAGTCTGGCGTGCCACCGCACCGCCTGGCCGTCGGTCAGCGCGGCCACCTGGTCCAGGACCACCCGCAGCCGCGCCGCGTCGTCGCCCGCGACCTCCCAGGCGGGCCGCAACGCCGGGTCCAGCTCGTCGGGTGCTCGGTCGGCCAGTGCCTCGACCAGTTCGGCCAGCAGCTCGCGCTGGATGGTCTGCACCTGAAGCCGCTTCGGATCGCTCATCACATACCGCAGGGCGACCGCCTTGAGCAGGGCGACCTCGGCGGCGACCTCGGCGGGGACCACCAGATCGGCCCGGTAGCGACACAGTGGACCGTCGCCGAACTTCGCCCTGGTCCCGGACACCGCGGCGGCGGCGAACCGGCCGACCAGTTCGCTGGTGAGACGCTTCAATGCCACCTGGTCGGACAGGCTGCCCGCGTGATCCAGGACGTCGACGACCACGGGCAGCCGCAGCAGCCCCTCGGCGGCGGCCTCCAGCGCGGCCGAGGAGTCGTCGGAGAAGCTCTCGGCCGCCAGCCGCGCCACGGCGGCCCGTTCCGCCGGATCGGCCAGCAGTCGCAGGGAGATCCGGCCGGACAACACCCCGTCCTCCACGTCGTGGACGGAGTAGGCGACGTCGTCCGCCCAGTCCATGACCTGCGCCTCCAGGCAACGACGCCGGTCGGGGGCGCCCGCACGCATCCAGCCGAAGACCGGGAGGTCGTCCTCGTAGACACCGAACTTCCGCGTGCCTGCGACGCGCGGCCACGGATACTTCGTCGACGCGTCCAGCGAGGCCCTGGTCAGGTTGAGCCCGTGCGGACTGCCGTCCTCGGCCAACGCCTTGGGTTCGAGGCGGGTGAGGATGCGCAGCGTCTGGGCGTTGGCCTCGAAGCCGCCGCACGGACCGGCGGCGGCGTCCAGCGCCCGCTCCCCGTTGTGGCCGAACGGCGGATGGCCGATGTCGTGTGCCAGCCCGGCGGTGTCGACGATGTCGGGATCACAGCCCAGCTCGGCGCCGATGCCTCGGCCGATCTGGGCCACCTCCAGCGAGTGAGTGAGCCGAGTGCGCGGCACATCGCCCTCGTCGGGCCCGACCACCTGGGTCTTGCCCGCAAGCCTGCGCAGGGCCGCGGAGTGCAGCACCCTGGCCCGGTCGCGCGCGAAGGCACTGCGCTGTTCGGCCCGGCCTGCGTCGAGGACGGCGTGCTTGGGCGGTTCGCTCAGCAGACGAGCCGCGTCATGGTCGCGGTAGTCGGACGACACCGGGGCAGCCTAAGGGCAGGGTGCGGGTCTCGACAGGGTGCCTGCCGGGATGCCGCCGTTCGAGCGGGCGGAACCACCCGACTCCTGAAGAACCACGTGATCGCGATCCTGCGGCAGCACAGCCGGGACCGGTGATCGTCCCGGATCACTTGAGCCCGTTGTCCTCGCCCTCGGCGGGAGCGTGGGTGAAGCGGTAATGGAGCAGGGCGGCCGTCTCTCGCAGGATGTAGCGGGCCTGGGTCTCCCTGGTCTGCACGATCGGACCACGTCGGGTCGGTGACACCCAGGCGTCGATGCCTGCGTCACGAGCCATGGTCCTGGCCCGCAGCGAGTGCCACGGGTCGCTGACGATCACGGCCGAGTCCCACCCTCGTTCGGAGATGGCGCGCGCGGCGACCCGGAAGCTGCCCAGGGTGTCGACGCCTTCGCCGACGGCGACCACCCGGTCCTGCGGGATGCCGTGTTCGACCAGCCAGAACTCGCCTGCCTCCGCCTCGGTGTAGTTGTCCCCTGCCTGTCTGCCGCCCACCGTCAGGATGTGGTCGGCGACGCCCGACTCGTAGAGCGTCACGGCGTGCTCCAGTCGCGCCTCCAGCACGGCGGACGGTCTCCCGTCGTACTGGGCCGCACCGAGCACCACAACGACGTCGGCGCGACTGCGGTCGTCCTGACGGGCCACGAACCACACCCGGAACAGCGTGCCGCCGACCACGAGCGCCATGATCAACATGGTGCCGACGACGGTGCGAGTCAGCAGCCTGCCGAGGTGGAGACCCCGCAGCCGGTCCTCAGGGGCGGTCATGTCGGAGATCGTCGCAGAGCGGCGGGTGTCCTGGCGACGGTGGTCTGGATTTTTCGACCGTCTCCCGCGCGTCGTCCGGCCCGGCCGGGACGGTGCGGGTCGACGACCGCCGGACCGGGCCCGCCGCCGTCGGTGCGGCCGGCTCGGGCGTCGGTCGCCCCCGAACCGCGCGACGGCCCGAGGTCGCGGGGCGCCCGGACCCGCGCTGGCGGCGCCGTGCAGGCCCCGGCTCAGCGGATCGACGACCGACCGCCAGGATGGGCCGATGCCAGCCGACCAGCCCACGATCCTCGCCACGTCCGGTGGAATGCGCCGGGGCGCCAGCACCGAGATCGAGTTCGCGCCGCTGATCCACTTCGCCGTCGAGCTCTCCGGCGTGACGGGACGCAGGCCACGACTCTGTCACGTGGGCACGGCAAGCGGCGATCAACGCTGGCAGAGCGCCGCGGTCACCGAGGCGGGTCGCCAGGCAGACATCGAGGTCACCGCACTGAACCTGTTCCCGATGCCGCCCACCACGGATCTCACGGGACTGGTGCTGGCGCACGACGTCGTGTGGGTCAACGGCGGTTCGGTGGCGAACCTGCTCGCCGTGTGGCGGGTGCACGGCCTGCCCGAGGTGCTGCGACAGGCCTGGGAGGCCGGTGTGGTGCTCGGCGGTGTGTCCGCAGGCTCGCTGTGCTGGTTCGTCGGCGGCCCGACCGACTCCTTCGGCCCGGACCTGCGGCTGGTCACCGACGGGCTGGCGCTGCTGCCCTATGGCAACGGCGTGCATTACGACTCGGAGGCCGCCCGCAGGCCCGCCGTCCATGCCGCCGTCGCCTCGGGGGCGCTGCCGCCCGCCCACTGCACGGACGACGGCGCGGGCCTGCTCTACCACGGCACGACGCTGGTCGAGGCCGTGGCGGAGAACGGGCAGGCGGGTGCCTATCTGGTGGAGCGGGACGCCTCCGCCGAGACGGGCGCGGTCGAACAGCGGCTGGACGTCCGTCGCCTGCCCTGAATCGCCCGGCGCAGCGGCCCGCGCGGCGCCGCGTCGAACGACCGCAGCCGAGCCCTGCCGGGCAGGCGGCCTCCGCCCGCACCCTCCGCCGCCCCTGCGACGTCCGAGGCCGGGAGCCCGCTCAGCAGCCGCGCAGCCGGAAGGCCAGGTAGTCGTTGAGCTTGTCCAGCGACACCCGCTCCTGGACGAGGCTGTCCCGGTCCCGGACGGTGACCGCGTGGTCGAGAAGGCCGTCGAAGTCCACCGTGACGCAGAACGGGGTGCCGATCTCGTCCTGCCGCCGGTAGCGCCGCCCGATGGCCCCGGAGTCGTCGAACTCGACGTTCCAGCTGCGTCGCAGCTCCGCCGTCACGGCCGCCGCCTGCGGCGCGAGGTCGGGGCTGCGCGACACCGGCAGCACTCCGACCTTCACCGGGGCGAGCCTGCGGTCCAGCCGCAGCACCACCCGCCGGTCGACGCCGCCGATCGGGTTGGGCGTCTCCTCCTCGGTGTAGGCGTCCAACAGAAAGGCCAGCACCGCCCGACCGACCCCGACCGAGGGCCCGATGACGAAGGGCCGATACCGGCTGCCCGCCGCGCGGTCGTAGTAGGACAGATCGACGCCGGTGCGCTCCGCGTGGGCGTCGAGGTCGAAGTCGCCCCGATTGGCGATCCCCTCCAGCTCGTCCCACTCCCGGCCGGGGAACCCGAACCGGTACTCGACGTCGACCGTGCGACGCGAGTAGTGCGCCAGGTGGTCCGCCGGATGCGGGTAGTGCCGGAGGTTCTGCCGGTCGACGCCCAGGCCGGTGTACCAGTCGGTGCGCGCGTCGATCCAGTACCGGTGCCAGTGCTCGTCCTGATCCGGCGGCACGAAGTAGGCCAGCTCCATCAGCTCGAACTCGCGGGAGCGGAACAGGAAGTCGCCGGGGGTGACCTCGTTGCGGAAGACCTTGCCGATCTGGCCGACGCCGAAGGGCGGACGGCGACGCCCGGTGGCCTGCACGGAGTGGAAGTTCACGAAGGCACCCTGGGCCGTCTCCGGCCGAAGGTGATACGGGCTGTCATCCGCCTCGTCCGGCCCCAGCCGGGTGGCCAGCATCCCGCTGGACAGGCTCGGCTGGGTGAACCGTCCGCGACTTCCGCAGTCCGGGCAGGTGAGCGCCAGCAGCGCGCGTTCGTCCAGTTCCTCGCCCGTGCGGGCCCGGTACTCCTCGACGAGCTCCGCCGCCGGGAACCGGTGATGGCATGCGGTGCACTGGACGAGAAGGGCCACGAACTCCTCGACGTGACCGGAGGCGGCCCACACCTCGCGCGGCAGGATCACCGAGGTGTCCAGGCCGACGACGTCGTCCCTGCCGTGGACGACGGCCTTCCACCACTGCCGCTTGACGTTCTCCTTCAGCTCGACGCCCAGCGGCCCGTAGTCCCAGGCCGCCCGGACCCCGCCGTAGATCTCCCCGCTCGGGTAGACCAGGCCTCGGGCCCGGCAGAGTCTGACGATGGTGTCGATCCGATCGGCATCGGCAGGCACGGACGCTCCCCAAGGCCTGGTGAACTGCGTGGCAGGCGGTCGGAGTCGAGCGTAGCGGCCGGGGCGGCGATGACGACCATGAGCGTGAAGTGCAGGTCGGGGCAGGTGACCGACCGCGATCGAAGATCGTCTGCGCTGCTCAGGCGACGTCGGGTGTGCCCACCAGGGTGGCGACCACGATGCGGTTGTCCTCGTAGCCCGACGGGCCGCCGACATAACGCCCGCCACAGGTCACCAGGACCAGTCGGTGATCGCCGTCCTGACCGAACAGGTCGGCGGCCCGGCCGGGCAGTTCGTCCTTGTGCAGGGTCAGCACCTCGCTGGTCTGATAGGTCCACTCGCCGCCGTCGACGTCGACGATCTCGATGCGCTCGCCGACCTCGGCGCGGTGGAGCTGATCGAAGGGGCCGAGGGCACCCTGCCAGTTCACATGGCCCGCCATCACCGACGCGCCGGCTGCGGCGCCAAGCCCGGCTCCCCACCAGGTGGCCTCGCCGAGGCTGTCCGGCACCGGCAGCGTGCCGGTGGCGTCGACCTCTTCGCGTACCAGGCGCGCGGAGCCGCCGTCGGCCAGGTAGATCGTCCCCGGCTGCCTGGCGTGCTCGGCAGGCGGCGGGGCAGGCTGAGCCTCGGGCGTCTCCTCCGCCGTCGGCTCGGCCTCGGCGGAGGGTGTGTCACCCGCCGCACTCGCGGAGCCGGGCACGACGCTCGGGTTGCCCACCAGTCCACCGACGGTGATGCCGATCGTCACGGCGGCGAGGACGGCGATCAGCGACGTCGTCCGCCCCCGAGTCCAGAACCGCTGACGAGTCTGCTCAGCCGCAGCCGAACCGTGCGGTCCATCCTCCGAAAGGGGTCGTCCCACCGGTCATCAGCCTCTCACTCCGTGTAGTCACGCTGCCGACCATGCCGGTTCCGGATGATGGCAGAGCGACGGAGCAGGCAGGCAGGAAGTCGACGAAGATGACATCGAAGCTCACTCGATCAGCCCAGCCGCCGCCGATCGGCCCCGGCCACGAGGCAGGCGGCAGATTCGTCGTCACGGCCTGCCGCCGCCCGGTGTGGGCCCGCCGGGCCAGGCACCCGGCCTGCGAGCACCCTGGCGACCGGCAGGCACTCGACCGGCGGAGCGTGCCGACACGGCGGGACGATCCGGCGACGGACGTCAGCGCCGGGGAACGTCCGGGCCCGCGACCTCGCCGAGTCGGACGCTGTCGCGGTCCTCGGCCAACAGGCTGTCCTGCTCTCGGAGCGACTCCTCCCCGGAAACCGACTCCACCAGGACCTCGTGCACGGCCGAGCCGCCGACCTCGGCTCTGGAGAGGAACGGGACGACGTGTTCTCGCACGTCGAAGGGCGACAGCGCCCGGCGGTAGGCCACCACCGAGTCGAAGCGGGCGATCAGCGTCCAGTCGACGCCCTCGGCATCGTGCTCGACGGTCCGCGCGAGCTGTACGCCCCGACAGCCGGGCTGCGCGCCGAGCAGCCGCATCGCCGTCCTGGCCTGGGCCAGGAAGTCCTCGATGCCCGTCTCAGGCACGGCATAGCGACAGATGAGCAGCATCGGGCAGGCTCCTTAGAGTCTGTCTTCGGTCCCTCTCCGCCGTGCGTGGCTGAGCTGCCAGGCGACAGGAGGGAGCCATGGCGGAGTCATGGTGACCGACGACGACGCCGCAGATTGCCGCGCCGCCCCCGCGCGACTTCAGAAGGCAGGGATCAAGGACGGGCTCTCCAGGACGCGGGGTGCGAGGATAACCGCTCTCGGATCGGACGGGGAGCACGCGGAAGGAGACCTGTCGGTGCCAGGCAGAGGAGATCGGCGCACACGGCTGACACCGGGCGAGGGGCCGCTGTCGCGGGTGCCTCCCCCGCTGGCCTTCCTGGTCGTCATCGCGTTGTTCCTGCTCGGAGCGTGGCTGGGCGGCTGGATCGGCGTCACGCTGTTGAGCGCCCTCATCCTGCTCGTCCTGGGCCTGCTGCTCGTCACCTGGCGGACGCTCACGCCGGGGGAGCGCGCCCTCCGGGTGATCACCCTGCTGATGCTGATTGTGATTACCGCTACTGTCGGCTACAACAGTCTGGCGAGCTGAGCCGAGAGACGGCGCCGAGGGGCGGGCGGCCGATCGGACGCCCCAGGCAGGCGACGGCCCGCAACTAGTATGGACGGCAGCAGGCGGGCGACGCCCGACCCCGCGTCACGACACCCGAGTCCTGGAGACCGAGATGCCCACCGCAGACGCCATGAGGCACGTGCCCGGCCTCGAGCACACCGCCCGAGGCGTGGCGTTGGCCCCCCATGACGAGGCGCCCGGCTCCCCCTGCGACGAGCGGGCGGCCGCCGGAGACCTGCCCACGCCCGATCCCAAGACGCTGATCGCGGCGGGCGACCTGCTCCGGGCCCTCGCGGCTCCCGTCCGCATCTCCATCGTCCTCCAGCTCCGGCAGGCGGAACGCTGCGTGCACGAGCTGGTCGAGTCGCTCGGCGTCACACAGCCCCTGATCAGCCAGCATCTGCGGGTGCTGAAGTCCGCAGGCGTGGTGCAGGGCACCAGGCAGGGCCGCGAAGTGGTGTACCGGCTGGTGGACGAGCATCTGGCCCACATCGTGGTCGACGCGGTGACGCACGTCGAGGAACCCCAGCCGAGCAGCGGAGCGGAGGACGCGTGACCACCAGTGAGAGACCGTCGACGACGGTTCCCGGAGTACGCACGACCAGACAGCGCACGGCGGTGTCTCGACTGCTGGACAATCAGCCCGAGTTCCGCTCCGCTCAGGAGATCCATGAGGAGCTGCGCAGGAACGGGGAGGGCATCGGCCTGACCACGGTCTATCGCACCCTCCAGACCCTCGCTGAGGCAGGCGAGGTGGACATGCTGCGCACCGACACCGGCGAGGCCGTCTACCGGCGGTGTTCGAGCCACCACCATCACCACCTCGTGTGCAGGCATTGCGGTCGGACCGTGGAGGTGGAGGGGCCCGCGGTGGAGCGCTGGACGACCCGCATCGCCGAGGAGCACGGCTTCCACCGCGTCAGTCACACCCTGGAGATCTTCGGCGACTGCGCCGACTGCGTCTGACCGCCGCCGACGGCGGAAGCGGCCCTTCGACGACGTCCGGCCCGGGCAGCGGCCCGCTCACCAGGCCGAAGCACGGCTCCCGTGATTCGAGAGCGTCGACACCGGACAGCGGCCCGCCGCAGGGCTCGCCATCCGCAGGGTGCCCGGCCCGCTCCCGACCGGTCCGGACTGCGATCACGCTCCGGAGGGCGGCACCCGAGGCGCGGCGTCGACGGGTCTAGTACTCGTACGGATCGGCCGGTGCCTCGACGGGCGTGACGCCCGAGACGACGAACTCCGGGACATTCCCGTTGGCCTCGGTCGCCGAGCCGGTGCGCACCTCGCCGGTGACCTCCAGCCAGCCGTCCACCGGCAGGGCGGCGAGTGTGGCTGCCTCGGCGCCGTCGGCGTCCAGCCGAAGCTTGACGGGCAGGGCATCGGCGGCGCAGCACATGATGCGGATGCGCGCGACGTGGACCGCACCGGGTTCCGCCTGTGTGCCCGCGGAGGCTGTGGCGTCCTGGGTGTCGACCTCGTCGCGAACCAGGAACCCGGTGACCGAGATCTGCCTGCCCGTCAGCGCGCCGCTCGCGTCCCAGACCGATCGCATCACCACGTCGGTGATCGGCATCTCGGGCACGTCGCCCTCGGGAAGCGGGCCGAACAGACCGCCGCCCGACGGCGGTCGCTCGGTGATCACCGAGCGATCTCCGGCCCGCTGCACCGAGTCGGAGCCCAACGCGGGCGGCGCGACCATGAGGATGGCGAGGACCGGCAGGATGAGCATCCACGAGGACCGGCCGTGACCGTGGCCATGGCCGTCCGCCCCGCTGTGGACCAGGGCGGCATCGGCTCTCTCCGGAGCAGCCCGGCGGGCCTCCCCCGAGGCCTGCGCCGCACCGGCCGGGCCCGAGGCAGGGCCGGGAGCCTCGTCGGCAGCGGCCGTCGCCCGCCCGGCCGCACCCACGAGGTCGACCGCCCGTGACCGGGACGTGGACGCGGCGTCGACCGTGGTGACGGACCCGATTCCGGGCAGCCCGTCCGGGGTCGGATCGGCTCGGCCGGGCGAGTGGCCCGGCTCCCGGTCGCGACCCTCGCCGCCTGCTCCAGCCGCCTGCGCGGCAGCGCCCCGATGTCCCCAGATGTCGAAGACGATGGCCGCCACGCCGACGGCGACGATGACCACACCCGCACCGAGCAGCAGCGGAAGCAGCGAAGGACGGACATAACGCAGATAGGTGCCGTCCAACGAGATCTTCACCAACGCGCCGCCCAACAGCACCAGCAGCACGTTCTGCGTCTCGCGTCGCATGTCACCGCCCTCTCTCGTGTGTCAGGCCCGGCGGTCTCGACGAGCCCGGCCTACTCGACGACACCGCACCGGAGTCGACCCCGTCGTTCGACGGCGGCCGCCACCCGACGCAGCCCACCGCAGCTGCCACGCCCACGACGACGCCGGACCGGCGGCGGGCACCTCGATAGACGTCGAGTGTCCCCGATCGCGCCCCGGCAGGCCGAGCCGACCGGGTCGCGCCCGGATTTCACCACTCGAGCAGCAGCGCGCTGACCAGCACCGCGCTGAGCACCGCGACCAGGAAGGTCGCGGGAGCGAACCGAGCGGCGAAGGACCGGCCGAAGGTGCCTGCCTGCATGGCGATCAGCTTGATGTCCACGGCGGGGCCGACCACCAGGAAGGCCAGCCGCGCAGGCAGCGGCAGCCCCGGCAGGGAGGCCACCACGAAGGCATCGGCCTCGCTGCACAGGGCCAGCAGGACGGCGGCGAGCGCCATCACGATCACCGCGAGCAGGACCTGTCCGCCGAGGCTGTCCAGCCAGGAGGCCGGGACCGCGACATTGAGCACGGCGGCGGCCAGCCCGCCCAGCACCAGGTAGCCGCCCGCCTCGACCAGGTCGTGGCGCACCGTCTCGACGAAGCTCACCCAGCGGGAACCCGCCTGCTGGTCGGGCAGCCTGCGCAGGGCCCGCTCGGCGATCCACTCCGTCCGCCCCCACTTGATCCAGAGCCACCCCATCACCATCGCGGTGAGCAGGGAGGCGAGGAACCTCGCGAGCACCATCAGCGGCTCACCGGGGAACGCGACGGCCGTGGAGACCAGCACGATCGGGTTGATCGCAGGCGCGGCGAGCAGGAACACCAGGGCGGCGGACGGGGCGATGCCCTGCTGCATCATGCGCCGTGCCACCGGCACGGACGCACATTCACAGCCCGGCAGGGCCAGCCCGGCCAGCCCGGCGACCGGGACGCCCGCCGCCTCGTTGCCCGGCAGCAGCCGCCGGAGCACCTTCGGCGGCAGGAACGCCGCGATCAGCCCGCTGATGAGAACGCCGAGGACCAGGAACGGCAACGCCTGCACGCAGATGGCGACGAAGACGGTCGCCCCGGTGCGCAGGGCAGGCGCGTCGAGCAGGCCGACCAGCCGGTCCTGGAAGAGCATCGCGGCGAGCAGCAGGACGCAGAGCAGTTCGAGCGAGGTGACCCGCCGAGTTCTCGGCTCGCCCGCGACGGGCGGCTCGAGCCCGGTTGCCGAGGTCGGCGATTCCCGGACGTCTGGCCCGTTCGATGCAGGCTCCGGCGAGCGCGTCGCCTCCTGACCACCGCTCATCGTCGTACCGGTCTCCCATCCGCGCCCGAGGCCGCTCGCCCGCGAACCGCCGCGGACTCCGACGGCGCACCACGGATCACGGCCTGTCCTGACCGCCCACCGTGTCCAACAGCTCGGTCCGCAGCTGCGACGCGGTGGACACCACCAGCATCAGCATGGTGCTCAGCGGGGTGGCGCCCATGCCTTCGGCCGGGAAGGCATACCGAAGGGTGACGTCCATGCCCCGCTCCGTGCGCACGACGCCGAGGGTGCCGAACAGGCCCTGCCCGGCCCGTTCGGCGGCCGATCTCGCCAGCGTGCCGTCGTCCGGCAGGTCCCAGGCGACGACGCAGGTGAGGCTGAGCACGGTGAGCCCCTCGGCCAGCTGCATGGCCTGCACGGCACACGGCACCTCACCGTGGCGGAAGGTCAACGCGCCGTCGTCGTCGGTGTGCACCTCGTGATAGCGCTCCAGCGCTTCACGGGCGGCGACGAGGAGTTCCGCGGTCTTGGCCGCCTCGCCCGCTCTCTGGTCCGAGGGAATCTCCGAGTCCGTCACTTAGCTGGCGCCTCCGTTCGGTTCTTCGATGACGACGTCGTCGCCCTCGGCGGGCGGGGTGGGTCCGGCCTGCTGGTTCTTCACGCCGCCGAAGCGCCGGTCCCGCTGGGCGTAGGCCTCGCAGGCCCGCCACAACGCCATCCGGTCGAAGTCGGGGAACAGCGTCTCCATGAAGACCAGCTCGGCGTAGGCCGACTGCCAGACCAGGAAGTTCGAGGTACGCAGCTCGCCGGAGGGCCGGAGGAAGAGATCGACGTCCGGCATCTCCGGGTTGTACAGGTACTTCGCGATGAGCTTCTCGTCGACCTTGTCCGGGTTGATCTCGCCTGCGGCCACCCGCTGCGCGATCTCCTTGGCGGCGTCGGCGATCTCGGCCCGGCCGCCATAGTTGACGCACAGCGTGAGGGTGAGGACATCGTTGTCCTTGGTGCGCTCCTCGGCGTCCTCCAGCTGGTCGATGACGCTGCGCCACAGCTTGGGACGGCGGCCCGCCCAGCGCACCCGCACCCCGTGCTCGACCATGAAGTCGGTGCGCTTGCGCAGCACGTCGCGGTTGTAGCCCATCAGGAAGCGCACCTCATCCGGGCTTCGCTTCCAGTTCTCCGTGGAGAAGACGTAGACCGACAACCACTTGACGCCGAGTTCGATGGCTCCGCTGACGACGTCGCTGAGCACCTCCTCGCCCCGTCTGTGACCGTCGGTGCGGGGCAGCCCTCTGGCTTTCGCCCATCGCCCGTTGCCGTCCATCACCAGCGCAACGTGGTTGGGCACCAACGCTGGCGGAATGGCGGGGGGACGTGCCCCGGACGGGTGCGGGTCAGGCGGGCGGGGCGTGTACTGGTCTCGCCCGCTCCGGAACCGACGCAGCATCAGACGACTGACCTCCTCATGGTCTCCCCCTGCGACGCTGGACAAACACGGTCATCCTGCCCGACGGCGTGTCGGGACCGGCCGGCGGCCGGTCGGAGATCGCTCGGCCTGCTTCGGCAGGACGTAGGAGACACCGGAGCCGCCGACCCGGCAGGCGGGTCGGCGGCTCTGGCCGAAGTGTGGTCGGCAGCTCTGAGCCGACGCCGCAGCAGCTCCCTCTTTCACCGGCTCGCCCGCAAGGGGCGGCTCGGCTCTGCTGCGATCGTCATCGGGCTGCGTGATCGGTGCCGACGTCCGGCCGTCACGCGGCTCACGGACGATGTCGATCAGACCGTCAGCGACCGGAACGCACCGACGCTCCCGATCACATCCGGGTCAGTCCCACCGGAAGGTCTTGGCCGCGATCCCGATGAGCACGACGCCGTAGGCGACGACCACGGCGACGGCACCGAGCACGGGCCAGCCGCCCTGGTAGGTGTCCTGCAGGAGTTGCACCCCGGCACCGATGGGCGTGAGGTCGCTGATCGTGCGCAACAGGTCGGACATCGTGTCGCGGGGCGCCCACACTCCGGCGAAGAACATGACCGGGAAGTAGATGAACGTCGCCACTCCCGAGGCCATCCGGGAGTTCGGTGCCAGCGCACAGACGAGCAGCCCGATACCGAACAACGAGACCGCCAACAGCACGACGACCAGCACTAGACCGAGGGGGTTCGCCGGCAGCGGCGAGTCGAAGGCGAACCGTGCCACCACGATCACCACGGCGATCGAGGCGAGCGCGACGGCCATGTTCACCAGCAGCTGGGCGAGCAGCATCGACAGCGGGGACACCGGTGTCGTGGACAGCCTGCGCAGGATGCCCTTCTCCCGGTAGGTGGCCATCACGGCGGGCAGCGTGTTGATGGCGACGGTGGCGAGCGCAATGGCGATCATGATCGGCACGTACAGATCAAGCAGCCGCACACCCCCGGCCTCGGGTATCACGTCCCGGAACATCGGGATCATGCCGAAGATCACCAAGAGTGCGGGCGGGAAGGCGAAGCCGAGGATCGCTGCGGTCGGGTCGCGGAAGAAGAGCTTCCACTCGTGGACGAAGAGCCTGGTCAGTTGAGACATGTCACTTGCTCCCTGCTGCGACGGGGTTCTCTTCGATGCGCCGCCCGGTCAGGGCGACGAAGGCGTCTTCGAGGCTGGCCTGATCCATCCGCAGGTCGACGGGGCTGACACCGACGGCGGCCAGGCCGGTGGTCACTGCCAGCAACAGGTCTCCCGAGCCGCTGACCAGCAGCCGGTCGCCCTGTCGTTCCACGGACGTGACCTCGGGCAGTGCGGCGAGGACGCGGTCGTCGATCGGGGCCGACGGGCGGAAGCGGATGCGCTGCTCGGCCTGGACGTTCGCGATCAGCCCGCCGGGACTGTCCACTGCGGCCACTCGGCCCCCGTTGATCAAGGCGATGCGGTCGCAGAGGCGCTCGGCCTCCTCCATGAAGTGGGTGACCAGCACGATCGTGACGCCCCGCCGCCGGACGCCCTCGATGACCTCCCAGGTGTCCCGCCGGGCCTGCGGGTCCAGCCCGGTGGTCAGCTCGTCGAGGAAGGCGATCTTCGGCCCGCCCACCAGTGACAACGCGATGGACAGCCGTTGCTTCTGGCCGCCGGAGAGCTTGCCGTAACGGCTGCTCAGCTTGTCCGTGAGGCCGAGGGCCTCGGCGAGGGGCCGCCAGTCGACCGGCGTGCGGTAGAAGGAGCTGTACAGCTCCAACGACTCGCGCACCGTCGCCTTCTCCGGCAGCGCGCTCTCCTGGAGCTGCACCCCGATCAGCTGGCGCAGCTCCGATCGGTCCCGCCTCGGATGCCGACCGAGCACCTCGATGCTGCCGCCGTCCGGGGCCCGCAGGCCCTCGATGCACTCCACCGTGGTGGTCTTCCCGGCACCGTTGGGACCGATGATTCCGAAGATCTCGCCCTCCTCCACGGTGAAGGAGACGTCGTGCACCGCGACGTGATTCGGATAGCTCTTGCGCAGGTTTCGCACTTCGATGACAGACACGGGTACTCCTCGTGGATGATCTGAATTCTTGGGACGAGAACGGCAGACTTATTCGGCGGCGGCGGTGAACGGAATCTCCCGCGCCAGGAGATGAGTGGCCACCGCAGGTATCGCGACACACACCGCGCCGATTCCCAGGAACCACGCGACGGAGGTCGCGTCGGACCCCGGGAAGCCGCTGGCAGCGCTGCCGCCGAATCGAATGAGAGCCCATTCGACGATGACCACCGGAATGACCGGCAGCGCGAGCAGCGGCCACCGTCCGAGGCCGCTCCCGCGATGGAAGATCACGCCGATCAGACAGCCCGCGACCAGGTGAACCAGGCCGATGACGAGGTTCTCCGCCAGGATGAGATGCACCTGCTCGATCGATCCGTACAGGTGGGCGCCGCTGAGCTGAGCCGGGAGCCCGACGGCGTCGTGGATGAGGCGCTCGCCCCAGAGAACGACCGTAGTGCCGATTCCGAGCAGGAGCGCCATGGCCACGGCGACGACTCGCCAGGCGGCCAGGAACTCACCGCGCGTGATTCCCGTCGCCACGGACTGCAGCAGCGAAACGGTCAGCATTCCCATTCCGATGCCTGCCAGCGCGTATTTGATCGAATACGGGACGATCCAGTCCGCGACGCTGAACTCAAGCTGCCCGAAGATCGCGATGAGAACACTGACGATGGCGACCGCGACGAGCACAATGGCCCAGAAGATCGCCAGCCACGAGCTCTGAGTTCGCAGCAGTCGGGTGCTGAGGGTGGGCAGAATCGATTTTCTCGTGGTCACCATGATTGATCTCTCTCCGGGTTCGACGGGACGACGCGGGGTGTCTCGCCGGATTCACCCTGGGGTGCGCCGCAGCCGGACCAGCCGCGGCGGTTCCGTCCTCGGCCGCGCTCGGCGATGCGCGTGGCCTGACCGAGCCCCCTCGCCCGCACGCAACCGCGGGCAGAGAACGGGCGAGTCGGGGATGTGCGGTCGGGCGCTGCGGTCGGGGGATGTTGCGGGTCGGGGTCGGCCGGGCACGGTTCGGCGAACGCGCAGGTCAGGGTGTTCGGATCGGGATGTCGCGGAGTAGCAGGTGACAGCCCGCCGCCGCAGCCAGGACCGACAGGACCACGATCGGGGTGCCGACGGCGACCGACAGCCGGGACAGGTCGAGCGCCGCCACGGCCCTGCTGACCCAGCCGGTGGCCATGGCGAACTCCGTGACCACAGCGGGCACCAGCGCGACGGGGATCAGGAACAGGCCGCGCAGCCAGCCGAACCGATAGAAGCCCGCACCGATCACCGCGCCTGCCAGCAGGTGCACCAGCCCGAGCACGCCGAACTCCGTGATCGCCAGCAGGACCTGCTCCCGCGACGTGAACAGGTGTGCCCCGTTCACCTCTTGATCAACGGACATGGTGCCGAGGAGGAAGCCCTCGAACACCAGCCCGCCCCATTGCATCAGTGCGAAGGCCGCCGAGATGAGCACGGCGAAGATCCCGGCATCCGCCACGAACCTCCGGCGCGTCACACCGTGCGTCACGAACATCGGCAGGAACAGCGTCGGCAGCATGATCCCGATCGCGAAGAGGAAGTACCTCGGCGGATTCGAGAACGACCAGCCTGCGGTGGTCGTCGGATCACCTGCGCCGAGGACGTTCGCCACGACCCAGATCACGATCACGACGATGATCAGGACGGCCCAGTAGCCGATCAGCACGGCGCGGAGGCCGCCGATCAGGGCCGTGAGGATGCTCCCGGTCGCCGGGGCCGCACGGGTCTTCATCGCTCCGCCTCTCTGGACCCGGTCAGGTGCACGAACAGGTCCTGAATCCCGACCGGCCCCAGTTCGAGCCCCTCGGCGCGGGCCCGATCGCGCTGGTCTGCCGTGAGTGCGCCGTACACCGTCGCCGACTTCGTGCCGCCGAGCTGCTGTTCACTGAGCACGGTCAACGACGCGGTGAAGCGATCCACCGTCTCGGCGGGGCCGGTCACCGCCGCACCGCGCTCCCGCAGTGTCTCGGTCTCCTCGTGCAGCACCAGGCCGCCGCGATCGATGATCACGACCTCCTCGAACAGCGAGCCGACCTCCTCGATGAGGTGCGTGGAGAGGATGACCGTCCTGGGGTTCTCCAGGTAGTCGTCGAGCAGCTCGTCGTAGAAGGCGTACCGGGACGGGGCGTCCATGCCGAGGTAGGACTCGTCGAAGATGGTCAGCGGCGCCCGCGAGGCCATCCCCAGCGTCACGCCGAGTGCCGACTTCTTTCCCCTGGACAGCGCGTCGACCGACTTCTTCTTCTGAATCTCGAACCGCTCCAGCAGCCGCTCGGCGTAGTCGGCGTCCCAGTTCGGCCGGAAGGCGGCGGCGAAGTCGAGCGTCGCCTTGACACTGCTGCCCGCCGTGTCACCGCTCTCCCGGATGAAGCAGATCTGCCGGACGATCTCGGCGTTCTCGAAGGGCTCCTGCCCGCCGACCCGCACGACACCGCCGGAGGCCTTGCGGAAGGCCGCGATCACCGACAACAGGGTGCTCTTGCCCGATCCGTTGCGACCGAGCAGCCCATGGATCTTGCCCCCGGCGAGGGTGAAGCTGAGATCCCGAACGGCCGTGAACCTGCCGTAGTCGACGCGAAGCCCTTCGACTGCGATGTCCAACGTCATCGGTCACTCCTCTGCTGCTGTTCCTGGATTCGCTGGACGACCTCGTCGAGGGAGATGCCGACGATCCGCGCCTCGGTCACCATCGCGTCGACGACCTCCTCGAAGAAGCGCTGCCGCCGCTGAGCCCGCAGGGTCTCCTGCGCCCCCTGACTGACGAACATCCCGATACCCCTCTTCTTGTAGAGCACGCCCTCTTCGATCAACTGGTGGAAACCCTTGGCTGCGGTGGCGGGGTTGATCCGGTAGAAGGCGGCGTACTGGTTCGTCGACATGACCTGTGCGTCCTCAGCCAGTTCGCCGCCGAGGATGTCGTTCTTGATCCGCTCGGCGATCTGTTGATAGATCGGGCTTCGGTCGTCGAACACCTCGGCCCCCTAGTTCGCTGGTTCATTACTCATGTAATGAACCATAGCACCAGCGAACCTCGCGGCGAGCACGCCGCCGCGACACCGGCCGACCCCAGCAGGCATCACCGCTGGTCAGCGGCCTGAAAATTCTCCGTTGTCGGGATGGCTCGCGGCACAGGCCCGCCGGGGAGGTTCGTCGGTCCCGGCCGCCAACTGCCAGACCGACGAACCGGACCGAGGCGGATCACGAACCTCGTCGAGTTGCGGGCCCACGAACCGGCAGGCCTCGATCACGACTCCGCGACGAGACCGGACGACCGGCGTTCCGGACTCGTCGCGGGGCCGGGCACTCGACAATGACGACTGTCACGTCGGATCACTGACTGTTGTCATGAGAACTCATGACAGTTGCTACTACCTGCGGCGAACTCGACCGGCCACGATCAACGGCATGATCTCGACGACGAACTCCCGGCTCGGTGGCCGCTTCGCAGGCCGGGGCACCGCGACCGCACAGGTGCAGGCTCCGCGCGGCCGCCTGGGAGGCCTTCGCGCGCCCGGCACGCAGGCAGCAGACCTCTCGGTGTCCGGCCTCTCAGTGTCCGGCCTCTCGGTGTCCGGCCTCTCAGCGCCCGACAGTCCGGGACCTGTCCGGTCCGGCACCGCGCCGCGTCGATCAGGCCGGCGCCGACGCCGACGTCACGCCGTCGGGCTCGCCGCCACGCCGGTCCACCAGGGGCAGCGAGCGCAGGCTGCGCTCCAGGTGCCATTGCAGGTGGGCAGCCACCAGCCCGCTGCCCTCTCGCCGGGATCGCTGGTCGGCGGCCTCGGCGGCGGGCCAGTCGCCGTGCAGCAGGGCGGCCAGCAGCGTCAGGGTCTCCGGGGCGGGCGACACCGAGCCAGGGGGCCGACAGGTCTCGCACACGGTGCCGCCCGCCGGAACGTTGAAGGCCCGGTGCGGTCCAGGCCGTCCGCATCGCGCGCACTCGGCCAACGCGGGCGCCCAGCCCGCCTGCGTCATCGCCCGGAGCAGGAAGGCGTCCATGACCAGCATCGGGTCCCGCACTCCGTCGGCCAACGCACGCAGGGCCCCCACGACGAGCAGATACAGCCGGAGCACCGGCTCGCCCTCCTCGGCACTGAGCCGGTCGGCCGCCTCCAGTACGGCACAGCCCGCCGTGTACCGCTGGTAGTCGGGCACCAGACCCGCGCCGAAGGCGTCCATGGTCTGCACCTGGGTGATCACGTCCAGGGTTCGCCCGGTGTAGAACTGCACGTCGACGTGTCCGAAGGGCTCCAACCGGGCGCCGAAGCGGGAGGACATCCGCCGGACGCCCTTGCCGACGGCACGCACCTTGCCGTGCCTGCGGGTGAGCAGGGTGATGATCCGGTCGGCCTCGCCGAGCTTCTGCACCCGCAGCACCACACCGGTATCGCGGTACAGGGCCATCGCGTCATCGTGCCACCCGCGCCCGACACGGTCATCCGCTGCCCGCCGGACCTGTGCTGCCCCCCGTCGCACGAGGCGGCGACGGCCCTGGCGCCGAGGCCACGTCGGGTCCGCACGGTCGTCGATCGGCTCGCCGCCGACGCCGTTCGCCCGATCGACGTCCGCGACTCGCCGGGCGCGGGGCCGCCCCTCGGGATGCCGGGGTCGTCGAGTCTCACCGGCGACCGTCCGGTACGGCGACGGCTCAGGACACCGAGCGGAGCCGAGGCGGGTGGGCGGGTCCGTGATCAGTCCGCCCACCGTTCCCGAGGAGTGCGGGCGATCCTGGGCCGCGCCGAGTCCTGTCCCCGCCGGACCCCGGTGCGGACGGGCGGCTCAGAAGCCGAGCCTGCGAAGCTGTTTCGGGTCGCGCTGCCAGTCCTTGGCGACCTTGACCCGCAGGTCGAGGAAGATCTTGCTGCCCAGCAGCGCCTCGATCTGGCGACGCGCCTCGGAACCGACGTGCTTGAGACGTTCGCCCGCGCGGCCGATGACGATCGACTTCTGACTGGGGCGCTCCACGTACATCACCGCGTGCACGTCCAGCATGTCGTCCCGGCCCTCGCGCGGCACCATCTCCTCGACGGTGACCGCGATGGAGTGCGGCAGCTCGTCGCGCACTCCTTCCAGCGCCGCCTCCCGGATCAGCTCGGCGACCAGCGTCGTCTCCGGCTCGTCGGTCAGCTCTCCGCCCGGGTACAGGGCAGGACCGACCGGCAGCCTGCCGATCAGCAGGTCCGTAAGCGTCGTCACCTGGTAGCCGTCCACCGCCGAGACGGGGATCAGCTCGGCGAAGTCCATCACCTCCTGAAGGGCCATGAGCTGCTGTGCCACTCGCTCGGCAGGCACCAGGTCGGTCTTGGTGACCACCCCGAACACCGGAGTCCGCCGGGCCACCTTGGCCAGCTCGGCGGCGATGAACCGGTCGCCAGGGCCGATCTTCTGATCGGCGGGCACGCAGAAACCGACCACGTCGACCTCGGCCCAGGTCTCGCGCACGACGTCGTTGAGCCGCTGTCCCAGCAGGGTGCGCGGCCGGTGGAGGCCGGGCGTGTCCACCACGATCAGCTGGGCCTCCGGCCGGTGCACGATGCCTCGGATGGCATGTCGGGTCGTCTGCGGCCTGCTGGAGGTGATCGCGACCTTCGTCCCGATCAGCGCATTGGTCAGCGTGGACTTTCCTGCGTTCGGCCGACCGACGAAACAGGCGAAACCGGATCGATGATCGGCGGGGCTGCTGCTCATCCCCGCATTGTCGCAAGCACGACGTGTACGGCTCAGTCCAGCCGTCGTCCGGCCCGCCCGAGGTCTCCCCCGCAGGCGCGCCTCAGCCTCGGGGCCGGAGATCGCGTTCAGTCTCCTCCCGCTCCAGGTACGGACTTCCCGAGGCGAGACCCGGCCTGCGCCCGAGCACCCGGTCGACCAGGTCGTCCAGCGGGCCCTGTTCGGAGGAGTGCGCGAACTCCACCTGGTCCGGGTGCTCCGGGTCGTACCAGACCACGGTCTGATCCCCGGTCCTGGGCAGATGGGCGACGGGGACGGCTCGCTTCTTGGTCTGCCTGCGCACCGCCCCGTCCTCACCCGAGTACTCGGCGGTGATCACCACCAGCGGTGCGCCCTTGATCTCGTCGTCGGTGATCTGCACGGAGGCGATCCGCCCCGCCACCGGCGTGCCGAGTCGCATCAACGAGACGCTGTCGGCGGTCTGACGGCGAGAGCGCAGCGCGACGCCCCACTGCACACAGCCGAGGACGACGCCGAGGAACAACAGCGCGCCGGCCAGACCTGCCAGCCACGGACGATCATCGCCCATCGGCAGCCGCCACCAGACCGACAGGAGGGCGGCGCCGCCGACGGCCAGGCCCAGCGGGAGGATCGACGAGCGGAGCCGACCGGCGCCCAGCAGGCCGCCGACGAGCAGCAGACCGAAGAGCCCGACGGTGATCGGGGCCCGGTCCGACAACGGAGTGTCACCGATGCACGTCTCCCATTCCGCAGAAGAACAGGTGAAGACACCCGCCAGCTGATAGGCGAGCAGCGCGAAGCCGACCAGGCCGAGCAAGGCCAGGAGGAACGAAAGTCCGTTACGGAGAGAAATCGGCCTAGCGACAGAAGCCGCATCGACATCGCGGTTGACCATGATCCACATGCTAAGGCGTTCATCACCCTGGAGAGAAATCGGCGAACACGCCAAGGGGGACTCCATCGGGATTCCGCGAAGAATCGAGAATAAATCGAACAGAGAATGCCATGACGAACAGCGGACGAATCCAACCAGGTCAACCGCCTAGAACGGCGCGGACTCCGCCGATCGCGACGCGACAGTATACGGTCCCGCCAGGACGGTCTCACCGCCGACCACACCGCAGGCACCCGGTGGCAACCGCGCCGCCGAGGGCCCGACGGAGCGAAGAGAACACGCCTAACCCTCGGCGAGAATTCCGGCTCCGGAGTGCGTCCGAGAAGAACCCGGGAAGATACCGCCGCACCGAAGTCCGTGTAAACGATTTATCCCACCATATCGATGGTTTCAGCGACAGAAGTCGGCAAGACGGTCGAGTCGTCGGGCACCGAACAGTCGGCGCTGTCGGTGGAGGATTCCCCATGGGGAATCGGCCCGGCGGCACCACATCGGAGGGGCACCACATCGGAGCGGGCCGACGTCGGCATCGCGGCTTTGCGTCAGTGCCCGGTACCGGCTTGCGCCCACAAACCCGGTGCGGCTCGCGGCGGCGCGACATGGTCTTCGCGCGGGCCGAGCAGAATGCCGCCGCCGACTCGGATTCGAGATGCCCGAGTCACCGGCGGGTGCTGCTCCATCCTGGGATCGGGGAACTTCATCGGGAGCGCGGCCCGGCCTGCGCCCGCAGACCGGCGCCCGCAGGCCGGGCCGCCCCCATGCGCACGGCGGCGGCAGGCCTGCTCAGCGCAGCGTGTCGAGCAGGCGACCCGAGGCGTCGGCGCGGAACACCGGCGCGTTGGGCGACAGGTCACGCACTGCGGCGGCGGACGCCTCGTCCACCGCAGGCGACTCGGTGACCACGGCGGCCGCCTCCAGCCCGGTCGCCCCGCTGGCCACCGCTGCGGCCACCGCGGCCTGCAACGCGGTCAGACTCAGCGATGGCAGGGCCACGGTGCAGGCGGAGTAGGTTCGGCCGTCGGTGTCCCGCACAGCCGCCCCCTCGGCGGCCCCGATCCGTGCCCGGCTCGCGCGGGCGAGCGTGATGATCTTCTGGTCCTCGCCGTCCAGCACGACGGCCTCGGCCGACGAGGCCGCAGGCTCCACGGCGCCCTTCGCTGACTCAGCCACCGGCCGTGCTCCTCTCCTGCGCGCGGCCGACCGACTCGGATTCCGCGTCCTGATCCTCGGCTGTCGACGGGGCCACCCTGCTGACCAGCAGCGTGCTGATCCGCATCCGCCCACGACCGTCCTTGCCGCCCTCCGCCCGCAGCCGCAGACCACTGATCTCGGCCTCGGCACCGGGCAGCGGCACCCGACCGAGCTTGCGAGCCAGCAGACCGCCTGCGGTGTCCACGTCGTGATCGTCGATCTCCACGCCGAACAACTCGCCCAGATCCGCCACCGGAAGGCGGGCGCTGACCCGCGCGGAGGCCTCGTCGATCCGCTCCACCGGGGGACGCTCGCCGATGTCCGACTCGTCGGTGATCTCGCCGACGATCTCCTCCAGGATGTCCTCGATGGTCAGCAGGCCCGCTGTGCCGCCGTACTCGTCGACCGCGATTGCGAGATGGTTCCGGGAGACCTGCATCTCCCGCAGCAGCTCGACGAGGCGCTTGGAGTCGGGAACCAGCACGGCAGGGCGCATCAGCGTGTCGACCTGGACGTCCACCCGCTCGCCTGGCCCGCCCGGCGCCCCGTCGGTCCAGGACCGGACGAGGTCCTTGATGGTCACCACACCGACCACGTCGTCCACGGTCTCGCCGATGACGGGAATTCGGGAGAACCCGGTCCGCAGACAGAGCGCCAGTGCCTGCCGGACCGACTTGTCCTGCTCGATCCAGATCACCTCGGTACGCGGCACCATCACCTCGCGGACGACCGCGTCGCCCAGCTCGAAGATCGAGTGGATCATCTGCCGTTCGCCTGCCTCGACGACCCCGCGCTGCTCGGCGATGTCGACCAGCTCCCGCAGCTCGACCTCGGACGAGAACGGGCCCTCCCGGAAGCCGCGTCCCGGTGTGATCGCATTGCCCAGCAGGATCAGCAGCCGCGCGAGCGG
The DNA here is from genome assembly GCF_001941625.1 of Actinoalloteichus fjordicus. Taxonomy (NCBI): domain Bacteria; kingdom Bacillati; phylum Actinomycetota; class Actinomycetes; order Pseudonocardiales; family Pseudonocardiaceae; genus Actinoalloteichus; species Actinoalloteichus fjordicus. The sequence goes on from NZ_CP016076.1 coordinate 5,773,663, forward strand.
GCTGAGCACCCGGCCGAGCATCTTCACCGGGCCCGCCACCAGGCAGCCCACTCCGTAGGGGTGCTGCCTGCCGATCGTCCTCGGTCCGACACCCACCAGCACGTAGGACACCAGGAGCATGATCAGGACGGCGATGAGCACCGCCAGTCCGTCCGAGTCGAAGGTGGCGACCACGACGACGGTGACCAGCACCGTGGCCGTGAGTTCGCAGGCGAGGCGAAGCAGCAGCAGGAGGTTGATGTGTCGGGGTCGATCCGCGACGACCTCCGCCAGGGTCTTGGCACCCGAGCGGCCGGTGCGGACCAGCTCGTCCACTCGGGCGCGCGACACCGTGCTCAAGGAGGCATCCGCGGCGGCGAAGGCCCCCGCGAAGACGACCAGCAGCGCGGCCAAGGACAGCATCATGAACGGGCTCCCCATCGACGAGTCCGAGTCACCGGGTCCGGATCACCGACCCGGTTCCGGCGGAGGTGCGGCAGCAGAGCCGCCCTGCTTCTCGGTGCCGGTGCGTTCCAGGCCGACCACGCCGAGCACTCGCGCGTCGGCGTCCTCGCGTGCCGCCGTCTCACGCTCCTCGCGAACCGTGGTCTTGAAGTCGGCCAGCAGCCGGTTCTGCAGGCCGAACATCTCCCGCTCCTCGGCGGGCTCCGCGTGGTCGTAGCCGAGCAGGTGCAGCACGCCGTGCACCGTCAGCAGATGCAGCTCGTCGATGAGGCTGTGACCGGCCTTCTTCGCCTGCTCCCTGGCGAACTCGGGGCACAGCACGATGTCACCGAGCAGAGCAGGCCCCGAAGCCGCCGTGTCGGGCCTGCGGGCCGAGTCCAACTCGTCCATCGGAAAGGCCATCACGTCGGTGGGACCCGGCAGGTCCATCCACCGCTCGTGCAGATCGGCCATCGCCTCCAGCTCGACCAACAGCACCGAGAGCTCGGCGAGCGCGCTGACGCCCATCCGATCCAGTGCATAGCGAGCTGCGGCGACGATGGAGGTCTCCTCAACCGCCACGCCTGACTCGTTGGCGATCTCGATACTCACCGTGTTCACCGTCCCTGTCGGCGGCCACGACCGGATCGCGCACCGGAGCTCTCCTCAGCGGCGGCGTCCGAGTGCTCCTGCACCACCTGCCACCGCTCGTAGGCGTCCACGATGTCGCTGACCAGTCGATGCCGGACCACGTCGTGGCTGGTGAGCATAGAGAAGTGCACGTCGTCCACGTCGCCCAGGATCTCCCGGACGACGCGAAGGCCGCTGCGAGTGCTGCCGGGCAGGTCGACCTGGGTGATGTCACCGGTCACCACGATCTTCGAGCCGAAGCCCAGCCGGGTGAGGAACATCTTCATCTGCTCGGGCGTGGTGTTCTGCGCCTCGTCCAGGATGATGAACGCGTCGTTGAGGGTGCGGCCCCGCATGTACGCCAGCGGCGCGACCTCGATGGTGCCCGCCTGGGTGAGCCGGGGCACCGACTCCGGGTCGACCATGTCGTGCAGCGCGTCGTAGAGCGGCCGCAGGTACGGATCGATCTTGTCGTAGAGGGTGCCGGGCAGGTAGCCGAGCCGCTCGCCCGCCTCGACGGCAGGCCGGGTGAGGATGATCCGGTTGACCTGCTTGGCCTGGAGGGCCTGCACGGCCTTGGCCATCGCCAGGTAGGTCTTGCCGGTGCCCGCCGGGCCGATGCCGAAGACGATGGTGTTCTTGTCGATGGCGTCGACGTAGCGCTTCTGGTTCACCGTCTTGGGTCGGATCGACCGGCCGCGCCGAGACAGGATGTCCAGGCTGAGCACCTCGGCAGGGGACTCGCCCGCGTCGGCCGAGAGCATCCCCACGGTGCGTCGGACCACGTCCGCGCTCAACTGCTGGCCGCGCCCGACCAGGATCAGCAGCTCACTGAACAGTCGCTCGGCGAAGGCCACCTCGGCGGGCTTGCCCGTCAGGGTGATCTCGTTGCCTCGGACGTGCACGTCGGCGCTGAGCAGCTCCTCGACCGCCCGCAGGTTCTCGTCGCGAGATCCGAGGAGGTTGAGCACGAGGGTGTCCGGAACGGTGATGTTCGACTTGGCCATGACCTGTTGCACGGCTGCCGCAGCAGCCGCAGCGGCCTGGGCCGACGAGGTGGCGGCCGGAGTGCCGCCCTCGGGCGGTGTGGTGCCGTTGCCCGCTGCTCGTCGTTCTGAATCGGCACTGCGAGCGGAGCTCGCTGCGGTTCCTGCCACGGTGTGTTCCGGCCCACCTTCTGCGCTGTCACGCTGACGGCTTCGGCCTGCCTTGGACAGGCCGTCTCTTCGACACCTCGATGCTAGCCGCACCGCACGACGGAACGCACTCCTGATATGAGCGGCATGTCGGCGGCGCAGGCGGCCTGCCCCCGGAGGCGGCCGTGCCCGCGCGGCGCCGGGTGCTCGGCGCGGGAGCCGCGTCCCGCAGTCCGTCCTGTGCCGAGATCATCCGCCTGCCCTGCAGGAGCCACACAGGCGACGACGTACGTCGCCTCCCGGACCGCACCGCCGACCGCAGGCTCTCAGCCGTTGCGAGCGACGCCCGCGGGCGAACCGACGAGCGGCCCCAGCGGCTGCCCGCCCAGCAGGTGCAGGTGCGCGTGGAAGACCGTCTGGCCCGCATCGGCGCCGGTGTTGAACAGCAGCCGGTACCCGCTCTCGGCCACGCCCTCCTCCTCGGCGACGTCGGCCGCCACATGGAAGAGGTCGACCAACAGGGCCGGGTCCTCGGCGGCGAGGGCGGCGGCGTCGGGATAGTGCGATCTCGGCACGAGAAGCACGTGGGTGGGCGCCTGCGGATTGGCGTCGCGGAACGCGAAAGTGGTGTCCGTCTCACGGATCACGCTGCACGGCAGCTCGCCCGCCAGCAGCTTGCAGAAGAGACAGTCGGACTCCGAATCACTCATGACGTGCAGGCTAAACCTCGATGACGAACCGGGGCGCGAGGTGGTCCTCGACGGCGCCCGGCAACAACCCGTCCGGCGCAGCGATGGTGACGCGGGGCAACCTCGCGGTGACGTTCGGAAGCCGAGGATCGCGCCGTTCTCAAGGCCGACGGCGACCTGTTCCAGGGCGGGATCGGCTCCCCGGACTGCGGTGGGCGGCCTTGGCAGGCGTGCCCCACCAGCGCGGCCCGCACCGTCCTGGCCTGGTCGGACGGCACCTCAGCGCGTCGAGACGACGTGCCGGAGGTCTCACCGTGCCGGACGTCTCACCACGCCCCGCCCGCACCAGGTCCCGTCCTTCCGGCGAGGTGTCCGGCAGGCTGGGCGCCCCGCAGCAGCCCGCGAGGCTGCTGCGCCGGGTATCAGGCGCAGGCCGATCAGACCGCACGACCTGCCGACCCGAGTTCAGCCCCGGAGTCGACAGGCGACGGTGCCTCGAGCCGGACTCGGGGACGGCCCTCGGCGCAAGGCCGACTCCGACTCACCACCGGCCCGTGCGAGCCGCGAGCGCACCCAGCGCGGCGACGCCCGCGGTGGAGGCTCGCAGCACCGTGTCGCCCAGCAGCACCGGGCGGGCGCCCGCCTCGGTCAGCGTCGCCAGCTCGGTCTCGTCGATCCCGCCCTCCGGCCCCACCACCAGCAGCAGCTCCCCCGTCGTCGGTAGGTCCACCGAGGTCAGCCGAGTCGAGGCGGACTCATGCAGCACGAGCGCGAGGGCGGCCGACCCGACCCGCTCGGCAAGCCCGGCGGTGCTCGTCGGCTCGTGCACGGGCGGCAGCCAGGATCGCCGCGCCTGCTTGGCGGCGGTGCGGGCCGTGGCACGCCACCGGTCCAGCGCCTTGGCGCCGCGCGGTCCCGCGTCCCAGCGGGCCACGCAGCGGGCGGCCCGCCACGGCACCAGCGCGTCGACGCCGACCTCCACGGCCTGATCGACGGCCAGCTCGGCTCGATCGCCCTTGAGCAGCGCCTGAGCCATCGTCACGCGGAGCTCGGGCGCGGGCTCCTGAACCCGTTCGAGGACGTCCGCGCGCAGCTCGTCCTTGGTGACCGAGGTCACCTCGGCCCTGGCGATGCCGCCGCGACCGTCGGCGAGCAGCAGTCGCTCGCCGACCCGCAGTCGGGTCACGGTGGCCGCGTGTCGCCCCTCCGGTCCGCTCAGCACCACGTGATCCGCCCCGGCGGGCAGCTCCGTGAGGAACAGCGGCAGGCCGCCCCTTGCCATCGGCGAGGTCGTCATCGTCATCCCCTCCAGCACGTCATGGGCGTGGTTCTCGCCCCTCGCCGTCAGGCCGCCGCTCCGCGACGGCCGAGCCACCGCGGTCGTCGAGACATCACCGAGGCCGACTGCCCGCCGAGCACGGCGTCCCGGCGCGCACCGTGTCGTCGGCGACCGGGCAGGACCCGGCCCGCCTCCGCCCGAAGACTCGGCCGAGCCACCCGCAGGCGCGGGCGAGGGCGGGTGCCGACCAGTCCATCGCAGGCGGGTTCGTGCGGGGACGTCAGACGCCTACCTCCGAGATCCGGTCAGCCTCCACGGGCCGTGGGCGCACCGTCCGCCGCTCTCCGGCCGCCCGCGACGGGCCATGCGGCGAGCCGACGAACACCGAACGGAACGCGGCCCCGGCTCGGCGCCGCCGCCCCGTGGCGGCCCGCCCGCGCCCGCCGCATCCGGTCGCGAACCCCCGGCGGCTCAGCGGGAGCCGAAGGAGTCCCGCAGCCGCGAGAACAGCCCGCCATTCACCCGTCCATTGCCGTTCGCGGCCAGCTCGGACTCCTCGTCGCGCAGCGCGGCGAGTTCCCGCAGCAGGTCGGTCTGCCTGCCGTCGAGCCTCGTCGGCACCACCACCTCGAGGTGGACGTGCAGATCGCCGCGTCCGCTGACCCGGCCGTTGGATCGCAGCCTCGGCATGCCCTGCCCGGTCAGCAGCAGACGAGTGCCCGGCTGAGTCCCGGGCTCGACCCGGATCTCCTCGGTGCCGTCCAGGGTCTCCAGCGGCAGGACGGTGCCCAGCGCGGCGGAGGTCATCGGGATCATCAGGGTGCAGTGCAGGTCGGAGCCGTCGCGCGTGAAGGTGTCGTGCTCGACCTCGTCGACCTCGACGTAGAGATCGCCTGCGGGCCCGCCGCCGACGCCCACCTCGCCCTGAGCGGAGAGCCGCACCCGCATGCCGTCGGCGACGCCCGCCGGGATCTTCACAGTGATCGTGCGGCGCGAGCGCACCCGGCCTTCGCCGCTGCACTGACCGCAGGGGTCGGTGATGACCTCGCCGTAACCCCGACAGGTCGGGCACGGACGCGCCGTGACGACCTGGCCGAGGAACGAGCGCTGCACCGACTGGACCTCGCCGCGACCGGCGCACGTGTCGCAGACCGACGGCGTGGTGTCCTCCTGGCAGCCGGTTCCGGCACAGGTGTCGCAGAGGATGGCCGTGTCGACGGTGATCTCCCGGCTGACGCCGGTGGCGCAGTCCTCCAGGCTCATGCGCAGCTTGATCAGCGCGTCAGAGCCCTGCTGCATCCGGCTGCGCGGTCCTCGACCCGCCGAGGCGCCAGTGCCGCCGAAGAAGGCGTCCATGATGTCGCCGAGCCCGCCGAAGCCCGAGAACGGGTCCGCACCGCCCGATCGGCCGCCGCCGTTCTCCAGCGGATCACCGCCGAGGTCGACCACCTGCCGCTTCTTGGGGTCGGTGAGCACCTCGTATGCCGTGGTCACCTCGCGAAACCGCTGCTGGGCAGCGGGATCGGGGTTGACGTCGGGGTGCAGCTCGCGTGCCAGCTTCCGATAAGCCCGCTTGAGCTGATCCGCGCTGGCGTCCTTGCTCACGCCGAGCAAGCCGTAGTAGTCCCTGGCCACTTTCTCCGGTCCTCCTGCCGCAGCCCGCCCGCCGAACCGCGGCGTTCATTCGCCCGCGCGCCGTCGGCACGCATTCTCATCGTCGATGTCGGGTCCGAGCGGACCCTGCCCTGCCTACATCATGCTCTCTTCGCCGATCGGGCCTTTAGCGCCCGGCCAGGATCTCCCCCACGTACGCCGCGACCGCCCGCACGGCGGCCATCGTCCCCGGATAGTCCATCCGCGTCGGACCCACGACGCCGATCCCGCCGAAGACCGTGCCCCGCGAGCCGTAACCCACCGAGACCACCGACGTGTCCCGCATCTCCATCGCCTCGTTCTCGACGCCGATGCGCACCAGTACCGTTCCCGGGTCCCGCGCCGCCGCCAGCAGGCGCAGGACCACGACCTGTTCCTCCAACGCCTCCAGCACCTGCCGCAGCGAACCGGGGAAGTCCCCGACGTTCCGCGTCAGGTTGGCCGTGCCGCCCAGCAGCAGTCGCTCTTCCGGATGATCGACGAGCGACTCGATCAGCACGCTGCACACCCTGGTCAGGACGTCGCGAAGTTCCGGAGCCGCCTTCTCCGGCAGCTCGGCGACCGAGGCGGAGGCCTCGGGCAGCCGCTGCTCGATCATGGCCGAGTTCAACAGGCCGCGCAGCCGTGCGACGTCCTCGTCACCGATCACGTCGCCGAGGTCGACGATCCGCTGATCCACCCGACCCGTGTCGGTGATCAACACGAGCATGAGGCGTGCCGGGGTGATCCGGACGATCTCCAGGTGTCGGACCGTGGCGCGGGTGAGCGTCGGATACTGCACCACCGCGACCTGCCTGGTGAGCTGGGCCAACAGCCGCACGCTGCGGCGCAGCACGTCGTCCAGGTCCAATGCGCCCTCGAGGAAGCTGTGAATCGCTCGGCGCTCGGCCCCGGACAGCGGCTTGACCTCGCTGAGCCGGTCGACGAAGAGCCGATAGCCCTTGTCCGTCGGCACGCGGCCTGCGCTGGTGTGCGGCTGGGTGATCAGCCCGTCGTCTTCAAGGGCCGCCATGTCGTTGCGCACCGTGGCGCTGGAGACGCCGAGGTTGTGCCGCTCGACGAGGGCCTTGGACCCCACCGGCTCGTGAGTGGAGACGTAGTCGGCGACGATCGCTCGCAACACCTCGAACCGACGATCGTCGGCACTCACCGTCTGACACCTCCGCTCCTCACTCGACTCAAGCCCGCGCGGGGATCGTCTCGATCTCCGCCACTGTCTTGAGTTTACGGTTCGGATGCCGCATTCCCTACCCGTCCGACTAGTGCGGTGCTGGAGGCGTCTCCCGATCCTCCGTCCACGGCGCGCCCGCCTGCGGGCCCCGAGGTTCCCTCGAACCGGTCTCCGGCGCCGATGGCCGCCGCAGGCTGTCAGATCCGACACAGCGGCGCGGCAGCGACGTCGGGCGCGCGGTGTGACGCCTCTCACGGCTCCCGAGGGCTCTGCGGCGGTCCAGGCTCAGCCGAGCAGGCGGTGGACCAGTCCGTCGGCCAGCAGCCTGCCGCGTCGGGTGAGGACGCAGCGCCCGGCGGCCAGTGCGTCGGCCGCCAGCAGTCCGTCGTCCACCGCGAGGAGGGCGGCGCGGCGGCCTGCCTCGTCAAGGATCTCGGTGGACAGCCCGCCGACCAGCCGCAGTTCCAGCAGGACACGCTCCACCCGGCGGGCGTCGACGTCCAGGACCTCGCGTCCCGCGCCCGGGCTGCGACCCGCCGCCAGCACGGCGTTGTAGCGGGCCGGATGCTTCACGTTCCACCAGCGGACGCCCCCGACGTGGCTGTGGGCACCGGGTCCTAGGCCCCACCAGTCGCCGCCGGACCAGTAGCCGATGTTGTGCCTGCACCAGGCGGCCTCGCCTGCTGCCAGGGATGCCCAGTTGGACACCTCGTACCAGCCGAGTCCCGCCGCCGAGAGCACGTCGTCGATCAGCTCGTACCGTCGAGCCAGCACGTCCTCGTCCGGCGCGGGCAACTCGCCTGCCCGCACCCGTCTGGCCAGCGCGGTGCCGTCCTCGACGATGAGCGAGTAGGCCGAGACATGATCGACCCCGGCGGCCGCCACCGCGTCCAGCGAGGCACGCAGATCGTCGTCGCTCTCCCCCGGCGTCCCGTAGATCAGGTCGAGGTTCACGTGCTCGAAGCCCGCCGCCGTCGCCTCCCTGGCGGCCGCCACCGCCCGGCCGGGCGTGTGCGTTCGGTCGAGTACCGCCAGGACGTGCCGAGAGGCGGACTGCATCCCCAGTGACACGCGGGTGAAGCCTGCGGCACGCAGGTCGGCGAAGAACTGCGGCGAGGTCGACTCCGGGTTGGCCTCCGTGGTCACCTCGGCGTCGTCGGCCAGGCCGAACACGCCGTCGATCTCCGACAGCACGGCGCCGAGGACCTCGGCTCCCACCAGCGAGGGAGTTCCGCCGCCGACGAAGACCGTGTCGACCCTCGGTGGCGCGCCGAGGACCTTCGCGGCCAGCTCCAACTCCCGGCGCACACCCTCGGCCCAGGAGTCCTGACCAGCGCCGGAGCCGAGTTCGCCTGCGGTGTAGGTGTTGAAGTCGCAGTAGCCGCATCGGGTCGCGCAGAACGGGACGTGCACGTAGACGCCGAAGGGTCTGCGGCCGAGGCCGTCGAGGGCGGACGCGGGCAGCGCGCCGTCCGCAGGCATCGGCTCCCCGTCGGGAAGTGAGCTGGGCATTCGTCCAGGGTGCCCTGCCGTCCCTGTCGCCCCCGAGGCCGGGCCGGGCAACGGGTCGCAGTCGCCGGAGACGAGGGCGATCGAGGCCCGGCGATGCCGACCCTCGCCCGGGCGATCGGCCGACCCTCCACCGCGGTCTCCGTCCCGGCCGGACCGGCAGCCGCAGGCTGCGCGGCCCCGGCCTGCGGCTGCGCCAGCCTGTGGCGACTCCGGCGGCGGAGGACGCGGGGCGGCCGAGCGGCGCGGCCCCGGCTGTCGCCCGCGGCGACGTCGACCCGGCAGGCGGCAGCACGCGCAGGGCGGACGCTCCGCCGCCGGACGCCCACCCGCCGGGCACCGCAGCCCGAACCCCGCGCCGCTGTCGCGCCTGCGCTGCCTGCACCGGGGCGTCGTCCCAGATCCGTCGTCCCAGATCCGTCGTCCCAGATCGCGCCAACGACGGCATCGCGTCTACGACGCGAATACCAGTCGGCGGACGGGAACGGCCTGAACTGTGACGATCTTCCGCCGCGCGTCTCAGCATCCGGTCAGACCTGGACCGATCTCGGCGTGGCGTGGCAGGCTCGACGGCATGACAGCGCGGCGCATTCGACTCGTGGCACGGCGTCACGTCGATTACAAGCGCGTCGCCAGCGCGCTGTGCCGAGGCGACCGCTAGCTCCGCCGTCGTGTTCCCACCACACTCGGCGCCGAGCGCGCCGACGGGTCACCCACCCCAGCATCGAAGACGGGTAGTCCCCGACCGCAGCGCGGCGCCTCGAACCTCGGAGGTCGCAGCCGATGACTCCCACGCCGCAGACTCCCACGGTGCGCCGCAGGCGCGGTGAAGGGCAGTGGGCTCTCGGTTACCGCGAACCCCTCAATCCCAACGAACGGTCCAAGAAGGACGACAACCCGCTCAACGTGCGGGCCCGGATCGAGTCGATCTACGCTAAGAACGGCTTCGACTCCATCGACCCCGGCGACCTGCGCGGCCGCTTCCGCTGGTGGGGCCTCTACACCCAGCGGCGGCCCGGAATCGACGGCGGCCGCACCGCGATCCTCGAACCCGAGGAGCTCGACGACGAGTACTTCATGCTGCGGGTGCGCGTCGACGGCGGTCTGCTCACGACCGCCCAGCTCCGCGCGATCGGCGAGATCTCGCAGACCTACGCGCGCGACAGCGCCGATCTGACCGACCGGCAGAACATCCAGCTGCACTGGGTCCGGATCGAGGACATGCCCGCGATCTGGTCCACTCTGGAGGCGGTGGGGCTGTCCACCACCGAGGCCTGCGGCGACTGCCCGCGCGTGGTCCTCGGCTCGCCGGTGGCGGGCGTCGCCGACGACGAGATCATCGACGGCACCCCGGCGATCGAGGAGATCACCCGGCGCTACATCGGCGATCCGACGCTGTCCAATCTGCCACGCAAGTTCAAGTCGGCCATCTCCGGCTCGCCCCGCCAGGACGTGGTGCACGAGACGAACTGCGTGTCCTTCGTCGGCGTGGAGCACCCGGAGCACGGGCCGGGCTTCGACCTCTGGGTCGGCGGCGGGCTGTCCACCAACCCGAAGCTGGCCGTCCGGCTGGGCGCCTGGATACCGCTGGACGAGGTGCCGGACGTCTGGCACGGCATCGCCCAGATCTTTCGGGACTACGGCTATCGCAGGCTGCGGCACCGGGCGCGACTGAAGTTCCTCGTCGCCGACTGGGGCGCCGAGCGGTTCCGCGAGGTCCTGGAGCAGCAGTATCTGCGGCGCAGCCTGCTGGACGGCCCGGAGCCGCCGACGCCGGACGCGCATCGCGATCACCTCGGCATCCACCGGCAGCGGGACGGACAGCACTATGTCGGCTTCGCCTCGGCCGCGGGCCGGGTCTCCGGCTCCACGCTCGTCGGGGTGGCGAAGGCGGCCGAGCGGGTCGGATCACGGCGGGTGCGCACCACGGTGCATCAGAACCTGCTGGTCCTGGACGTCCCGGAGGCCGAACTGGCCTCGCTCCAGGAGGAGATGACGAGTCTGGGGCTGCACAGCGATCCCTCGCCGTGGCGGCGGGGCGTGATGGCGTGCACCGGGCTGGAGTTCTGCAAGCTCGCCATCGTCGAGACCAAGGCGCGCGCGATCCGGCTGGTCGAGGAGCTGGAGCAACGGCTGGCTGACGTGCAGGCGGGCATCACCGATCCGGTCACGGTGAACCTCAACGGCTGCCCGAACGCCTGTGCTCGCACGCAGGTCGCCGACATCGGCCTCAAGGGACAGATCGTCACCGACGCCGACGGCGCGCAGGTCGAGGGCTTCCAGGTGCATCTGGGCGGCGGGCTGGGGCTCGACTCCGGCTTCGGCCGCAAGCTGCGCGGCCACAAGGTCACCTCGGAGGAGCTGACCGACTACGTGGAACGGCTGGTGCGCCGGTATCTGGCCGCGCGCCAGGAGGGTGAGCGCTTCGCGCAGTGGGTGCTGCGCGCGGAGGAGGCCGAACTCCGGTGAGCGCCGACACGCCGTTCGAGGCCGTCGGCGGCCAGGGCCGGGCGGTGCCGTTCCACTGCCCGTACTGCGCGGAGGAGGACCTGATTCCCGAGGAGGAGCCCGCTGGCGCCTGGCTCTGCGCGGGCTGTCGGCGGGTGTTCGTCGTCCGCATGGTGGGTCTGCGGCCGCGCGGCGGCGCGGGTCCCTCGGTCGCCGAACAGGACCGGGACGGCCGCTCGCCGGAACCGACCGACACGACGGTCTCGGCGGCGGGCGACTCCGCCGGGCAGGCAGGCACGAACGACACGGAACCGGACCGAGGACAGGCTCGAAGAGAGGCGAGGTCGTCGGGATGAGTGTGGAGACCGAGAGACGAATCGAGCAGGGCAGGCGACTGGCTGCTGAGGGGGCCGAACTGCTTGCCGGATCGGGCGGCGGAGCAGGCGCCGAGGCGACCGCCGCCGAGGCACTGGCCTGGACGGCGCGGACGTTCGGCGCGGAGTGGATCGTCGCCTCGAACATGCAGGACGCGGTATTGATCGACCTGGCGACCAGGGCCCGCCCCGGCGTCGACGTGCTCTTCCTGGAGACCGGCTACCACTTCGCCGAGACGCTGGGCACCCGGGACGCGGTGGCCTCGGTGTATCCGCTGCGGATCGTGGAGGCCACGGCGAGCAGGACGGTCGCCGAGCAGGACGCCGACGAGGGCCCTCGACTGTTCGCGTCGAACCCGGATCGCTGCTGCGCGCTGCGCAAGGTCGAGCCGCTGCGCCGAACGCTGGCCGGGTATCGGGCCTGGGTCACCGGCGTTCGTCGGGTGGAGGCGCCGACCAGGGCGAACACCCCGCTCGTGACGTTCGACGAGCGGCACGGCCTGGTGAAGGTCAATCCGCTGGCGGCGTGGTCGGACGACGACATGGCGCACTACATCGAGGAGAACGGCGTGCTGGTGAACCCACTGGTGTCGGCGGGCTATCCCTCGATCGGCTGTCAGCCGTGCACGAGCAGGCCCGCGCCCGGTGCCGATCCGCGCAGCGGCCGGTGGGCGGGCAGCACCAAGACCGAGTGCGGATTACACGGATGAGGGGGCAGATGAACACCGCACCGACGACCGGGACGACCGCCGAGCCCGAGACGGTGCACGCTCGGGCGGCGACGCCGAACAGGACGCTCTCCGGGCTGGACACGCTGGAGTCCGAGGCGATTCACGTCTTCCGCGAGGTGGCAGGCGAGTTCGACCGGCCGGTGGTGCTGTTCTCCGGCGGCAAGGACTCCACGGTGCTGGTCCACCTGGCCCGCAAGGCGTTCTGGCCCGCGCCGGTGCCCTTCGCCCTGCTGCATGTGGACACCGGCCACAACTTCCCCGAGGTCATCGAGTTCCGGGACCGGCTGGTCGCCGAGCACGGGCTGCGGCTGGAAGTGGCCCACGTCCAGGACTGGATCGACGACGGCAGGCTGACCGAACGGCCCGACGGCACCCGCAACCCGCTCCAGACGGTGCCGCTGCTGGACAGCATCGCCGAGCAGCGGTTCGACGCCGTCTTCGGCGGCGGGCGGCGCGACGAGGAGCGGGCCAGAGCCAAGGAGCGCATCTTCAGCCTGCGCAACGCCTTCGGCCAGTGGGAGCCGCGCCGACAACGCCCGGAGCTGTGGAACCTCTACAACGGCAGGCATCGGCCCGGTGAGCACGTCCGGGTGTTCCCGCTGTCGAACTGGACCGAGCTCGACGTCTGGAACTACATCGAGCGGGAGGGCATCGAGCTGCCCTCGATCTATTACGCACACCGCCGCGAGGTCCACCTCCGCGACGGGATGCTGCTGGCCGCCGGGCCGTGGGGCGGCCCTCGGGCGGACGAGGAGGTCGTCGAGCGCCTCATCCGCTATCGCACGGTGGGCGACGGCTCCTGCACGGGCGCGGTGGAGTCCTCGGCGAGCACGGTCGCCGAGGTGATCGCCGAGGTGGCTGCGAGCAGGCTCACCGAGCGCGGGGCCACCAGGGCCGACGACCGGATGTCGGAGGCCGCGATGGAGGACCGGAAACGAGAGGGCTACTTCTGATGAGCGCCGGCGAGCAGATCGACTCTCTTCGGCTGGCCACGGCGGGCAGCGTCGACGACGGCAAGTCCACGCTGGTCGGCAGGCTGCTGCACGACACGAAGTCGGTGCTGGCGGATCAGCTCGAGGCGGTCCACCGGGTGAGCACGGCGCGCGGTCTGGCCGAGCCGGATCTGTCGCTGCTGGTCGACGGCCTGCGGGCCGAACGGGAACAGGGCATCACCATCGACGTCGCCTACCGGTACTTCGCCACCCCCCGCCGGTCGTTCGTGCTGGCCGACACCCCAGGCCACGTCCAGTACACGCGGAACACCGTCACCGGGGCGTCCACCGCCCAGCTGGCGATCCTGCTGGTGGACGCCCGCCGGGGCGTGGTCGAGCAGACCCGTCGGCACGCCGCCGTGGTGGCGCTGCTGGGCGTCCCGAGACTGGTGCTGGCCGTGAACAAGATCGACCTGATCGACTACGACGAGGCCGCCTTCCGCACCATCAGCGCCGAGTTCGCCGCCCACGCCGCCGCGCTGGGCTATGCCTCCGACGCGGTGGTGTCGATCCCGGTCTCCGCGCTCGTCGGGGACAACGTGGTGACCGCCTCCACCAGAACACCCTGGTACGCGGGCCCGACGCTGCTCGATCACCTGGAGACGGTGCCAGTGGCGCCGGACCCGCACGACGTGCCGTTCCGATTCGCCGTGCAGTACGTGATCCGCCCCCGCACGGCGGAACATCCCGACTATCGCGGTTATGCGGGCCAGGTCGCGGCGGGCGTCATCCGGCCGGGTGACGAGGTGAGTGTGCAGCCTGCCGGGCTGCGCAGCCGCGTGACCCGCATCGACACCTCGGACGGGCCGCTGGACGAGGCGGTGGCTGGCCGGTCGGTGACGCTGCTGCTCGCCGACGAGCTGGACATCGGCCGGGGCGACCTGATCAGCGACGTCGCCGAGGCGCCGCAGGCGGTGACGGAGATCGACACCACGGTGTGCTGGCTGGCGGAGAAGCCGTTGCGACCCGGCGCGCGGGTGCTCGTCAAGCACGGCGCCCGCACGACGCAGGCGGTGGTCTCGGAGCTGGTCGTCCGCTTCGACGAACAGCGGCTGGTGTCGGTGGCCGCCCCCGAGGAGCTGCGGCTCAACGAGATCGGCCGGGTGTCGCTGCGCACGGCCGATCCGCTGCCGGTGGACGACTACGCGATCAGCAGGCGGACCGGGGCGCTGCTGATCATCGACCCCGCCGAGGGGAACACGCTGGCCGCGGGCCTCGTCGGGGTGCCGCTGCGAGCCCTGCAGGAGACGGCGGACGCCGCCGAGCCTGCCGTGCCGGGGCTCCGCGACGAGCCGGTGACGGGTGCTGAACACGCCGATCGGGCGACTGCGAGCCGCTGACAGACACCACATCGGAGACGTGCTCGCCGCCGAACCGTCGGCGGCGAGCCGATTCCACGCCCCTTCGCCGCGAGGGCGAAGGCTTCAACAGGATCAGGGAAGGCTGACAGATGGACCCGTCTCCTCCAGGCCTGCGCCGCGCGGTCTCCGCCGCGCTGGTGGTGCCGATCGCACTGATCCTGTCCGGGTGTTCGCGGCTCGAGCGGGAACCCGCCGAGCAGACCGCCGGAGCCGCCGATCAAGGTCCGGCGGACGTGGTCAACCTCGGGTACTTCCCGAACATCACCCACTGGTCGGCGCTGATCGGCGTCAGCGAGGGCCGTTTCGAGGAGGCGCTGGGCGACACCCGGCTGGAGACCCACACGTTCAACGCGGGTCCGGACGCCGTCAACGGTCTGCTCGGCGACTCCCTCGACATCCAGTTCATCGGCTCCAATCCGCCGTTGAGCGCCTACGAGCAGTCCGACGGCACGCACACCCGGCTGATCGCGGGCGTCACCTCGGGCGGCGCCCAGCTCGTCGTCGCCCCGGAGATCGAGTCGGTCGACGACCTGCGCGGCGGCACGATCGCCACCCCGCAGCTCGCGAACACTCAGGACGTCGCGGCGAAGAAATGGCTGTTCGACAACGACATCGAGCAGGGACCCGGCGCGGATCAGATCGAGGTCTCCAATGTGGACAACGCGGAGACGCTGGCGCTGTTCCGCGACGGCCAGCTGGACGGCGGCTGGCTGCCGGAGCCGTGGTCGTCCCGCCTCGTCATCGAGGCCGACGCCGAGGTGCTGGTGGACGAGCGGGACGAGTGGCCGGACGGCCGCTTCCCCACCACGGTGATCATCGCCCGGACCGAGTTCCTGCGGGCGCACCCGGAGACGGTCGAGGCGATCCTGCGGGCCCACGTCGAGACCGTCCGGTGGGCGCGGGAGAACCCCGAGGAGGCCAAGAACGCCGCGAACGAGGAGCTGGCGCGGCTGACCGGCAACCCGCTGGAGGAGGCCGTGGTGGACCGGGCCTGGGAGAACATCGAGCCGACCTGGGACCCGGACGCCGCAGGCTTCCCGCAGCTCGCGGAGAACTCCGTCGACGCGGGCCTGCTGGACGAGGCACCCGAGTTGACCGCCTTCAGCGACCTGCGGCCGCTCAACCGAGTCCTGGCCGAACTGGGTGAGGAACCGGTCGACGACGCGGGCCTGGACGACGAGTCCTGATCGGAGAAGGATCGAGGAGCAGGCATGACGGTGACGCTCACGGACGAGACGGACCTCGACGCCCACAGTCGACCGGCGGTCTCGGTGTCGAAGGTGGTCAAGCAGTTCGGGCACGGCCAGGACGCGGTGGTGGCCCTGGACGGGGTCGACCTGACGGTGACGCCGGGCGAGTTCGTCTGCCTGCTGGGCGCCTCGGGGTGCGGCAAGACGACGCTGCTCAACCTGCTCGCGCGGCTCGACCAGCCCACCTCGGGGACGGTCACGATCAACACCTCGCGGCCTGCGGTGATGTTCCAGGAGCCCGCGCTGATGCCGTGGCTGACGGCGCGACGCAACGTGGAGCTGCCGCTGCGGCTGGCGGGGATGCGGGCGGCGCCGAGGCGGGCCCGTGCCTCGGAGCTGCTGGAACTGGTGCGGCTGGGCGGGCAGGGGGACAAGCGCCCGCATGAGCTGTCCGGCGGGATGCGGCAGCGAGTTGCCCTGGCCAGGGCGCTGGCCTCCACGGGCCACGCCCCGGACGGGTCGACCGACGGGGTCGTCCCGACCGGCTCAGCAGGCGGGGGCGCGACCTCGGGCACGCCGAACGGCTCCGGGGCGCCGGGGCGAGCGCAGAGCACGGCGGTTCACCGGGACGGCGTCCGCGGGCGCCGGGCAGGCGCGGCCCCGGCGGGATCGGGCAGCGGCCCGGCCCGCCCAGGCCACGACGCGGGCGCCGCCGAGGTCGCGGCGCATCGGCTGCTTCTGATGGACGAGCCCTTCGGCGCCCTGGACGCCATCACCCGCGACGTGCTTCAGGCGGAGCTGCTCCGCGTGTGGCGAGCCACCGGCACCTCGGTGCTGTTCGTCACGCACGACGTGCGGGAGGCGGTCCGGCTGGCCCAGCGGGTCGTGCTGCTGTCCTCGCGGCCGGGTCGGGTCGTGCAGGAGTGGTCCTCCGACGGCAGCGAGACCCTGGTCGAGGAGATCACCGACCGGCTCCGGGAGGTGATCTCCAGCCATGCCCGAGCCTGACATCGACCAACGGCCGGGCCCGTCGGATCGCTCGCCGGTGGAGACGATCGACCTCGGCCGGGTCGGCGCGGGTCTCGACGCCCTCGACACCCCGGCGGAGCGCCGTCCGCCCGCCTGGCGACGGGCCCTGTCCGGGGTGCTGCCGCCGCTCGTGGCCATCGGCCTGCTGCTGGCGATCTGGCAGGGGTTATGGGCGTTGGCGCTGTGGCCGGAGTTCCGACTGCCCGCTCCCGCTGCGGTCGGTACCGAGATCTGGGGCATGGTGCGGACCGGGGAGATCTTCCCGGTGCTGTGGACCTCGCTGCATCGGGCGATCCTCGGCTTCCTGATCGCCGTCGCGGTGGCGACCCCGCTGGGGCTGCTGGTGGCCAGGGTGCGGGTGGTCCGCGCCGCCGTCGGCCCGGTGATCACCGGCCTGCAGAGCCTGCCCTCGGTGGCCTGGGTGCCCGCCGCCGTGCTCTGGTTCGGGCTGACGCCGACGACGATCTTCGCGGTGGTCCTGCTCGGCTCGGTGCCCTCGGTGATCAACGGCCTGGTCGCGGGCGTCGATCAGGTGCCGCCGATCCTGACCAGGGCCGGTCAGGCGATGGGAGCGGGCCGGATCTCCGGCGCCCGCCACATCCTGCTCCCGGCGGCGCTGCCCGGTTACCTGGCGGGCTGCAAACAGGGCTGGGCGTTCTCCTGGCGCTCGCTGATGGCCGCCGAGCTGATCGCGGCCTCGCCGCAGCTCGGCATCGGCCTCGGCCAGACCCTCGAGCAGGCCCGCTCGTTCAACGACATGCCGGGCGTCCTGGCCGCCATCCTGTTGATCCTGCTCGTGGGCGTGAGCGTGGACCTGCTGGTGTTCCGGCCGCTGGAGCGTCGGATACTGCTCGCCAGGGGCCTGTCGGGGGTGGTGTAGTCGAGGCCGTGCCGTCTGGGGACCGGACGCGGCGGGCTGCCCGGCGCTGACGTGTTCGAGGCGGAGACGGCTCGACAGGGTCGACACCGCCAGGTCCGACGCAGAGAAGTCCGACACCGAGAAGTCCGATGCAGAGAAGGCCGAGGCTTGTGAGTCCGACGCTGGTGGCCGTGGCGCACGGCAGCCGAGATCCTCGTTCGCCCGCGACGATCGACAGCCTCGTGGCGGGTCTGCGCCGAGCACGGCCTTCCATGCCGGTGCTGCCCGCCTACCTCGAACTGTCGGCGCCGCCGCTCGACGAGGTGCTCGACGAGGTCGACACGGAGTCGGTGCTAGTGCCCCTGCTGCTGGGCCACGCCTATCACGCCGGGGTGGACATCCCGACCGCCGTCGAGCGGGCCCGCCGCCGTCGACCGTCGCTGCGGGTGGCGGTCGCCGACGTCCTCGGGCCGGATGAGCGGCTGGAGTCGGCGGCGCTGCGCAGGCTGGCCGAGGCGGGCATCCGGCCGGGCACGCCGGAGGTCGGCGTGGTGCTCGCGGGCGCGGGCTCCTCGCAGGAGCAGTCGAACTCCCTGGTGCGTCGGGTGGCCGAAGACTGGGCACGGCACCACGGCTGGGCAGGAGTGGTGCCCGCATTCGCCTCGGCGACCGGCCCCACCGCCGCCGAGGCCGTCGCCGAGCTGCGCGCGGCCGGTGCCGAACGGATCGCGGTCGCCCCGTGGTTCCTCGCCCCAGGACTGCTGCTGAACCGGGTGATCGAGGGGGTCCGGGCCGATGAGCCTGCCGCCGTGCTCGCCGAGCCGATGGGCGCGGCACCGGAGCTGGTCGACCTGGTCCTGGACCGCTACGCGGCGGCGGCTCGCTCGTCAGGCTGAGGCCGGACGGGTGTCACCGGCTCGGATTCCCGCCGTCGCGGCTGCTCGGGGCGGCTGTCGGCTGTCGGCAGGCTGGAGGGGCTCGACGGCTCGGGCACGGCCGAGCAGTCCGAGGTTCAGGGGTAGGCCGCCCACCACGCCTGCGGAGATCGACGAATCGGCGTCCCCGAGTCGCCACGCACTCCTGCCGAGAGCACGTCCCGGTCGCCTAGGGTCGGCCAGATGACCGAGAACCTCGTGCGGCATCGCGTCGCGGACGGCACGGCGACGATCACCCTGGACTCCCCGCACAACCGCAACGCGCTGTCCGCCCGGCTGCGTCGCGAACTGCGTGACCTGCTGATCGCGGACATCGCCGACGAGTCGGTGCGCGTCATCGTGCTCGACCACACCGGCCCGGTGTTCTGCTCCGGCATGGACCTGCGGGAGTCCAGGGGTGCGGGCGCGGCGGATCAGGGCGTGAACGAGTTCCCGGAGCTGCTGGAGCTGATCTGGACCAGCCCCACGCCGGTCGTCGCCCGACTCGCCGGACCGGCGCGGGCAGGCGGGGTCGGCCTCGTGGCCGCCGCCGACATCGCGGTGGCCGCCGACACGGCGACCTTCGCCTTCTCCGAGGTGCGACTCGGAGTGGTGCCCGCCGTCATCTCGGTGACCGTCCTGCCTCGGCTCGCGGCCAGGGCCGCCCACGAGCTGTTCCTCACCGGCGAGACCTTCGACGCCGCGCGGGCCGTCGACATCGGACTGCTGAACTCGGCCGTGGCCGCCGAGGATCTCGACGCCGAGGTCAGCCGGATGACGCGCATGCTGGCGGCGGGCGGACCGGCGGCGCTGGCCGCGACCAAGGCGATGCTGCGCAGCCCTCGATCGGGCCGGCTCACGGAGGAGTTCGCCGACATGCTGGCGCTCTCGGCACGCCACTTCGCAGGAGCGGAGGGGCAGGAGGGCATGCGGGCCTTCGCCGAGAAGCGCCCGCCGTCCTGGGTGCCCGCCGACGGGCCGCCGGGCTCGGCGGCCGGGCGAGGCTGAGCGCCCCGGCGGGACGGCGGCCGGTCGACTTCCCCGATCGGCGCGAGACCGCCGGGATGCAGGCGGCAAGCGAGACGTCGTCTATCAGTCGCGTTCGTCCCGGCAATGTGATCGACATCGAGACTCATCCGAAGTGAACGAGAATCCGGTTACCCGCCGGTAGACCAGCAGGTCAGCAAGGGTCTTCCCCGCGTACGCGGGGGTGTTCCCATGTGGTGGAACGGCGTGATGAGGGGCACGGCGTCTTCCCCGCGTACGCGGGGGTGTTCCAAGGGGGCGGCGGCGATGGTCGATGCACTCCCAGGTCTTCCCCGCGTACGCG
Source organism: Actinoalloteichus fjordicus (assembly GCF_001941625.1). Lineage (NCBI taxonomy): Bacteria > Bacillati > Actinomycetota > Actinomycetes > Pseudonocardiales > Pseudonocardiaceae > Actinoalloteichus > Actinoalloteichus fjordicus. Next base: position 5,793,381 of record NZ_CP016076.1, read on the forward strand.
GGGGTGTTCCCACGGTGAGCCCGCGCTGCCCGCCATCGCCGATATCTTCCCCGCGTACGCGGGGGTGTTCCCGGCAGCAGGCCCTCCGGAGCACCGTCGACCGGATCTTCCCCGCGTACGCGGGGGTGTCCCCCGCTGCCGCATCCGAAAGTCCGGGCGGGCGACATCTTCCCGGCGTACGCGAGGGCGTTCCTGCCATCCCTGTTCCCGCTGTGGACACTCGGGGCTTCCTCGTGAA